>NZ_SMKT01000125.1 GCF_004348735.1 Actinomadura sp. KC06
GTCCCCGGCCCCGCCCCCGACAAGGGAGAACATCTGATGCGTTCACCGTTCACCGACCGGCGCGAGGACATCGTTCCGCGCACGCTCCGCGACCTGCTCGCCACCGAGGCGCCCCAGGTCACGAATGAAAGGCGCACTCGCCGACAACGAAAGACCTTGACGGTCCGTCGCGTCACCTAGGACGGTCCGGCGCAAACTGATCGTGAGCGCGAAAACGAAAGCGAAAGTGCGCAACCAGCGATGGGGCGCGTTCGTTGGACGAACGTGGCATTGATCGTCTTCATGACCATCCCCGGCCTTGTGATCGCGCTGGTCGCCTTCGCCGTCCTCGACCGTGCCGGTCTGTGGGCGAACCGCAGGTTCCGGCTGCCTTGGCGGCGGGACGAGACGGGCCGTCCGGTCTCGGCGGTCGCGGTCGGTGAGCTGGACGTCTTCTTCCACGGCACGCACCGCCACCAGCAGGAGCAGCGCCGCACCTCGCTGATCTTGCGGGACGAGGAGAACGACGGCGCACCCGCCCGCACCCGCGTGGATCTCGACGCCGGAACCGCGACCGTGCGCCTCCAGGGCGGCTCCACGTGACGACCATGCGTACTGGGCGTGACCGCCTATGCTTGCGGCCGTGACCGAAAAGCCGACGGAGGAGCACGACGACCCCGACCGTGGGCGCGAATATCGCATCGGTGAACTCGCGGAGGCCGCCGACATCCCCGTCCGAACGCTGCGCTATTACCAGGAGCGCAAGCTGCTGCCGCCACCCCGCCGCGCCGGACGGATCGGCCTCTACTCCGAAGATCATCTGGCCCGCCTCCGCATGATCGCGAACCTGCTTGAGCGCGGCCACACCCTCGAAGGCATCCGGGAACTGCTGTCCGCGTGGGAGCAGGGCCAGGACATCCGGTCCGTTCTCGGCGTCGAGAACGCGGTCACCACACCGTGGTCGAACGAGGTTCCGGTGGCCATGACAATGGACGAGCTGACGGCGCTGTTCGGCCCGGAGCCCTTGGAGCGTGCCATCGCCCACGGCCACATCGAGGTGGACGGCGACCGCGTGACCCACTGGAGCCGCCGCCAGCTTGACGCGACCGTGACGCTCGTCCACGCCGGTGTGCCGCTGGAGGACGTGCTGTCGGCCGGCCGGGAGCTCCAGCGCAGCATGGACGACCTGGCCGCGATGTTCGTCCGCCTGATCGCCACGCACGCCGTCGGACGCATCGACGACCAGCGCCCCGATCACGACCAGGATCAGGGCCGCGACCGCGACCCCGATCACGATCACGACCGCGACCACGACCGGAATCTCGGGGAGCTCACCGAGACACTCGCCCGGCTGCGTCCCGGCGCCCAGGTCACCGTCGAAGCGGGCTTCGCCCGCGCCATGGACCGCCAGGTCCGCGCCGCGATCGAGCAGGTCACCAGCCGCCTCGCAGGCTGATCGCAACGAACGCCGCCGGGATCTTGGCGGCGTTCGGACGGGTGATCGGCCGCGATACTGGATGCATGGTCGACGATGAGCGTTGGAAGGCACGGTTCCGAGCCGCCCGGATCAGTTTCCCCAGATGGGCGCGTGACGCCCCGGACCACAGCATCTACCGGTCGAACGTCACCGGGACGTGGGAGATCTACACGTGGAACCGCGGCACCGGCGCGCAACGCCAGGTGACCGAACGGCCCAACGGCACTTGGACCGGCACCATCGATCCGTCCGGCGAATGGGTGTGGTGGTTCGCGGACACGGATGGCGACGAGTTCGGCCTATGGGAACGCGTCCCGTTCAACGCGGACGCAGGGGCGGAGAGCGTTCCGGCCGTCCCCGGGTTGGAGCCGTCGTATCCGTCTGGGCTGTCCCTAGGCCGCAGTGGTCTCGCCGTCATCGGACGGACGACCGACGCAGGGAACACCATCCATTTGTGTCGTCCTGACGCGTCGCCGGAGGTGCTCTACCACCACGCAGAGGACGCGCACATCGCTGCTCTGTCCCATGACGAGTCCCTGATGGCGATCGGGCACAGCGAGCACGGCGACAGCCGTCATATGGCGTTGCGCGTGCTGCGTCCTGACGGTTCCACGGTCGCCGATCTGTGGGACGGGCCGGGCAAGGGCGTCTACGGGGCCGGATTCGCCCCGGTCGACAGTGATTCACGGCTTCTCGTCAACCATGAGCGGCGCGGCCGGGACGAGATCCTGATCTGGGACCCGGTCGCCGGCACCGAGCGCGAGATCGTCCTCGACCTGCCCGGCGAGATCGGCGCCGGCTGGTACCCGGACGGGACGGCGCTGCTGATCGCCCACTCCCATGAGGCGCGCGACGAGCTGTACCGGTACGACCTGGCCGACGAGTCGCTGACCAGGATCGACACGCCCCGCGGGGTGATCGGCGGGGCGGACGTCCGGCCGGACGGGATGGTCGAGTTCTCCTGGTCGTCCGCCGCCGAGCCGCCGGTGATCAGGTCGACGTCCGGCGCGGTGGTGCTGACGCCGCCCGGGCCGGTCGCGCCGCCGTCCGTCCCGGTCGAGGACGTGTGGGTGGACGGTCCCGCAGGCCGCATCCACGCGCTGGTCAGCAAGCCGCCGGAGGGCGACCGCCCCTATCCGACCGTTTTCGACGTTCACGGCGGGCCCACGGCGCAGGACGACGACTCGTTCGTCGCGTCCGCCGCCGCCTGGGTCGACCACGGGTTCGCGGTCGTCCGCGTCAACTACCGGGGCTCGACGGGCTACGGGTCGGAGTGGCGGGACGCCATCGAGGGACGGGTCGGGCTCACCGAGCTGGAGGACATCAAGGCCGTCCGCGACTGGGCGGTGTCGAGCGGGCTCGCCGACCCGTCGAAGCTCGTCCTGACCGGCGGCTCGTGGGGCGGGTTCCTCACCCTCCTCGGCATCGGCACCCAGCCGGACGACTGGAGCGTCGCGGTCGCCGCCGTGCCGGTCGCCGACTACGTCGCCGCGTACGAGGACGAAATGGAGGGTCTGCAGGCGTTCGACCGGTCGCTGTTCGGCGGCTCGCCGGACGAGGTCCCGGACCGGTACCGCGAGTCGTCCCCGATCACCTACGTCTCGCAGGTGAAGGCGCCGGTGCTGATCCTCGCGGGCGAGAACGACCCGCGCTGCCCCATCCGGCAGATCGACAACTACGTCGCCCGGCTCGCCGAGCTGGACCGTCCGCACGAGGTGTACCGCTACGACGCCGGACACGGGTCGCTCGTCGTCGAGGAGCGGATCACCCAGATGGCCGCCGAAATGGACTTCGCCCGCAAGCATCTCGGTATGTCCTGATCTTCCCGGGGGACGGGCGAACGCCCGCCCGTCCCCGCTGACCGGCCGTGTTTACAAGATCAAAGGCTCGGGCACTCCTCTGATCGGCCGCTTGTGAGCAATGAGCCGTGACCGTCACGGCTCGCCCCCCGGCGCTCGTTTCGTCGTTGATCGGGGGGATCACATGACACGGCTTCACCACGTTCATGCGCTCGTCCGGCACGCCGCCCGCCATCGAATACCCGCGGCTCACGGGCCTGCGTACCGGCTGACCGCACTGGCGACCGGCGCGGCGATGGCGATCACGATCCTCGCCGCCGCGCCGCCGAAGGCGTCCGCCGACGAGAGGTCTGCGCGAGAGCCGCTCTCGACGGCCAGGCCGGCGCCGCCCTCGCGTCCAGCGTCGATCAGCGAGTTCGCACCGCCGCGCCGTCCCATCGCCGCGACCCGTCCGGGCCTGCCCGCCGCCGAACCCAACGACGACGACGCCTCCGCTGGACGGTCCGAGGCGCCCGAGCCGCGACCGGCCTACGTCCTGGCACCCGAGAAGGCAGGTAAGAAGAAGCACCAGCTGACGGCGACGCTGCAGAACAGGCCCGACTCGGTGCGCCTCCGGCATCATCTGGCCGAGGACGTGCTGCGCGGCAGCGGCATCAGATGGCGCTCGACCGGCCGCTGCTCCGACCGGACGATCACGTCCTGCACGTCGTTCGAGAACGTCCGCTGGGGGACGATCAAGGGCCTGGTCGGCTTCGCGGAGTCGAGCGGCTGCGAGATCACCGTCACCGGCGGCACCGAACGCGGCCACGCGAGCGGCCCCTTCAGCCACTGGAAGGGCTACAAGCTCGACATCTCGCCGAGCGCGTGCGTCGACCGCGCGATCAAGCGCTACCCGTCGGCCGGCGTCCGCAGCGACGGCGCGCGGCTCTACCGTTCACCGGACGGCACCCTGTTCGCCCGCGAGAAGGACCACTGGGACATCACCTTCCGCTGAACCCGACGATGCCCCTCAGGCGCGGACCTCGCGATGCCCGTCAGGCGCGGACCTCGCGATGCCCGTCAGGCGCGGACCTCGCGGATGATGCCGACCAGTTCCCGGGTCACCGACTTGAAGCCCGGCATCCGCGACATCGCCACCATGCGGTTGACCAGCGGGACCGTCCGCTCGACGAGCAGGTACGTCTTGCGGCAGCCCGGCGAGCTGTCGTGCACCCAGTACAGGACGATGCCCATCGAGTAGATCCACAGCAGCTCCGGCAGCTCCGCCCGGAATTCCTTGTCGATCTTCAGATCGGAGCCGTCCACGACCTCGCGGTAGATCGCGACCGCCGACTCGCGGGCCGGGCCTGACTCGGCGCTGAACGGGTTGAGCGGGCTCGTCGGCTCGGCGGCGAACTTGAAGAACTTCCCGGCGAACTCGTGGTACGGGACCATTGTGTCGACCCGGGCCTTCAGCACGCCGAGCAGCCGCGGCGCGAACGCGGTCTCGGCGTCCAGGACGGCGCGGCAGGCGGCGACGTGCTCGTCCTGCAGCTCGTCGTAGTAGGCCTGGATCAGCTCTTCCTTGGACCCGAAGTAGTAGTAGGCGTTGCCGACCGAGACGCCCGCCTCCTTGGCGATCGCGCGCATCGTCGTCGCCTCGTATCCGCGGTCCCTGAACAGCTTCAGCGCAGTCTCGACGATCAGGGACCGTGTCTGCTCGGACTTCACGGCCTTCGTCTCGGTCACGCCTGCCAGCCTACGGCCCCGCCCCGCCGTCGCGCCGTCCCCGCGTCCCTCACACCGTGAGTTCGGCGGCGATGAGCTCGGCGATCTGGGCGCTGTTCAGTGCGGAGCCCTTGCGCAGGTTGTCACCGCAGAGGAACAGGTCGAGCGCCTGCGGGTCGTCGAGCGAGCGCCGGACGCGTCCGGCCCATGTCGGGTCGGTGCCGACGACATCGGACGGCGTCGGGAACTCGCGCGTCTCCGGGCTGTCGCACAGCACCACACCGGGGGACCTCGCGAGGATCTCCTGGGCTTCGCGCTGATCGGTCCGCTCCTCGAACACCGCATGGACGGCCACCGAATGCCCGGTCACCACCGGGACGCGGACGCACGTCGCCGACACCTTCAGCTCCGGGAGCCCGAGGACTTTGCGCGTCTCGTGCCTGACGGACATCTCGTCGGACGTCCAGCCGCCGTCCTCGGGCGTCCCCGCCCACGGCACGACGTTCATCGCGAGCGGCGCCTGGAACGGTCCGAAGTCGCCGACCACGCCGCGGATGTCGCCCGCGCGGTGGCCGAGCGCGCGATCCCCGCCGATCTTCTCAAGCTGCGCGTACAGCGTGTCGATCCCGTACCGTCCCGCCGAGGACGCCGCCTGGTAGGACGCGACGACCAGCTCCCGGAGCCCGTACCGCTGATGCAGCGCCCCGAGCGCCACGATCATCGACAGCGTCGTGCAGCCGGGACCGGCGACGATGCCTCGCGGACGTTCCCGCACCCGTTCCGGGTTCACCTCCGGGACGACGAGCGGGACGTTCCGTCTCGTCCGGTACGCGCCCGACCCGTCGACGGCCACTGCGCCGCGCCCCACCGCGACCGGGATCCATTTCTCGGCCACCGGCGCCGGGACGGCGAAAATCGCTATGTCGACGCCGTCGAAGACCTCGGGTGCGAGCGCCACGGACTCCGTCGCCCGGCCGCGCACCTTCAGCACGCGCCCGGCGGACCGTTCCGAGCCGACGAGCCGGATCTCCCCGTACACGTCCTGGCGGGTGGACAGCAGGTCGAGCAGCACCGTCCCGACCGCCCCCGTCGCGCCGACGACCGCGAGAGCCGGCAGCACGGAAGCCGAGTCCATCGTCGCACTCACATCCTCTGAACTACCGTCGTCCCCGACCGGTTCCCGGAGGATGGTGCCACCGTCCGCCTCACCCGACTGCGTCACGTGACGCGCGGGCCCCCCGAACGTCCAAACAGCTCACCTCAACCCGCACAAGCGGACGCGGGCGTGGGCCCGGGCTCGCACGTGGACGCGGACGCGCACGCGGGCGGGCGCGTCACGTGACGCGGGCGCAGGCTCGCACGCGAGCGCGGGCTCGGGCTCGGGCTCGGGCTTGGGCTCGGACGCGGGCCCGCACTCGGACGCGGGCTCGGGCTCGCACGCGGGCTCGAACGCGGGCCCGGACGCGTCACGTGACGCGGGCGCGGGCTCGCACGCGGGCGCGGGCGCGGGCTCAGACGCGGACGCGCACGCGGGCTCAGACGCGGGCTCGGGCCCGCACGCGGGCGCGGGCTTCGGCGCGCCGGGGTGCTCGGTCAGCGGCCGGTGCCGCCGTAGACGACGGCTTCTACCTGCTCGGCGTCGAGGTCGAAGGCGCGGTGCGCGGCGGCGACGGCGGTGTCGATGTCGTCCTGGGCGACGACGACGGAGATCCGGATCTCCGACGTGGAGATCATCTCGATGTTCACGCCGGCGTCGGCGATCGCGCCGAACAGGGTCGCGGTGACGCCCGGGTGCGAGCGCATCCCGGCGCCGATCAGCGACACCTTGCCGATGCGGTCGTCGTAGCGGAGCGACTCGAACCCGATCCGCTCCTTCAGCTTGTTGAGGGCGGTCAGCGCGCTCTGCCCGTCCGTGGACGGCAGCGTGAACGAGATGTCGGTGCGGCCGGTGGACGCCGCCGACACGTTCTGCACGATCATGTCGATGTTGATCTCGGCCTCGGACAGCACCGTGAAGAGCGCGGCGGCCTCACCGGGCTTGTCGGGCACCCCGACCACGGTGATCTTCGCCTCGCTCCGGTCGTGCGCGACGCCGGAGATGATCGCCTGCTCCATGTCCTGTCCTTCGATCTCGCTGCTGTCGACGACCCATGTGCCCTCCTTCTGGCTGAACGAGGAGCGCACGTGGATCGGGATGTTGTAGCGGCGCGCGTACTCCACGCAGCGCAGGTGCAGGATCTTCGCACCGCTCGCCGCCATCTCCAGCATCTCCTCGTAGGAGATCTTCGGGATCTTGCGGGCGGCGGCCACGATGCGCGGGTCGGCGGTGAAGACGCCGTCCACGTCGGAGTAGATCTCGCAGACGTCGGCGTCGAGCGCGGCGGCGAGCGCGACCGCGGTGGTGTCGGAGCCGCCGCGGCCGAGGGTCGTGATGTCCTTGGTGCCCTGCGAGACGCCCTGGAACCCGGCCACGATGCAGATCGAGCCCTCGTCCAGCGCGGTGCGGATCCGTCCCGGCGTCACGTCGATGATCTTGGCTTTACCGTGCGAGCCATCGGTGATCACGCCGGCCTGGGAGCCGGTGAACGAGCGGGCCTCGTGGCCCAGGTTCGCGATGGCCATGGCGAGCAGGGCCATCGAGATCCGCTCGCCGGCGGTGAGCAGCATGTCCAGCTCGCGGCCCGGCGGCAGCGGGCTGACCTGCTTGGCCATATCGATGAGATCATCCGTCGTGTCGCCCATCGCGGACACCACGACGACGACGTCGTTGCCCGCCTTCTTCGTCGCGACGATGCGCTGGGCGACCCGCTTGACGCCGTCGGCGTCGGCGACGGAGGAGCCACCGTACTTCTGCACGACTAGGGCCACGTGTGGCGCTCCTCGGATCGGGGTCAGGCGTACCGGACGACGAGTCTACCCAGCCGCATCCAATGAATTACGACCAGGTAACTATCGCTGCCTGCCTGCCCGGCAGAGTGCTAGGCAAACTGCCGGGCAGGCGCTCCGCCTGGCCTAGACGACGGTCTCGGCCGTCTCGACGGGCTCTTGCGCCGGGTCGGCGGTGCGGGCGGCCGTGCGGGCGCGGGCGCGGAGGCCGAACGCGGTGATCAAGGCGGCGAGCAGGGCCGCCGCGAAGGGGACGGCCAGCGCTGTGCGGAGGGCGTCGAGGCCTGCGTCCGGGGACGTCCTGCCGCCGAGCGCCGCGACCTGGACGGCGGTCACGGCGGACAGGCCGAGTGCGGTGCCGAACTGGATCGCCGTATAGAAGAGGCCGCCCGCGAGGCCGTGCTCGCTCTCGTCCACGCCGTCGGTGGCGGCCATCGTCAGCGGACCGTAGGCGAGCGCGAACGCCATCCCCAGCAGCGCCATGATCGGGAACATGATCGTGTACGCCCAGTCGAGCCCGACCGGCACGAACAGCCCGTACGCCACGGCCGCGAGGACGAGGCCGCCGAGCAGGACGCGCAGGTTGCCGAAGCGGTCCACGAGCCGCGGGGTCAGCGTGGGCGCGAGGACGGTGTCGACGCCGAGGATCAGCATCGCGAGGCCGGTCTCCCAGGTCGTCCAGCCGCGGAGTTCCTGCAGGTAGAGCGTCATGAGGAACTGGAATCCCGCGAAGGCGCCGATGAACAGCGCCGCGCTGAGGTTCGTCCGGACGAGCGTGGCGGAGCGGAGGATGCCGAGCCGCAGGAGCGGGCTCGCGGCCCGCCGCTCGATCGCGACGAACGCGGCGAGCAGCACCAGCCCGCCGGCGAAGGCGCAGGCGGTGAGCGCGGCGCCGTGGGACGGCCGCTCCAGCCGGACGACCCCGTACGCGAGCAGCAGCATCGCGCCGGTGACGCTGAACGCCCCCACGAGATCGAACCCGCCGCGCGGGCGTCCGGCGTGCGGCCCGGGGGCGTCCGGCTCCTTGATCAGCGGGACAGCCGCGATCAGGATCAGCGCCGCCATGATGACCGGGGCGAAGAACACCCAGCGCCAGCCGATCGAGGTCAGCAGCCCGCCGACGACCAGGCCGAGCGTGAAGCCGCCCGCGGCCGTCCCCGCGTAGACGCCGAGGGCCTTCGTGCGCGCGGGCCCGGCCGGGAACGTGGCGGTGACCAGCGCGAGCCCCGCCGGCATCATGAACGCCGACGCGACACCGGTGACGAACCGGGCGAGCAGCAGCATCCAGCCCTCGGTGGCGAGCCCGCCGAGCCCGGAGAACGCCAGGAAGACCACCAGCCAGAAGAGGAAGACGCGGCGGCGTCCCAGCAGGTCGGCGGCCCGCCCGCCCAGCAGCATGAACCCGCCGTAGCCGAGCACGTAGGCGCTGATGACGCCGCTGAGCATTCCGGTCGACAGCCCAAGGTCCGCCCGGATCGACGGGAGCGCGACGTTCAGCATCGCGACGTCGATTCCCTCCAGGAAGACCGCGCCGCACAGGACGAACAGCGACGCCCAGGCGCGTCCGTCCATGCGGGCCGCGGGTGTGGACATGAGCAGGCTCCTCTCTCGGCGAGAGCCCGGTTCCCGAACGGGAAGCCGGTTCCCTCTTGTTACTGGGAGCATCCTCAGTCACTATCGGGAGCCATGGAAGACGGAACTTTCGCGTCCCCCGGTAACTGCGGGGATACCACCGCCGACGAGGACGTCCTGCAGTGGGACACCCGCAACGACTGCGAGGTCCGGCAGATCCTCGACCGCATCGCGGACAAGTGGTCGCTGCTCGTCATCGCGCTCCTGGACCAGCGATCGCTCCGGTTCACCGAACTCCGCCGCCGGATCGACGGCATCAGCCAGCGGATGCTCGCCAGGACGCTGCGGCACCTGGAGCGGGACGGGCTCGTCAGCCGAACCGTCCATCCGACCGTCCCGCCGCGCGTGGACTACGCGCTCACGCCGATGGGCTCGACCCTGCACGAGACCATCCGCTCGCTCGTGACCTGGACGGAAGCGCACCAGAACGCGATCGCCGCCGCCCGCGCCGCCTACGACGCCCGCGTCGAGGCGGAGCGGAAGGCCGCGGACGAGGAGGCCGCCGAGCGCGCCGCCGTGGCCCACGAGGTCCTCAACGCCTACCGCTGAACGCCGTCCCAGCGCGCCGCTCCACTGAACGCCGCTCCGCGTCGCTCCGCAATATTCCGCTCCCGCGTCGCTGCCGTCCGGTCGGATGTCACATCTGGCCGGACTCGGGCGTCTTGTGGCTGAGGCCGTGATCTACAGCGGACAGCGGAAGCGGTCCCGCCGGAGGAGTCGAGCGTGTTCGGACGCAGAGCCAGGCGTGAGGCGGAGGTCTCCGATGTCCTCGACCGGATCCGCGCGCATCCGGCGGGTTCGACGAAGCACATCGCGGCGCTGAACGAGATCGTCCATCTCGACGCCGCGGTGGTGGTCGAGCAGGCGCTCGCCTCCTGCCGCAGCGGACTGCCGGACGATGCGGTGATCGGCCTCCAGGCGTTGCAGCACCTGGCGACGCCGCTCATTCCTCACGACCTGTGGCCGGAGATCGGGCAGGTCACCGGCGTTCTGTGCCGTCCCGAGCAGCGGGACGCCGAGATACTCGCCGCCGCGATACCCGTCCATGCGAGCGCGGTCACTCAGGAACGGGACCCCGCGGATTTCTTGCGGACGATGTTCCGCCACGAAGACGGCCGGGTCAGGGCGGCGGCCGCCGCGTCCGCGTCGGCGGCGCACGACCCCGTCTCGATGATCGGCCCGCTCTTCACGCTTCTGGACGAGGATCCGCTGCCGGACGTCGCGAACGACGCGGCGATCGGGCTGGCGCGCACCATCTGCCGCGACCCGGAAGCCGCAGAGATGATCACCGCGCTGTTTCTTGGCGAACCTGGACGACCCGGGCCAGGCCGTTCACGCGTGGAATCGCGCGAGAGCGCTCTTGCTCGGCACCCCCGACCCAGGAGACGGCCCCGGCCCCGCCCTCTCGGACGATCTTCGCGACGAGCTCCGCGAACGGCTCGCGAACCTCCGCGACCTGGATTGGGGCGACGATGAGATCCGTCCGCTGGTCATCAGCATGTTCGTCGACGCGGTCAACGGGGCGACACGCTGTTACGCGCCTGTTCCGGGATGGGACGAGCAGGGCCACCGCGCCGCCGTCCGCGAAGTGCTCCGGCGCACCCGCATCCACCCCGCGGGCAGCTTCGAGCGCGACGAGCTCCTCCTCCAGCTGATCCCGGACGTGCCAGCGCCCACCTGGGTCGACCGCCACGCCGTCAACATCGCAGTCGACGAGGCGCTCGCGCTGGTTGCCGAACCGCCGGGCGTCGAACCGCCGGGCGTCGAGGCGTTGGGGGTCGAGGCGCTGGCGGTCCTGGTGACCTTCGGCAGGTCCGGTCGGTCGCGCCAGATCCGCGCCGCGCTGGCGAAGCTGCGGGCAAGCCGTCCGGACGACCCGATCGTCCTGGCCGCGATGCTGCGCACCTATTCCGGGCTCGCCGCGCGCGGCCTGCTCGACCCGGCCGCCGACCGCGTGGACGAGTTCGTCCTGGACCTGCTCGAACACGAGAACGCCAACGTCAGGGCCACGGCGGCGATGTCGAGCGACCTCCCGGGCGCCGTCGTCGACCACCGGTTCGCTGAGCGGCTGATCAGCCTCATCGACCAGGACCCGGATCCCGCCGTCCGGGCGGACGCCGCACTCGGCCTGGCGAGTATGACCGAGGCCGACGACGCCACCGCCGACGCCCTCGTCCGCCTTCTCGACAATCCCGATCCGGTCATCCGCGCGCACGCGCTGGCGTGGGCCGTCAAGACGGGCCGCCCCGACGCCCTCGAACGGCTGCTGGACGAACTCGCCGAACCCGACGTCCCATGGGAGGTCGTCTTCATCGTCCAGAACCTGGAGGACCACATCGACGGCCTCCCGCACCGGCTCCACAAGGAATTCACGGCCGCCCTGGCCCGCCTGGACGAATCCGGCTGGACGAACCGCACCACCCCCGACGCCGACACCGACGACCGCGCCCAGATCCTCGCGGAGGCGGCCGCAACCCTCCAGCTCTTGGCCCCCATCCGCTGACCTCGAAGCCGAGTCAATTCCGCTCGGCGAGGATCATCGCCGTTCTCTCATCAGCGGGCAGGAACGCCTCGAGCCGCAATTCGGAAAGTGTGACGTCCACGGCCGTCGCGAACGACGTCAGCGTCGTGATGAGACGCATTTCGCGCTCCCCGGCCCGCGCTCGCAACCGCAACGGCACGGCGAAACCCAGATGGTCGGCGGACGGCTCCATGTCCGGCACATAACCGTCCAGTTCGGCGATGAATTCGTCCAGCGCCGGGTCGGGGCTCCGCACGGCCCGGTCGCGCAGGCTGCCGGTGATGTGGCGGCCCCACTCGGCCAGATTCACGACCCTGCGGGCCATCCCGTCCGGGTGGAGGGCGAGGCGCAACACGTTGACCGGCGGTTCCAGCAGTGCGGGCGCCGCGCCCTCGGTGAGGACGCCGAACGCCGCGTTCGCCGCCACCAGCTCCCCGTACGGCCGGACGACCACCGCCGGGTACGGCAGATGCCCGTCAAGGATGCGGTCCAGCGCCTCGCGCACCGGCCCGAGTTCTGGAGCATCGAGGCTCGTCTCGGCGTAGACAGGCGCGTAGCCCCCGGCGAGCAGCAGCTCGTTCCGCTCCCGCAAGGACAGCCCGAGCGCCTCGGCGAGCCGCACCACCATGGCCCGTCCAGGACGGGAGCGCCCCCGTTCGAGGAAGCTCAGGTGACGCTGGGTCGTGTCGGCCCTGATCGCCAGGTCGAGCTGGCTGACGCGGCGACGCGTCCGCCATCGCCGCAGCTCACGGCCGAACTGGCCGGGTTCCGCCAGCACCGTCATGCCTCCATTCATCCAGAACGCCCGCACCGCCCGCGATTCCCTGCAGGGAATCGCGTAACGGCAGGCCACCGCCAACACTGCTGCGCATGAGCAACCCACTCGATGCCAAGCGCCTGGTCGACGGTTTCGTCGCCCAGTGGAACGAGCCCGACCCGGCGGCGCGGAGCGCGCTCGTCCGCCGGCTGTGGGCGCACGACGGAGTCCATGTCCTGGTCGACCCACCGCAGGAGATGCGCGAGGCCGCCGCGTCGCTCGCGTTCCCCGTCCCGCCGCTGGAGGCCCGCGGCCACGATGCGCTGGACGCCAGAGTGTCACGCGCCTACGACATGTTCATCGCGTCCGGGGAGCACGTCTTCGAGGCTGAGGGCGACCCGTCCGTCCTGCTGCCCGATGTGGTGGCCCTCCGCTGGACGATGCTGTCCACCCGCACCCGCGAGCCCCTCGGCGGCGGCCTCGACGTCCTTTCCCTGGACGGCGAAGGCCGCATCCGCACCGACCACCAGTTCATCGCCCCAAGCTGACGGACGCGGCCACGAAAACGAGATGAGGCTCCCGGCGCGAACCGGGAGCCCCATCGGAGCGGAGAATGCTCAGATCACTTCAGGGTTGCGCCCTGGGCCTGCATCGCCTCGTCCAGCGGCTGGAAGAACGACTGGAAGTTGGCTCCGCAGCCGCCCGTCGTCCCGCCGGAGGTGATCCCGACCGCGATGTTGCCGGCCTGCAGCGAGCCGCCGCTGTCGCCGGGCTGGCTGCACGCGGTGGTCTCGATCATCTGGCGGACGGCGCCCTCCTGGTAGTTCACCGTCCGGTCGTAGCCCACGAGCCGCCCGGAGGTCGTGCCGGTCGTGGAGCCCTTCTTCTGGATCTGCGTGCCGACCGCCGGACGTCCGACCTCGGTGAGCTGGGCGTTGTCCAGCTGGACCTGGCCCGCGCTGCGGATCGTGCCGTAGTCGTCGCCCGGGAACCTGCTGATCTGCCGGGTGCCGACGGTCTGGCCGCCCGCCGACCACGTCGCGCCGATGTTGGTGCAGTGCCCGGCGGTCATCACGTACTCGGTGCCGCCCGCGACGCCGATCGCCGACACCGAGCAGCGCGAGCCACCGGTGGTGATGGCGTCGCCGGGGCCGAGGTGCAGCCGCGGCGCTGCGGGGACGCGCTTGATCTGGACGGTCTGGCCGAGCGCGCGTGCGCGCTTCACGAACGCCTTGGTAGCGGCGTCATCGTCGTTCTTCGGCACGCTGACGACCACGGCGTTCGACATCACGTCGACGCCCCAGGACAGCCCGGTCGTGCCGGCGGTGCCGGCGAACCGGTCGAGCTCGGTCTTGGCGGCGGTCAGCGGCTTGATGCCGTGCTTCACGACGCGGGCCTGGGCTCCCGCGGCGCGGACCTGCTCGGCGGCGGCCGCGCTCGTGACGTTGACGACGAGGTTTCCGGCGCTGTCGACGAACGAGCCCGCGTGCTGGGAGCCGAGCCGGCCGGTCAACTGATCGGCCAGCACCTGCTGCGGGATGTGAGCGAGCCGGACGGTTCCGGCGGCGTGCGTCTGGGCCGTCGCGGGAACGGTCCCGAGCGCGGGGAGCGTGATCAGCGCCGCGGCACCGACCAGTGGGGTCATCACGCGTCTGACGTGCGATCCACGGTTCACTCTGGTTCCACCTCTCACCGCCGACCACCTTGTCGGCGGCTTCTCTCGGGGGTTGGCGGGGGACCACGAGCCTGGTGGTAAAGGCGTCGTGTGGCAGCAACGTACTTCGATGCGGTGTTGACAACCAGATTTCACCGCTGAATTGAAATTTCAGGACGCACCGAATGAACGAGCCTCTCCACAGCCCCGCGAATACCGCTGCCAACGCGAAGACCAGGCGTTATACACCGCGCTCCGCGGCCTTCACACGTGGGAATCGGCCCCGACCGTTGTTGCCGCACCGCCTACTCGGAGAATTCCACTCCGTACGCCGGTTCGATGATCCCGATGATCGGCGGGAATTCCGTCCGGCCGCGTCGCCGGGGCTCCATCGGCGTCAGCCCTACTGGGCCTCGTACTGCTGTGCCCTGGTGCCGGGAGGCAGGCCGAACGCGCGGGCGGCCTCGTCGTCCGGCGCGTCCACGCCCTTGCTCAAGCGCTGGCGCCTGTCGAACTCGGCAAGCCCGCGGCCGGAGAACATCCGCTCCAGGGACGGACGGAACCCCGCGCCGTCGACCGGCTGCGCCACGTCCCGAACGACCAGGGCACCACCATGCCGGTCCAGCGTCACCAGCAAGGGAGTTCGCGTCCCGGCATGGGTCACCAGGCGTCCACCATCACGGGCGTAGTCGTTGCACGCGGCCTCCAGCGACACACGCACCTCGGCGCCACGCTGGACGATCTCGATCGGCTCCTCGGCGCAGAACCAGCGTGGACGCATCCGCGCAGGCATCGAGCTGGGCCAGACCACCGCGCGTCCCGTCTCCAAGAAGCGGTCGATGACCGGCAGTGCGGCATCGGAGACGTGCGGGTCGACATCCGGGACGGGTGGCCACACGCGCCACGACTGCCGCCAGGCCGCACCGCCGACCGCGAGAACCACGACGGCCAGGAGAGCCGACCACGTCCGAGCTTTCACGACACGACCCATCAGGCCACCCTAGAAGCCTCACGATGCCGAAGATCACCACGAAGAGCGCGGATCGCCGGTGGGTTCGGGGCCCCCGCTCCCGTCGAAGGCCTGTCCTGGGACGGGCCTTCGAGGCAACCCACCGGCGGGTTCAACGGCCGTGGACGCCGTCAGCCGCTGCGCTGACCGGCCGCTCAGGCCGCTGACGCGGACCCGGGTCCAGACACGGACGCGGACGCGGGCCCGGACCCCGGCCCGGGCGCGGGCGAGGCGGCCGGCGCGGTGGGCAGGACGATGCGTGGCGTCACGACGAGGCGGAGGCCGAGGAGGCCGTAGGAGAGCCCGAGCCAGGCCGTCCCCGGGTAGGTCCCGGCGTCGTCGCTGAGCACGGCCTCCCCCACGCCCGCGACGACCAGCCACAGCCCGCAGAGGAGGACCTGCCAGCGCAGCAGGCCCCGGAAGCGCCCGACCCTGGCGACCGCGATCCCCATGACGAGCATGCCGAGCATCGACAGCGGCCAGCACATGTCGAACGGGATCACCCAGCCGGGAGTGTCCTCGGGGTAGGCGATGACGAGCGGGCACCACACCATCGCCGGGACGAGCAGGACCATCTCCACGATGGCGATGTACCGGCCCTTGCGCGAGCCCGTGGCGTTCGTGGACAGCACGAGCACGGCCAGCGACATGACGCCGACCAGGAACGCCATGCTGCCCCAGATCTCGGCCGGGACGACCTCGTCCCGGATGCGGACCCCGCCCTCCAGCAGGCCGGCGATCCACGCGGTGGTGCCGACGACGAGGGCGGCGCCGGCGATGCGGGCGCGGATCAGGAGCCCGCCGGGCCCCGGGTCGGACGGATCGTGCGGGTAGACGGAACTGGGCCGGATGTGCGTGGTCATCGGTGTCTCTCCCCGTGACGGGGCGGCGCAGGGGCGCGCCGCCGGCGACCATGACGCTCCGTCCCCGATGTCCCGGGCGGCCAGTGACAGGGGCGGCGCGAGCGCCCGGGTCCGCGCCTCTTCCGGGGGTGACCGCCGTCCCGACCTGCAAGGACGCCTGCCCCAGGTAGGCGGGACGGCGCGCGGGTCAAGCTGGCCTGATGAGGAGTGCCGACCCGGCGCCTCGGGGCGAGCGGTTCCTGAGGCCGTCCGCCATCGCGATCGCCGTGCTGTGCACGGCGGCGACCGCCGCGACCGTCTGGCTGGACGTCCTGCTGGCGGACGCGGGCAGGGGCCCGGACCCGCTGGACTGGGCGCACTGGGGGTCGGCCGGGTCGGGGCTGCCGGTGGCGGTCGCGGGCGGCGTCCTCGCGACGCGGCTGCCGCGGCATCCGCTGACATGGCTGATGCTGGCGGGCGGATCCATCGCGGTACTGGACGGGATCACCGCGGCCTACGCGTCGCTGTCGGTGCTGGAGCACGGCGGCGACCTGCCGCTGACCGCGTTCGCGGTGTACGCGGGCGCCCGGTTCGGCCCGATGATCAACATGATCGTGCCGCTGACGCTGATGTTCTTCCCGGACGGGCGGCTGCCCTCGCGGCGGTGGCGATGGCCGGTGGCGGCGGCGATCACCGCGCAGGCCATCGGGGTCATGGCGCTGCTGATGGTGCCGTGGGAGGTGTTCTCGCGGGGCGAGCCGCTCGCGCCTGGCCTGCGGGACGTCCCGCTGGACCCGTTGACGCCGCCGCTGCCCGGCGCGATCTGGCCGGTGTCCGGGTGGATGTTCTGGGCGGGCTTCCTCGCCTCCTTCGCGGTGTCGATCGCGGCGTTCACGGTGCGCTTCCGCCGGTCGGATCCGGTGCGGCGGATGCAGTTGCGGTGGATGCTGCTGGCGCTGATCGCCAACGTCGTCCTCCTCGTCGCGGGCATGGTGGCGACCGAGATGACGCCGCCGTCGGTGGACTGGTGGATCGGCGACGTCTCCCTCGTCCTCATGCACGCGGCGATCGCGGTGGCGGTGCTGGTCGCGGTCGCCCGGTACCGGCTCTACGACGTCGACCTGCTGCTCGGCTGGACGCTGCTGTACGCGGCGCTGGCGGCCGCCGTGGTCGGCATCGACGTGGCGGTGTTCGTCCTCGCGGGGTCGTTCATCGACGAGCCGCTCGCCGCCGTGACGGGCGCGGGAGTGGTCGCCGTCCTGTACGCGCCGCTGCGCCTGCGGCTCCAGCGGTGGGTGAACCGCGTGCTGACCGGCCGCGCGGAGCCCTACGAGGTCGTATCGGCGCTGGCCCACCGGCTGGAGCGTTCGCTGGGCCCCGACGAGCTGCTGCTGGAGGTGGCGCGAGTGGTGGCGCAGTCGTTCCGGTCCCCGTACGTGCGGGTGGAGCTGGACCGCGCCGACGGCCGGACGGTCGTCGTCGAACACGGCACACCACGCGACGACGTCGTCGTGCTGCCGTTCGGGTACCGGGGCGCGGCGATCGGGCGGCTGGCGCTGGTGCCACGCACGGGATCGCGGCTCCCGCCCGCGGACCAGCGCCTCCTCGCGGACGTGGTGCGGCAGGCGGCCGCCGCCGCGCGGGCCACGGCGCTGACCGAGGAACTGCAGCGCAGCCGGGAGCAGCTCGTGACGGGGATCGCCGAGGAGCGGCGCAGGCTGCGCCGCGACCTGCACGACGGGCTGGGCCCGTCGCTTGCGGCGGCCGCACTGAAGATCGAGGCGGCCCGCAATCTCGCGCCGCGGGACGGGGACGCCGCCGACGCGACCCTGGAATCGGTGCGCACGGACCTGTCGGCGGTGCTGTCGGACGTCCGGCGGCTCGTGCACGACCTGCGGCCCCCGTCCCTGGACCAGTTCGGGCTGGCCGGGGCGGTGGAGCAGCTCACGGAGCGGTTCCAGGGGCGGTCGCTGCGTGTGCGGCTCCGCTGCGCGGGCGAGCTCGCCGCGCTGCCGGCGGCGGCGGAAGAGGCGGCGTACCGGATCGTGGCCGAGGCGCTGGCGAACGTCTCGCGGCACGCGGAGGCGACGCGCTGCGACGTGCTGCTGACGGCGTCCGAGGACGCGCTGGAGGTGGAGGTCGCCGACGACGGACGGGGCGTCCCGCCGGGCGCGCTGGTCGGCGTCGGCCTGGTCGGGATGCGGGAGCGGGCCGAGGAACTCGGCGGGCGGTGCGCGGTGTCGGCGCGGCGGGGCGGCGGGACGCGCGTCCACGCCGTCCTGCCGTTCGGGCCGCGCCCGGCCGCCGCGGAGGAGCCGCTGCCGCTCACGAGGAGCGCGCCGTGATGCCGCGGGTGCTGCTCGCCGACGACCATCCGGTGTACCGGGACGGGCTGCGGCTGATGCTGGAATCCACCGGCGAGGTCGAGATCGTCGCGACCGCGCCGGACGGGGCGGTCGCGGTCGAGATGGCGGGACGGCTGCGTCCGGACGTCGTCGTCATGGACCTGCAGATGCCGAGACTCGGCGGTGTGGACGCCACCCGCCGCATCCTCGCGGCGCGCCCGGAGACCGGAGTCCTGGTGCTGACCATGCACGAGGACGACGAGAGCGTCTTCGCCGCGATGCGCGCCGGAGCCCGCGGATATCTGGTGAAGGGCGCCGACCAGGAGGAGATCCTGCGGGCGGTGTCGGCGGTCGCGCGCGGCGAGGTGATCTTCGGTCCGGCGCTGGCGGGCCGCGTCGCGGACTACTTCGCGCGGATCGCCGCGGCCCCTCCCGCCGGCGAGCCGTTCCCGGAGCTCACCGCCCGGGAACGGGACGTGCTCGAACTGATCGCGCTGGGCCTGCCGAACCCGGCGATCGCCGAACGGCTCGGGCTGTCGCCGAAGACCGTCCGCAACAACGTCTCGAACGTGTTCGCGAAACTCCAGGTCGCAGACCGCGCCGAGGCGATCCTCCGCGCCCGCGACGCCGGCCTCGGCCGCTAGCGCGCCGCCCCGAACCGACCGCTAGTCGATCAGATCGTTCGATTGCCTTGCAGGAGCGGGGGCTCTCCTTCGGCGTGGGCGGATGAAGGTCAGCTGGGGACGGGGGCCGGCTCGGGCAGCGGGAAGAGGTCGAGGAACCGGCGGACGACGGCCGTGTCGCCGTCGATTCGCACCAGGCCGTCGCGCACGGCCTCGTCGAGGTCGCGTCCGGACCAGATGATCTCGTTGAGGGCGTTCCCGTCGGCGGTGATCGTGGCGTCGGCCGACGTTCCCACCACACCGCGCTCCTCGTGGAGGCGTCCGCGCTCCAGGTGGAAGCGGCCGTCCTCCACGCGGGCGCGGAACTCGTCGCCGTCGAGCCGCAGGACCACGGTCGCCGCGAGTTCGCCCGCCCTGCCTGGGGAGAAGAGCGCACGCAACGCCAGCGCCAGCGAGTCGACGCTCAGCGGCGCGTCGTGCTGCATGCGGGGCGACCGCGCGCCCCACTTGCCCAGCGACCGCACCACGGTCTCCAGCTCCAGGCCCCAGTCGGTCAGCTCGTACACCTTCGACGCGGCGGGCGGCGGCAGCGTCCTTCGCTGCACTACGCCGGCGGCCTCCAGCTCGCGCAGGCGCTGGGCGACGACGTTGGGCGCCGCGCCGGGCAGCCCCGTCCGCAGGTCGGTGAACCGCTTGGGGCCCAGCAGCAACTCGCGGACGACCAGCAGCGCCCACCGGTCCCCGATCAGGTCAAGGGCGTGCGCGGCGGCGCAGCCATCTGCATAGGAGCGCTTCGCGGCCATGACCCCATCCTAGCAGCACCCAGTTATGAAACACACTCATAGAGTGGTGTGGCGCTATTCGCTGATAGTGTCATACTATCTCATAGTTGTTATTTATAACTACCGCTACCGCGGAGAGGAACCCCGATGGACAAGCAACCGGACGGCCGGGCGCCTGCGGCGGACCCTCGTCGCTGGCAGGCCCTGGCCCTGCTGGGCGTCGCGTTCTTCATGGTCATCCTGGACGCCACGATCGTCCTCACGGCCGTCCCGTCGATGCAGGACGACCTCGGCCTCACCGTCGCCGGAGTGCAGTGGGTGCTGACCGCCTACGCGCTGACGTTCGCCGGACTGATGCTCTTCTTCGGCCGGATGGCCGACCTGCTCGGCCGGCGGCGGGTGTTCATGGCCGGCCTGCTGCTGTTCGTCGCCTCGTCGCTGGCCTGCGGCTTCGCCTGGTCGGCGGCGGCGCTGGTGGCCGCGCGGGCCGTGCAGGGCGTGGCGGCCGCGATCATGGCGCCGACCGCGCTGTCCATCGTCGCGTCCTCGTTCCCGGACGACGCCGAGCGCAACAAGGCCCTCGGCATCTGGGGCGGCCTCGGCGGGTTCGGCGCCACCGCCGGGCTGCTGCTCGGCGGCGTGCTCACCTCCCTGCTCGGCTGGGAGTGGATCTTCTTCATCAACGTGCCGGTCGGGCTGGCGGTGCTGGCGCTGTGCCCGATCCTGCTCGGCCGGGGCGAGGCCGCGTCCGGCGAGCGCCGGTTCGACGTCGCGGGCGCCGCGACGATCACCGCCGCGCCGCTGCTGATCGCGTTCGCGGTCATCCGGGCGCCCGAGGTCGGCTGGGGCGGCGCGACCGTGCTCGGCTCGTTCGCCGCGGCCGCCGCGCTGCTGGTCCTGTTCGTGGTGGTCGAATCCCGCTCGGCGGCGCCGCTGGTGCCGCTGCGGATCTTCCGCAACCGCGCCCTGGTGGGCGGGAACCTGCTGATGCTGGCCGTCGGGCTCGCCGTCGACGGCATGCTGTTCCCGCTCACGCTCTACGCCCAGCAGGTGCTCGGATACTCAGCCATGGAGTTCGGCCTGATGAGCGCCGTCATGACCGTGATGTCGGTCGTCGGCGCGTTCGCGGGACAGGCGTTCGTCACCAGGCTGGGCGTGCGCCCGATCGCGATCGGCGGCACGCTGCTGATCGTCGCGGGCTCGCTGCTGCTCGTGCCGGTGGCCGTGGACGGGTCGTTCCTCGGAGACATGTTCTGGGGCCTGCTGGTGTTCGGCCCGGGCATGGGAGCGTGCTTCGTCACGGCCCAGATCTCCGCGCTGACCGGCGTGTCGGAGGAGGAGTCCGGCCTGGCCGCCGGCCTGGTGGACACGGTGTTCAACATCGGCAGCGCGATCGGCATCGCGATCGTCACCTCGGTGGCCGTGGCCGTCAGCCGCACCGCGATCAGCGAGACCGGCGCACCCGCGTCCGTCGCCACGTTCAACGACGGTCTGCGCGCCGCTTTCGGCGTTGCTGCGGCGTTCGGCGCGATCGGCCTGCTGGCCGCATTGTTCGTCCTGGAACGCCGCACACCGTCCACTGCGGACGCGCCGAAGACCACCACCCCCGCCACGCCGGGCTGAAAGGCCCAGCGCCGCCCCGGCCCTCGGCTCGGACGGGGGACCGGGGCATCGGCGGGGACGTCGACCGGCCCTGGCAGCCGGTCCCCCTCGTACGTCTCCCGCCGCACCCGCATCGCACTCAATTGCATTTCCCGGCCTATTGCTCGACCCAAGCCTGGAAACCCTCGCGCCAGCTCGCGTATCGCGGCTCCCAGTCGAGGTCCTTTCGCGCCTTTTCATTGGACGATCCGCGCCATTCGGTCATCTGCGCCACGATGAACCCTCCGGCGAGCAGCCGTCCGAGCCAGGCGGGCACGCGCAGGGGTGGCTTCGCGCCCAGGAGGTCCGCCAGGTACGGCAGCCAGTCCGACACCGGCGCCGGGTCGCTGTCCACGATGTTGTAGACGCCGGGCGCGCCGCGCTCGACCGCGGCGAACGTCGCGGCCGCCGCGTCGGTGGTCTCGATGAACGACCAGATCCCGGTCCCGCCGCCGACCACCGGAACCTGGCGCTTCCGCACCGCCTCCAGCAGCATCTCCGAGGCGCCCGGCCCGTAGAAGTTGCCGTAGCGCAGCACGATCCCCTCCGGTGCCCGCGCCGTGACGGCCTCCTCCACGTACTTGATCGCCGCCATCGACCGCGCCGACGTGCGGGACGGCGCGTCCGGTGCGAGCGGATCGTCCTCGGTCTTCACCGGGCCGCCGGACCGCGCGGTCGCGCCGATGTGGCCCTGCGCGACGATCCGGCGGGTGCCCGCGCGCTCCGCGGCTGCCAGCAGGTTGTCGGTGCCGCGGGTCCGGAGCTCGTTGGTGGCCGCGAACGTCTTGTCCATGTTGCGGAGGCTCTTCATGTCCGCCAGCGCGGTCATCTGGTGGACGATGACGTCCGGCTGGGCGGCGAGCACGGCCTCGATCAGGCCCTCGCGGTCGAGCCCGTCGACGATCACCGGCTCGGCGCCCGCGGCGCGCAGCCGCCCGGTCTTGCCGGACGACCGCGTGGTGGCGGTGACGTCGTGGCCCGCCTCGACGAGCATGGGAACCAGGTGCCGTCCCAGTGCTCCGGTCGCTCCCGTGACGAAGATTCGCATGACTTTCCTTCCGTAAGGCTTCTGCACTAAAGACAAAGGCACCCCCCGAATTTGTGACATTCCGGCCGTCCGAGCTTCGGGCCTCTACTCTTGGCCGATGCCGCTTCTTGTGCTTTCGCCCCGTTACACGTCGGACTCGAAGGTGCTGCGCGCCGCGTCCGGGCGGGTGGGATGGAAGGCCGAACGGCTGGGCGGGTGGCGTGCGCCTGGGCGGCTCAGGGGGCAGGACGTCGTCCTCTACGGCGAACCGACGTTCGTCGAAGTCATCGCGGCACAGGTGGGGGTCGCGCTGCTCGATGTGCCGACCGACTGGCTCCCTGGCCTTCCTCAACGTCATCTGCGACGAACCGTTGGCGTGTCGACGCTGGGGGACGTCCGCCGCACCCTCGCCGAACCCACGTTCGTCAAGCCGGCCGACGGGCGGAAGGCGTTCGAGGGGAAGGTCTACGCGGCTCCCGGTGACCTCCCCGGACGGGACGTCCTCCCCGACGACACGCCAGTGTTCGTCTGCGAGCCCGTCCGGTGGGACGTGGAATTCCGCTGCCACGTCCTGGACGGCGAAGTCCTCACCATGTCCCCCTACCTCCTGGACGGAGAGCTCGCCCTAACCGACGAGGGTCATTGGCAAGCGCCGGACGGCGACGTCCAAGAGGCCAAGCAGTACGTGACCGAGGTACTCAGCGAAGTACCCGTCCCACCGGCGACCGTGCTCGACATCGGACGAATCCGCGACCGTGGTTGGGCGGTCGTCGAAGCGAACGCCGCCTGGGGCGCGGGCCTGTATGGGTGCGACCCAGAGCAGGTACTCCAGGTGCTGGCCCGCTCCTGCGTCCGCCAAGGAGAGGTGACGGAAACCGACCGCGCCTGGGTCACCGCCCAAGTCGAGCTGGACATGAACAGGTAGACCAGTAACCAGCCAGACAACAGCCCTCGGTCGTCTTTCAGGCGGCGGGCGGAATGTTGTGGTTCAACCGGAACAG
Organism: Actinomadura sp. KC06; assembly: GCF_004348735.1. GTDB lineage: Bacteria > Actinomycetota > Actinomycetes > Streptosporangiales > Streptosporangiaceae > Spirillospora. Next base: position 23,683 of record NZ_SMKT01000125.1, read on the forward strand.
GTTGGACGGGTCGTACTCGGCCTTCAACGCCGCCAGCCGCCGGTACACCTCCGGCTCGTAGGAGGCGCGCACCTGATCAGGCGTCGCGTTCGCGCCGAAGAGGAAGTTGAGGAGCCGACCTGACGACTTCTTCTCCAGCACGTCCGCGACCCGCCCGTGCAGGACGGCAACGTCCTCGGCCGTCCCCGGACCCAGCCTCGACAGCACACCCACCAGATACTCCGCGTCCCTGTTCCCAACCGCATTGGGAACGGACGGTCGCCGCGCCATGGCCCCGCCCAACTGCCGAATCTCAGCGATCGCCGTGTCGGGCGCACCAGGCCCGACCAGGTCGAGCAGATCCCGGACGGTCTCCCCACCGAGCTCCCCGAACGCGAAGTTCGTCGCGTGATAGGCCATTGGAACGGGCGGTTCGTTGTGAATCGTCCCGGACTCGGTGTACGGCATCTCGCCCACGGTGTCGATCAGCCGAGGGGCAACGGCACGCAGCGGCTCGATGAGCCGCTCCCCGCCGCCCCCCAGATACGCGACACGGACGTGCGCGACATGACGCCCGCGCAGCGGCTCCGGAAAGACCGGCACATCAGGCACGGGCATCAGCGCGATCGACGAGGTCATCTCGTCCGGGACGCTCGCCGACCAGGTCCGCCACATCTCCAGGACGTCCGCGACGTGCTCAGTGTCGAAGTACAGCCCACCCCCGTACAGGCGCATGACCGGCACCAGCCCGATCTCCAGCCCCGTCACCACGCCGAAATTCGCCCGCCCGCCGAGCAGCGCCCAGAACAGCTCAGACCCGGGCGTGACGCGGCGGCTCCGGCCGTCCGCCGTGACGACGTCGATCGCCCGGACGTGATCGGCCGCGTACCCGAACCGCCGCGACATCAGCCCGGCCCCGCCACCGAGAACATACGACACGGCACCGACACCCGGCGACGACCCGGACAGCGGCGCCAGCCCGTGCTTCGCCGCCTCCGGAATCACCTGCGCCCAGCGCACGCCCGCCTCGATCCACGCCGTCCGCGCCTCGGGGTCGATGCGAATCCCGGTCATCCGCCGGGTGCTGATCAGCAGCCCGCCGTCCGCGGCGAGCGGCAGCCCGTGCCCGGTGTTCTGCACGGCCACGGGCAACCCGCGCTTCGCCGCGAACTCGACGGCGATGCGCACGTCCTCGGCCCCCGCCGCACCGACGATCACGCTGGGACGGTGCGGATCAGCGGTCTGAAACCCAGTCCGCTCATCGTCATGGCCTTCATCGCCAGGCTCAAAAACAGCCCCGTCAACCTGGCCCGCCAACACCCCATACGCACCCACCGCACAACCCCCCTCTTGGACGTTCCCCCTGCTCACCTCCCATCCTGAGACGGGAGGTGAGCAGAAGTCCAAGAGATATTTCTTCTAGAACCAAGAACCAACGCTTATAGCTCAGATCTCCTTCAGGAACCCCGAGTCGACGGCGAAATCCGCGCCCGTAGTACTGGCGGAGCGAGGCGACGCCAGCAGCGCGACCACGTCCGCGACCTCCTGCGGCGTGGCGAGTCGGCCGGTCGTGAGGTTCATCATCTCGGCGGCGGCCCCGTCCAAGACCGCATCCCGGTCGGACCCGGTGGCCCCGGCGATGATGTCGGCCGCGCCGCCCTCGTCCGTCCACCATGCCGTCCGGACCGGGCCGGGCGACACGGTGTTGACCCGGACGCCCTGCGGCCCGTACTCCTCCGACAACCCCTTCGCCAGATTCGTGAGCGCCGCCTTAGCCGCGTTGTAGTCGAAGTTCATCGGCCCGGGACGGCGCGCGTTCCCCGACGACACGTTCACCACCGACGCCGCGTCGCTCTTCAGCAGATGCGGAAGGGCGGCCCGCAGCGTCCGGACGACGGCGTACACGTTGAACTCGAACATGTCGCGCCAATCGTCGTCCGTCAGCGTCATGAACCCGAACCGCGGCAGGCTCGCGCCGGGCGGCGGCCCGCCCGCGTTGTTGACCAGGACGTCGAGCCCGCCGAACACCTCCACCGTCCGCTCCACCACCTGCGCCGGAGCGTCCGGATCCATGAGATCGACCGGCACGTGCAGCAGATCCGGCCCGGCGAGCGCGTCCAGCTCGGGCCCCGATTTCCGGGAGACCGCCACCACCCGCGCCCCCTCGCCGATCAACGTCCGCGTGACGGCGAGCCCGATCCCCTTCGACGCTCCGGTAACGACCGCGACACGTCCGGCAAGCTGCAGGTCCATGAATCTCCCTCTCATAGGCGAGCACGCCCACCCCGGACGCGCCTCGCCC
>NZ_SMKT01000126.1 GCF_004348735.1 Actinomadura sp. KC06
GGTCGTGACCTGCTTGCGGATGGCGGGGACGGCGGGCGCGGGGGCCAGCGTCGCGACGCAGGTGCCTATCGTCCGGCCGCCCAGGGCACCGGCGTCCAGCGCCGCGTCCAGGGTCTTGTCGTGGGTCGGGTCGCCGGGAGTGTGGGCGCCGGTGAGGAGCGGGCCAAGGTCGGACGGGCGGCGGTCCGCGAGGGCTGCGGCGGCTCGTTTCGCGGTTTCGGGGGCGGCGTGGCAGACGGTGGTCCGGCTGCGGGTGCCGACGTCGATCAGCAGGAGGCGCAGGCCCGTTCCGGTCAGGTCGCACGTTCCTCGCGCCGGTGCGGCCGTCCTCGCGCCGGGGGTGCCGTCGTTGAGGTCTTGTACCGCTCGGGTCGTCGCTTCGGTCGTCTCGGCGCCGGTGAGCAGGCCCATTTCCGCTGGTAGTTCACGGTGGACGACGAGCTGGATTCCTGGGGTCGCGCTCGTGGCCTTCAGGCAGTCCCGGGCCCAGTCGGGTGCGGTGGACGGTGTCACTACGCCGTGATCGTGGTGGTTCATCGAGAAGAGGGACGTGGCGCCGTCGTCCGAGCGGGCGGCGGCTACCGCGCTGCCCCAGGGGAGCGGGACGTCCAGGCCGTCCAGGAGGGGCAGCGCGCCCAGGACGTAGCGGGTCGCTGCCGGTGGTTTGCCGTGAACGCGTTCGAACAGGCGGGTCATCCACTGGAACTCCTCCTTGATCACGCGAGCTTCTCCAGCCGGTCGGCCGCTTCGGCGGCGCCTCCGGCGGCGGCGAAGGACTCGCGGATCCGTTCGGCGGCGGCGCGGTGCGGGCCGTCCGAGAGGACGGTGGCGAGCGCCGTCCGGAACTCGTCCGGGCGAACGCGGCTGAAACGCACGGGAACACCTGCCCCGGCGGCCTCCACCTGGCGGGCGATGACCGATTGGTCGTCCCGGATCGGGGCCACCACCAGCGGAAGGCCCTGGGAGAGGGACTCGCAGACGGTGTTGTGGCCGCCGTGGCAGACGACGGCTGAAAGCCGTTCGAGCAGCTTGAGCTGCGGGACCTGCTCCCGGACGAGCACGTTCGGCGGCGGGTCGGCCACGGCGCCCGGCGGCGCCACGAAGATCGCCTGGATGTCCAGGTCGCGGACGGCGTCGGCGGCGACCCGGAAGAACCGTTCCCCGGACGGCCCGTTCAGCGTGCCGAGGGAGACGAGCACGGCGGGGTGGCCGTCCAGCCAGTCCCACGGGAACGCGCCGGGCGCGGAGCGGCCGAGGGCGGGCCCGACGAAGGCGAAATGGTCGGGGAAGAACGAGACGTCGCCGATCAGCGCGCCGGTCGAGAAGATCAGGACGAGGTGGTCGGAGAAGCGCGGGTCGAGCAGGTCCTCGATGCCGTGGTCGAGCTGGAACTCCGCGATCCGCTCGCGGATCCACTCCTCGACCTTCGGCATGTCGGCGAGAGGGCGGGTGAACTCGGCGGACGTCGTCGCCGACGTCGCCCACGGGATCTCGCGGCGCCGGGCCGCGACCGGGGCCGCGAGGACGAGCTGGTCGGCGACCACCACGTCCGGGCGGAAACGGTCGATCGCCTTCTCGACGCCCGGCATCATGGCGTGGCCGAGCGGGACGACGAACTCCTCCCACATGAAGCGGAGCGCGGCCAGGCGCCGCAGCCCCTGCCACTCTTTCCAGATGTCGGGCAGGCGCCTGCCGAAGTCGTCCCCCACGGAGCCGAAGACGCGAGAGCCGGGGCGCAGCAGCGGCTCGATGGACGGGCGGTGGCCCGTCCAGGCGACCTTGTGCCCGCGGCGGGCGAGCTCGGCCGCGACCGCGGCGGGCGGGTTGACGTGACCGGCCAGCGGCGGGACCGCGAACAGGAACCGCCGTTCCGGTGTTTTCGCGCGCCGGATCCCGGGGTCGTCGAGCAGGGACGGGACGGTGCGGCGGCGGGCCTTCATCGGGCGGCTCCGGCGGCGGGCACGCGCGTGCCGGCGTGGTGGGCGAGCCAGGGCAACAGGACCTCCAGGATCTCGGCCGTTCCAGCGGGGAGCATGAAGTGGGAGTAGCCGGCCAGGGTGTGCAGCGTGCAGTTCGGGATGTGGTGGAGGAGCAGGCGCCCGGCGTCCGCCACGTCCGACTGCTCGCCGTAGATCGCCAGGACGGGGCACGGCACGGCGCCGAGGGCCGCGGGCCGGACGGGGGCCATCTCGGCGAGGTCGTCCAGGAGGGTCGTGCCGTTGAGGAGCGCGTCCGCGGCCGCGGCGGCGCGGCTCATGCGGCGCTCGCCGAAGGCGAGCAGCTGGTCGGCGATCCGCTCGTATTCGAGCTTGAGCGCCGACTGCGCCAGCCTGTTGAGCAGGTCACGGTTCCAGTCGGAGCCGTCGCTCGGTCCGTGCGCGTCGATGAGGACGAGCCCCGCCACCCGGCCGGGATGCGTGAGGGCGGCGTTCAGCGCGACGGCGCCGCCGAAGCTGTAGGCGACGAGATGGACGCGATGGTGGCCCAGGGCGTCGAGGACGGCGAAGAGGTCCGCGACCGCGTCGGGCACGCCGTATCCGGTGGGCGGGCGCTCGGTGAGTCCGTGCCCGCGCAGGTCGTACAGGACGCACCGGGCCCCGGCCTCGGCCACCGGTGAGGCCAGCGTGTAGTAGAAGCTGGACAGGTTGTCGATGGCGAGGCCGTGGACGAACACCACGACGGGCGGGCCCGTCCCGCATTCCTGGACGTGGAACCGGAGACCGCGCGCGGCCACCTCAGGCATGCGCCTGCTCCTGGGCGGCGATGTGGTCCACGACGTCGCCGACGGTCAGGTTCATGAGCTGGTCGAGGTCCAGCCCGGCGATGAACGCGGGGAAGTCGACGCGGTCGCCGTAGCGGGCGCGGAGCCGGTCGACCAGCGCGACGAACTCGATGCTCTCCAGGCCGAGGTCGTCGCCGAACGTGGTCCCGGGGCCGATCTCCACGTCGAGCAGGAAGTCCTCCCCCACCACGTCGATCAGCATCCGGACGACCTCGGACTTCACGTCGTCGCTCATGTGCGGGATCCCTCCATGTCCGCTCCGCCCGCCGCGACCGTCCAGGCCACGACGTGTCCTTCGATTTCGCGTGTTTCCACGGTGGTGACCGTGCCTTCGGCGGCGATAAGGAGCCGCTCGGCGTCGGCGACGGTCACGACCAGGTCCACCTGACGTTCCGCCGGGTGCTCCGATCCGGGGCTCATCGAGCGCAGCACCGCCTCCTTGGCCGCGCGGACGCGTCCGTCCCTCTCGTTCTGGGCGAGACCGATGCCTGCTGGTTCCCGGCCTGGTCTGACCAGCGCCACACCCAGTTCGGTGTTGGAGGTGATGGAGATGGTGAGCGGTTCGTCGAACGGTCCCGTTACGGTCGGCCCGTCGTGGACGGTGAGTTCCGCCGGGAAGAGCGGGCCGTGGCCGTTCCGCCAGAGGTGGTCCCGGACGGCGTCCTTCGCCGCGATACGTCCTAGTAGCCAAGGCCCCTGGGCGAACGGCGGGAGGGCTTCGTACTCAGCGCGTTCGCCCGCGCACAGGTATTGGCGCATGAGGAGGTCGCGTGAGGCTGTGCCGTCCCAGCGTTTGCGGGCCAGGCACCAACCGCCTGGCTGCGGTTCACCCGTCCCCGATACTTCGGCGGTGAATTTCATCCGCCAGAGGGCTTCGTCGGTGTAGAAGCGGTGCGTCGTCCAGCCGTCGATGCGTGCCCATACCATTCCGTTCTCACGGACCAGTTCGGCCGAGCAGCGCATGGTCGTGTCGGTCAGGGACTGGTTCCAGATGGTCGTCACCAGGTGTTCGCCTTCGGACGGCAGCGGACCGTACAGGGAGACCCGTTCGATCCCAACCGGGAACACCATCTGGTTGGTGTCGCCATACACCTGGATCCAGTGGCCGCATAGCTGCCCTGCGCTGTCCAGGAGCGCGCCTGGCGTGGGCGAAGACCTCAGTACGGCGCGCACACCGTCCTCTGCGAGCGCCGTGATTTCGGTGATGCCGCGGAAGAGCGGGCCGTGGAACATCCAGCGTTCCTCGTACAGCCGGTCCGCGGTGACTATGGGCGGGCCCTCGATGGTCAGCGGCGTGGCGTCCGGCACCGGTGGGGGCGGGTAACGGTCGGCCAGCAGAACGGTCCCGTCCGCGTGGCCCTGGACGACGACCTTCACCTTGCGCGGACGGTCACGCTCCTCGATGAGGTAGGCGCGGATCTCGGCGGTGGTGGGCGGAGCGGCCACGATCCAGCGGACGGCGCGGACGTTCTCGAATCCGATGACCACCATGCCGGGCAGGAGTTCCCGCGCCGTGTCGGCAAGGACCTCCAGCAGCGTGGCCAGCGGGACGATCGGGAACCGGTCCGACATGTCGGGCCAGCCCGGGGCCTGCGGGAACACGCAGTGGTCGACCAGGTACGGCATCGCGTCGAGCGAGAAGGCACGCGAAACGACAAGCTCCGCGGCCACCGGCGAGGCGTCACCGCCAGGCCGCCCCTCACCGGAATGCTCCTCTTCGGCTTGCCCGTCCTCGCCCTCTGCTTCGCCTTCGTTGAAGCGCGGGCTCTCGGGCTGCGGCGCTCGCGGCCGCTCGATCTGGTGGGTGTCGGCCTGGTCGTCCTGGGCTGGCGCTTCTTCGATCGTCCCGCCGGGCGACGACCTCGCGCCAAGGGCCTCCACGACTGTCTGCGCCCCGGTCGCCGCGTCGTTGAGCAGCGCCTCCAGCTCAGCGAGGACGGGGTCGTCGGCCGGAAGCGACGGGACATCGGACGCGAGCCGGATCGGCGGGACGGCACCGTCCAGCCTGACCAGCGGCGTGCCGAGATCGAGCCGCATCCCCGCGGCGGGCGGGGGCGGCGGGGACGCGCCGTACCCTTCGGCCCACAGCGCGGCGGCGACGCGGCGGAGCTGGGCCATCCCGTCCCGCTTCGGGGTGTTGACGGCCATGGCGAGGTGCTCGCGGTCCCCCAGCGCGTCGGCGACGAATCCCGCGAGGCTTCCGGGCCCGACTTGCACGAACACACGCACGTGAGCCGTCGCGTACAGCTCCTCGATCAGGTCGCTGAACCGGACGGGTTCGAGCAGGTGCCGGACGACGAGTTCGCGCACGTCGGCAGGCGCCCGCGGGTAAGGCGCGACCGTCGTGGCCGACCACAGCGGAACGCGGGAGTCGTGGATCGGCAGCGCCTCGAACAGGTGCTGCACCTGCTTCTCGTAGGCCTGCGCCAGCGGTGTATGGAAGCCGGACCTGAACGGCAACTCCTGCCCTAGGACGCCGTCGGACGCCAGCCTCGCGAGGATGTCGCGGACCTCGTCCGCCGGGCCGCAGATCACCGACTGGTGCGGGCAGTTGTCGTGGCTGATGAAGACACCGGAGCGTCCGGCGACGGCGTCCCGGGCCCGGTCGGCGCCGCAGCCGAGCGCCCCGTACACGGCGTCGGGGACGTCCAGGCCCTCGCCGTCGAGGGTCCGGATGAACTCCTCGACCGCGTCCGCGTCGTACCTGCCGGTGGCGATCATCGCGGTCCATTCGCCGAGGCTGTGTCCCGCCGCGACGTCCGGTTCGATGCCGAGTCCGGCGAGCGCGGAGGCCAGCAGGCGGCCCACGCCGATCACGTCGGCGGCGTGGCCGAGCAGGTCCGAGCGGCCGGTGAGCGCGGGCTTCGGCAGCCCGAAGTGGTCGGCGACGTCGTCCACGCGGGGGGCGAAGGAGGGCTCGAATCCGGGGAACAGGAAGGCCAGCCGTCCGCCTTCGGCGAGCAGCGGACGAGGTGAGAACCACACGTCGCTCCGGCCTCGCCATGGGGTCCCCCGCTGGACGACCGCTCGCGCCAGGTCGAGCCTGCGCGGCGTGGGGGCGACCAGGGCGAGGCGGCACGGAAGGTCGGAATCGTCCTCCGGCCCATGTTCCGACACCCGCGCCAGAAGTTTCTCGTCGGGCTCGGCTAGGGCAGCGGCCAGTTCTTCGGGCGTGTTGGCGGTCAGCTTGAGGACTCGTTCGTCCGGCTGTGGCGTGTCGAGCTTCCGCCGCCGCGCCCGCCGGACGCCGCTCGACGGCGGCTCCTCCAGGATCACGTGCGCGTTCGCGCCCCCGAACCCGAACGCGTTCACCACCGCCCGGCGCGGGCCGCCGCCGTGCCGCTCCCACTCGGCGGCCTCCCGGACGAGCCAGAGCCTGCCGTCCTCAAGCGCCGGGTGCGGGTCGTCCGCGTGCAGCGTCGGCGGCAGGACGCCGTCGCGCAGCGCGCACGCGGCCTTGATCAGCCCGGCGATCCCGGCGGCGGGCATCGCGTGCCCGATCATCGACTTGACGGTGCCGAGCCCGATCGGCGGGCCGTCCGTCCCGAAGACCCGGCGCAGCGTCGCCAGCTCCGCCTCGTCGCCCGCCGGGGTCGCGGTGCCGTGCGCCTCGACCAGCCCGACCGCGCCGGGCTCCGCCGGGTCGAGGCCCGCGTCCCGCCAGGCCCGCTCGACCGCGAGGACCTGACCGTCCACGAGCGGGCTCATGATGCTCGACGCGCGGCCGTCGCTGGACGACCCGGCGCCGAGGATGACCGCGTGGACGCGGTCGCCGTCCCGTTCGGCGTCCGGCAGCCGCTTGAGCAGGACGATCCCGGTGCCCTCCGCCAGGAGCGTGCCGTCCGCCGACCGGTCGAACGGCCGGATCGTCTCGCTCGGGCTCAGCGCCCGCAACTGGCTGAAAACACTCCAGACGGTGGCGTGGTGGGCGTGGTGCACGGCCCCGGCGAGCATCGCGTCGGCCTCTCCGCTCCGCAGCGCCCGCACGGCGTGCTCGACCGCCAGCAGCGAGGACGCGCACGCCGCGTCCAGCGTGTAGGCCGGGCCGCGCAGGTCGAACCGGTTGGCGATGCGGGACGCGGCGAAGCTCGGGACGAGCCCGACCGAGGCGTCGGGGCCGTCCGGGCCGAGGCGCTCGCAGAACGCCCGGCGGATCTCGTCCAGCCGCTGTTCCCCGAGTTCCGGCACCAGCTCGGCGAGGACCCCGGCGACCTGGTGGGACGTCCGCACCCGCTGGTCGAAACGCGCGACACCGGGCGTGATGTAGCCGCCACGCCCGATGACCACACCGATCCTGGACCGGTCGGGGAGCCGCTCGTCGCCGCCCGCGTCCGCGATCGCGTCGCCCGCGGCCCGCAGCGCGAGCAGCTGGTCGGGCTCCATGCCCGGCACCGCGGCCGGCATGATCCCGAACCGCACCGGGTCGAACGTGGCCAGCTCGTCGACGAACCCGCCCCGCCTGCAGTAGAACCGGTCGCTCTCCGGCGCCCGCTCGTACGCGCCGGCGTCGTAGTAGAGCGCGGGGTCCCAGCGCCCGGACGGCACGTCGGTGATCGCGTCCACCCCGGCGAGGACGTTGCGCCACAGCTCGGCCGCCGACCCCGCGCCGGGGAACACCGCCCCGGCGCCGACGATCGCGATCGGCTCCCGGGCGGGGCTCACCGGACGGTCCCGGTGAACACGACCTGCGTCTCGTCGCCGTGCGCGATCTCCCGCAGCAGGGCCGCCGCGCCCGCGTCCGGGTCGATCAGCCCGGTGCCGCGCCGCGCGTACTCCTCCGCCAGCTCCGGCGTCACCATTCCGCCGCCCGCCCACGGCCCCCAGTCGGCGACGAGCACCCGGCCGTGCAGCCGCGTCCGCCAGACGCCGGCCAGCGTGTCGCACGCGTCGTTCGCCGCCGCGTAGTCGGCCTGCCCGCGGTTGCCGTAGACGCCCGCGATGCTGCCGAAGACGACGAAGAACCCGATGTCGGGCTGGACCGCTTGGGCGAGGGCGCACGCGCCGTCCACCTTCGTGCGGTAGACCCGCTCGAACGACTCGGGCGACTTGTCGCGGACGAGGCGGTCCTCCACGATCCCGGCGCCGTGGACGACGCCGTCGAGGCGTCCATGCCATGCATAGACGCTGTCGACGACGTCCTGTACGACGTCCGGGTCGCGCACGTCCCCCGCGTGATACCGGACGGACGCCGCGTGCTCCCGCAGCGCCTCCAGGTTCTGGCGGATCTCCCGCTCGGCCAGGATCGACCGGATCGCCGCCTCGATCTCCGCCGGTCGCAGCCCTCCCCGCGCCACGAGCGCGCGGCGGAGGCCTGCCTCGTCCGGGACGTCGGGGGACGCGGGCTCGCCGTCCGGCTCCGGGGTGCGTCCCATGATCTCTATGTGGCAGCCGCTCGTCCGGGCCAGTTCCAGCGCCACCCGGGCGGTGATCCCCCGCGCGCCGCCGGTGAGGAGCACGACGCCGTCCGGTCCGACGGGCGCGCTCGGTCCGGCTGGCGCGGCCTGCGCGTTCGGGGCGGCGTCCAGTTCCGCCGGGACGACGGTCAGGCCGCGCCGCAGACCGCCCTCATGGCCGACGACGACCGGCTCGTCGGCGTTGAGCAGCTCCGCCAGGACGCGCTGCGCGATCGTTCTCGGCGTGTCCTTGGTGTCGACTTCCAGCGCGCGTACCAGCACTTCGGGGTATTCCTGAGCGACCGTCCGCGCCAGGCCCCGCAGCCCCGCGCCGGGCACCGGGTCCCCGATGCCGCCGCGTCCGTCGAAGCGGCGTCCGAACGTCCCACCGGCTCCGCCTGCGAGGACGAGCCAGCGCAGCCCGCCCGCCAGCGCGTTCCGGATGCCGTCGTACGCCGCGGGCAGCACGCCCGTCGCGCCAGGCCGCAGCGCCGCCAGGTGGATCAGCCCGTCGCAGGCGTCGTCGACCTCGCGCGGGATCCAGACCTGCGCTCCGAGGCGTTCGAGCATGTCCGCGAGTTCCAGCGCGATGCCGCATCCGTCGTCCACGATCTGGAACCGGCGTCCGGTGAACACCGTCCCGGACTCGGGCGGGACCGGCAGTGCGTCCAGTTCCACGACCCGCAGGACCTGCCGGACGATGCGTGCGCCGTCCGGGACGTCGCCGCTCTGGCCCCACGTCCCGTTCCCGATGCGCGGCCACACCTGCCGGTCGGCAGCCGCCGGAGCGAGATCCTCCACCGGCGCCAAGCCCGGCGCCCCCGCGGACTGCACCTGCACAGCGGCGGACAATTCCTGCGCGCCCTCGGGAAGCTCCTGTGCCGGACCGGCCTGAGGCGGGACGACGGGCTGCGGCGGGACGGCGGGCTGCGGCGCGGCGCCGTCGACGTGGGCGCGGACGGAGGCGACGAGGTCGCCGATGGTGGTGACGTCTCCGAGCCGTTCGGGGGCGGCGAGGCCGAGGCGGTCGGCGAGGTCGCCGAGGATGACCGTGCGTTTGATGGAGTCGATGGAGAGGTCGGCCTCCAGGTTCAGGTCCGCGACCAGCATCGTCTCCGGGTAGCCGGTGCGGGCGCTGATCACCGCGAGGACGGTGGCGTGGACGTCGCGGGGCGCCTCGTCCGGGACGGTCTCCCCCGGCAGGACGGCCCGGGGCGCGGGCACGGGAGCCCCGGGCACGGCGGTCGCAGGCACGGGCGCCTCGGGCACGGGGGCCTCGGGCACGGCGAGCGCGGGCGCAGGGCTGTCGGGCGCAGGGCTGTCGGGCATGGGAGGCGGCGTCGCGCCGAGATGGCGGAGGATCACCTCCCGCTGCGCCGCGATCATCTCGCGGCCGGCGCGCAGGTATTCCAGGACGGCGTCCTCCGGCCCGCGCGGGCTGAACCCCGGGACGCGTTCGGCCGGGCGGAGCGCGCCCGCCGGGTAGCCGCCGTCGGCGGTCCGGACGAGATGCCCGTTGACGACCCAGCCCGGCACGCCAGGAGCGGCGGAGAGCGGGCGGGCGTCGCGTCCGGCGAAGAGGGGCAGCGGGTCGACGGGAACACCGGCGGCGGCCAGCTCGGCCAGGGTGCGCAGTAGGTGCGCGAGGCCGTTCTCGCCGGGCGCGTCGCAGCTCACGGCGGTGTGCGGGCGGTCGCCGAGGATGGCGCCGACGAGGCCGGTGAGGACGCGTCCGGGCCCCGCCTCCACGAAGGTGCGGGCGCCCGCGTCGTACATCGCCTCGATCTGCTCGACGAACCGGACCGGCGCGGCGATCTGCCCGGCGAGGGTGGCGGCGAGCTCGGCGGGGTCGGCGTCGTAGGGGGCGGCGGTGGAGTTGGCCCAGACGGGAAAGGCGGGCGAGCGGAGGTCGCGGCGGAGGAGCTCGGCGCGCAGGTCGGCGGACGCGGCGGCGACGAGCGGGCTGTGGAACGCGCACGCCACCGGGAGGCGCTGGGCGGCGAGACCGGCGGCGGACAGGACGGTTATGGCGCGTTCCAGCCCCTCGGACGTCCCCGAGACCACGACCTGGCCGGGCGCGTTGTGGTTGGCGACGACGACCCCGGACAGGCCCGCCAGCGCCGCGCGGACGTCGCGGAGCGACCCGGCGACGGCGGCCATCGCGCCCGGGTCGTCCCCGGCGGCGGACAGGATCGCCTCGGCGCGGGCGGCGCTCAGCTCGACCATGCCCGCGTCGTCGACGACCCCGGCGGCGCACAGCGCGACGAGCTCGCCGTAGCTGTGCCCGGCGGCGAGGTCGGGGTGGACGCCGAGCGCGGTGAGCAGGCGGTGCACGGCCAGCCCGGCGATGCCGAGGGCGGGCTGCGCGACGCGCGTGTCGGTGATCTCGGCCTGGTGGCGGCGGGTCCCGGCGCGGCTGAACGCGGCGGGCGGGAACATCGCCGGGGCGTACCGTCCGCCGGCCAGACGGAGGAGGCGCTGCAGGCGCGGGAACGCGACGAACAGGTCGGCGAGCATGTTCGGACGCTGGCTGCCCTGCCCGGGGAACAGGAACGCGACCTGCCCCGGCTCGCCCGAAGGCAGGAGAACATCGGGCGCCGGACGGAATTCCCGGGCGAGAGCGAGCTTTCGCCGCAGGTCGTCCAGCCCGGTGGCGACGAAGGCGACCTGGAGGGGACCTTCGAGCGCGGCGGCCGTCCGGGCGAGGTCGCGGAGCCGGGGCCCGCCCTCCGCCAGGGCGGCGAGGCGGTCGATCTCGGCGCGGGCGGCGTCGCGGTCGGCCGCCCGGATCAGGAACAGCTCGGCGGGCCACTCGGCCAGCCCCGACACCGGTTCCGGCGCGCCGTCGTACCCGGACAGGACGGCGTGGAAGTTCGCCCCGCCGAACCCGAACCCGCTCACCCCCGCGTACCGGTCGCCGGGACGGGCCGCCCAGGGGCGCGCGATGCCGCTGAACGCGAACGGCCCGTCCGGCGTCCATTCGGCGTTGGGACGGACGAGGTGCAGCGTCCCCGGCAGCACGCCCGTGTGCAGCGCGTACGCGGTCTTGATGAGACCGGCGAGCCCGGCCGCGCACTTGGTGTGCCCGATCTGCGACTTGACCGACCCGAGCGTGACGCTGCCCGGCGCGGCGTCGGCGAACGCCGAACGCAACGACGCGAGCTCCGTCCGGTCGCCGACCTCGGTGCCGGTGCCGTGCGCCTCGACGAGCCCGACGGACGCGGGCGCGACGCCCGCCCGCTCGTAGGCGCGGTCGAGCGCGCGGCGCTGCCCTTCGGCGCGGGGGGCGGTGAGGCCGAGGGAGCGGCCGTCGCTGGACCCGGCGACCGACTTGACGACGGCGTAGATCCGGTCGCCGTCGCGCTCGGCGTCCGCGAGGCGCTTCAGCACGAGGCACGCGACGCCCTCGCCGAGCGCGATGCCGTCCGCGGACGCGTCGAACGCGGCGCAGCGCCCGGACGGCGACAGCGCGCCGACGGACGCGAACAGCAGGTAGTCCTGGATGCCGTTGTGCAGGTCGGCGCCGCCGCACAGCACCATGTCGCTGGAGCCGGACAGGAGGTCCTTGCAGGCGGCGTCGAGCGCGGCGAGGGACGCGGCGCAGGCGGCGTCGACGGTGTAGTTGGCGCCTCCGAGGTCGAGGCGGTTGGCGATCCGCCCGGCGATGACGTTGGTGAGGACGCCGGGGAACGAGTCCTCCGTGGGGCGCGGGAGCTGCTCGTCCAGCCCGGCCGGGACCTCGCCTAGGTAGGACGGGAGCGCGGCGCGCATCCCGTAGGCCGTGCCGAGGTCGTTGCCGCCGTCCGCGCCGAAGAACACCGAGGTGCGGGCGCGGTCGAACGGCCGGTCGGCGTATCCGGCGTCCTTCAGCGCGCGGGACGCGACCTCCAGCGACAGGAGCTGGATCGGGTCGATGCTGCCGAGCGCGTTGGGCGGGATGCCGTACGCGAGGGCGTCGAACGGGACGTCCGGCAGGAACCCGCCCCATTTGGACGGCGTCTTCCCCTCCCCGGACGGGTCGTAGTAGATCTCCGGGTCCCAGCGGGTGACCTCGGTGATCGAGTCCGTCCCGCCGACGATGTTCGCCCAGTAGGCGTCGGTGTCGCGGGCGCCGGGGAAGACGCAGCCGATCCCGATGATCGCGACATCCGCGGGCCGCGCCGGGGCGGGGGCGGGACGCGCGGCGGCGATCCCGACCTCCTCGGCACGGGCGGCCAGGAACGCCGTCGCACCGGACGTGACCTGCTCGTGCAACGCGGCGACGCTGGTCGTGGACCGCCGCAGCGCCGCCACCTGGCCGAGCATGTACATGCCCTCGGCGCGCTGCACCGCCGGCTCCACGGGCGTGGATCGGCGCAGGCCCTTGCTGGCGAGGCGGAGCCGCCCGAGGTTCAGCTTCTCCAGGCGGTGCCACATCTCCTGGCGCGGCGTCCCGGCCTGCTCCAGCTCGCGGCGCGTGTCGGCGAAAACGTCGACGTAGGGCGTCCGGGCGCAGCGGGTGACGTGGCCGGGTGATGTCTCCAGCAGGGCCGTGCCGTCGCATTCGACCGCCGCGTCCTGGAAGCCCGGCAGGATCGCGCCCGCCGCCACCGCCTCGGACGTGAACAAATAGGCCGTCCCCATCAGCACACGGACGTCGGCGCCGCGCTCGGCCAGCGGCCCCGCCAGCGCCGCCACCATCGCGGCGGAGCGCTCGTCATGGATGCCGCCCGCGAACACCGCCGACAGCTCGGCGGGGTCGCCGCCGAACGCCATCAGCCGCTCGACCTGCGCGTCCCACAGCGGGAAGCTCGCCCGCGGGCCGACATGCCCGCCGCATTCCCGGCCCTCGAACACGAATTTCCGGGCGCCTTCGTCGAGGAACCTGTGCAGCAGGTCCGGCGACGGGACGTGCAGGTACGTGCTGATCCCGGCGGCCTCCAGCGGCTCGGCCTGCGCCGGAGTACCCCCCGCGATCAGCGCGTATCGCGGCCTCGCCTCGCAGACCGCGGCGAGCTGCGCCTCCCGGACGTCCTCCGGCGCGAACCCGAGGATCCCGACGCCCCAGGGGCGCCCGCCGAGCCGGTCGGCGGTCTCGCGCAGCAGCGTCCGGACGCGGTCGCCGTCCATCAGGGCGAGCGCGAGGAACGGGAGGCCGCCGTCCTGCGCGACCGCGCCCGCGAACGCCGAACCGTCGCTGACCTGCGTCATCGGCCCCTGCACCACGACGGGCTCCGGCCGCGGCGCCAGCGGCCCGGCGCGGACGGCGGCGCGCAGATGCGCCCCGATCTCGTCCCGGACGGCCTGCACCACTCCCCCGGCGGTCTTGTGCCGCCCGGCGAGCGCCGCCGCCAGCGGACCGTCCTGCCCCACGGGAAGCAGCCGCGACCGCAGCCCGGTCGCACCGAGCCGCGCGTTCACCTCCGCCGGGTTGAGCCCGGCCAGATCGATCGCCGGCAGGTCAGGGCGCGTGTACACACGATGTCCGTGGACGACCGCGGTCTCGCCGCCGTCCATCGCCGCCAGCGCGGACGCGACATCGGCGGGCAGGTCCATCTCCCGGACGAGCGCGAGTTGCACGTCCAGGACGACCCCGGCCGCGCCGCCCGCGACCGCCGCCGCGGCCGTGTGCGTCCCGATCCCGCCCGCCGAGTACACCGGGACGTCCACGCGGGGATCGGCCATGAGCCGCTGCAGCAGGACGAACGCGGTCAGCTCGCCGACGCGCCCGCCCGCCTCGGAGCCCCGCGCGATGAGCCCCACGTCCCCGGCGAACTTCCGAGCAACGGGGATGACGGCGGCGGCTTCGTCGGCGTCCACGACCTCGACGAGGAGGCGCCGGCCCCGAGCGAACCCGGCGACGTCGAGCGAGCCGCCCGATCGCAGCGCCGGGGCGTCGACCAGGACGGTGCCGACCGCGTCCGGGAGCTCATCGGGCCTGACCCCGCACCCGGCCGGGACGCGGACGCCGAACGGGCCCGTCCACCAGCGGCGCACGTCCGCGAGCGCGGCGAGCCCCGGCGCGCGGTCGGTCCCGAGGTCGAGCACGCCGACCCCGCCCGCCCGCGCGACCGCCACGGCGAGATGCGGTACCGGACGCCCGAACGGGGTGACCCCGATGATCTCGGCCCGGAGACCCTCGCCCTTGTCCGCCGCCATGCACTGCCCCCCACGTCCCGCCGCGGCTCGCAACAACGCTGCGCAACACTACGGTCGGCGAGCGTCCGATTACCCAGACGACACACCAGAGAGCGAGCCGATGCCCCAGAGCAAAGAACTTTGAACCGCCCCTTGACCTCCGCAAAACAAAGCCGCGGCGAAAGCCCCAAGCCCGACCCCCGGCAGCTTGAACCCCAGCCCGGGCAGGGTTGAAACTCAGCCACCGGTTACGGGCATGCCCGCTGCGTTCGCAGGGCTCGCTCCGCGTGCCTGCCCGGCGCGCCGCGTCCCCGCAGCGGCGGGAGCGCCAGCGACCAGAGCGAGGAGACCCGTGCCGCGCAGCCGGGGGTCTGGGGGTCGCCCCCCAGATAATCAAGGTTGCTCGCCGGTAAGATCTGCCTCACAGCCCGTAGCGGCGTGCGGCGGGCAGGCGGCGCAGGTGGGTGCGATGGCGACGCTCAATCCGGCGAAAGGGCGGTTCCGGCTCCCGGCGCGGAGGCGGGAGGCGTCCGGCGGCCAGGATCCCGTGCGGCCCGCGCTGGCGCCGCTGCTGGCCGCTCATCGCGCCGCGTACCCGGGCGCCGACGAGGCGGAGCTGCTGCACGGCTACGAGGTCGCCGAGCGCCTGCACCGCGGGCAGCTCCGCAAGTCCGGCGCCCCGTACATCACGCATCCGCTGGCCGTCGCGATGATCCTCGCCGGGATGGGCCTCGACACGACCACGCTCGTCGCCGCGCTGCTGCACGACACCGTCGAGGACACCCCGTACACGCTCGGGGAGCTGCGCGCCGAGTTCGGCGAAGAGGTCGCGGTCCTGGTGGACGGCGTGACGAAGCTGGACGGCGAGCGGTGGGGCGACCGCGCCGAGGCGGAGACGTTCCGGAAGATCGTGCTGGCCGCGGCCGCCGACCTGCGCGTCCTGGTGATCAAGCTGGCGGACCGGCTGCACAACCTGCGGACGCTGGGGTTCCAGCCGCCGCACAAGCGGGCCCGCATCGCCAAGGCGTCCCATGAGCTGCTGGTCCCGTTCGCGGAGCGGCTCGGCATCCACGTCCTCAAGCGGGAGATGGACGATCTGGCGTTCGCCGCCCGCCTCCCGGAGCAGCACGCCGCGACCGGCGAGGCCGTCCGGCAGGCGCTGCGGGAGGCCGGGAAGGCGTTCGCGCCCGCGACGGAGCTGATCGTCGCCGCGCTGGCCGAGCACGGGGTGGCGGCGCGCGTCCAGATCAGGCCGTCCCACCTGTACGCGGTGCACCAGTCGTTCGGCGGCGACCTGGCCGGGCTGCGGCCGTGCGAGGCGGCGCGGCTCCTGCTGCTGGTGGACGGCGCCGAACGCGACTGCTACATCGCGCTCGGCGCGGTGCACGCCGCGCTGCACCCGGTCGCGGGCCAGGTCCGCGACTTCATCGCGATGCCGAAGGACAACATGTACCGGTCGCTGCACACCCGGGTGATCAGCCCGGACGGCGACCCGTTCGAGGTGATCATCCGCACGGAGGCGATGCATCCGGTCGCCGAGTACGGCATCGTCGCGCACATCCGCGACGCGGGCGACGACGCGTCCACGGCCGTCGCCGGGCGGCGTGACCTGGTGTGGCTGAGCCGGCTGCTCGCCTGGCAGTCGGACGCGCCGTCCGCCGAGTTCCTCGACCGGCTGCGCACCGACCTCGCCGCGGGCAACGTCGCCGCGTTCACCACCGACGGCGACATCGTGGCGCTGCCCGCCGGGGCGACCGCGCTCGACTTCGCGTACGCGCTGAACGCGCGCACCGGCGACCGCTGCATCGGCGCCGTCGTGAACGGGCGGCTGGCCCCGATGTCGGTGCAGGTCCGCAGCGGCAACGTGGTGGAGATCCTCACCGATCCCGCCGGGTTCCCGTCCGAGGACTGGCTGGGCATCGCCGCGACCGTCACCGCCCGCGTCCACATCCAGCAGCGCCTGGAGCTGCGGCGCGCCGAGGAGGCCGCCGACGCGGGACGGCGCCGCCTCTTCCGGGCGCTGGCCAGGCGGGACGTCGACCTGCTGGCCGCCGAGGCGCACGGCGACTCGCTGGCCGTGGCCCGCGCGCTCGGCTACTCCGAGATCAACGAGATGTACGCGGCGCTGGACGCCGGCGCGCTCGCCCTGGACGACCTGCTGGCCCGCTTCGTCCGCCCATAGCCGGGGGCTGGCCGGGGTCCGTGCTCAACGGCGGCCGCGGCGGCCGGACGACCCGTCCTGCGGGAACGGCCGCGAGCCCGCCACCACGGCGGACAGCAGCACCACCACCGCCGTCCCTCCGATCAGGTTGATGCCCGCGGTCGCGAGCGCCGCGTCGAACGGGCCCTTCAGCGTCAGCGGCAGGACCGTCAGCAGCACGACCGCGATCGCGCCGATCCACGCGAACGCCCGCACGGGACGCGCCGCCGACGCCACCAGCAGGTGCATCAGCGCCGTCGCCTGGATCGTGCCCGCCATCGCGCACAGCGCGTAGCTGGTCGCGGCGGGCGTCGCGGCGGTGTGCCCGCCCGCGAACACCGGGACCTCCACCCCGAACGTCGTGCGCAGCCCGACCACCGCGGCGAACGCGAGGATGCCCCCGCCCAGGGCGGCGGCGATCCCCGTCCACCACAGCGGGCGCAGCGACGGCCCCGACGCCGCGGCGATCTCGTCGTGCAGCGCGATGAAGTCCTCGTACCGTCGCGCCGGAGCCTCCACCGGGCGCCGCCGCGCCGTGGCGGGGCACCGGAACGACCGCTCCCAGGGCCGTGGCGCAGGGCGGCCGGCGCGCCTGCCGTGCAGGCCGCCGGAGTACCGCCCGAATGACGAATCGGGCATGTCCCCTCCCCCGTGCGAAACGTAGAGGTGGTACCCGGCACCGAACGGGGGAACTCCCCCAAGCGCACCATTTTGCAGATGTTTGGCCGCGTTCCCCGGCAAAGCCGCCCGTGTCCTAGTCCCGCTCAGCACCCCGGACGCGCGCCTCGGCGGCCCCGGACGCGCGGCTCAGCGGCCCCGGACGCGGCGAACCCCGGGGAGCGATGCTCCCCGGGGCCCCTCTCCCCCCACGACCGGGCGGACGGACGGCTCGCCGGACGGGTCAGATCTGGCCGGCCTTCTCCAGCGCCGCGCAGCAGGTGCCGGTGATCAGCCGGGTCACCACGTACGGGTCGACGTTGGCGTTCGGACGCCGGTCCTCGATGTAGCCCCTCTTGTCGACCTCGACCTGCCAGGGGATCCGCACGGACGCGCCGCGGTTCGACACGCCGTAGCTGAACTCGCTCCACGGGGCCGTCTCGTGCATGCCGGTCAGCCGCCGCTCGATGTCGGCGCCGTACCCGGCCACGTGCTCCTGCGCCTTCGTGGCGAGCGCCTCGCACGCCGTGATGATCGCGTCGTAGCCCTCGCGCATGGCCTTGGTCGAGAAGTTCGTGTGCGCGCCGGCGCCGTTCCAGTCGCCCTCGACCGGCTTGGGGTCGAGGGTGGCGGAGACGTCGTGGTCCTCGGCGATGCGGTACAGCAGCCACCGCGCGACCCACATGTGGTCGCCGACCTCGATCGGGCCCGCCGGGCCGATCTGGAACTCCCACTGCCCGGGCATGACCTCGGCGTTGATGCCGGAGAGCTTCAGGCCGGCGGCCAGGCAGGCGTCCATGTGCTCCTCGACGATGTCGCGCCCGAACACCTCGTCGGCGCCGACGCCGCAGTAGTAGAAGCCCTGCGGGGCGGGGTAGCCGCGCTCGGGGAAGCCCAGGGGGCGCCCGTCCTTGAAGAATGTGTACTCCTGCTCGATCCCGTACCAGGAGTCCTGCGCCGCGTACTGCTCGGCGATGGGGCGCAGCTTGGCCCGCGTGTTGGTCTCGTGGGGCGTCCCGTCCACGAGGAAGACCTCGCAGAGGACCAGCTTGTTGTCACCGCCGCGGATGGGGTCCGGGCAGGAGAAGACGGGCTTGAGCACGCAGTCGGAGCGGTCGCCGGGCGCCTGGTTGGTGCTGGACCCGTCGAAGCCCCAGTCCGGCAGATCGGCGCCGTCGGCGAGGATCCGCGTCTTCGACCGCAGCCGCGCGGTCGGCTCGGTGCCGTCGATCCAGATGTACTCGGCCTTGTAGCTCAACGTCGGTCCCTTCCAGGCGGTTTCGGCACATCACAACCTGCCAACCAGGCATTTCGGACCTGTTGCCCATTTGTGAACGCCATGTAAACCGCGACCGGGTCGTCCCGAACCCCGGCGTCCGCCATAATCGGCCGACATGTCGCAACAGCTCCGTGAGCACATCCGCGTCCTGCTCGCGCTCGGCGCGGACGACTTCGACACCATCGTCGGCCGCTGCGCCGAGTACCTGGACGACACTCCCGACGTTACCTCCCTCGCCCGCGAGATCGCCGCCGAGGAGTTCGCCGCCTACCTCGCCGACCAGCGGACCTGGCCCGACGTGACCGACTCCGACCGGCTCCTGCGCGCCTTCCGCGACCTCGACGTGTCCGGCATCGTCGCCCGCGCCGACTTCGCCTGCTGCCAGAACTGCGGGATATCCGAGGTCGGCGGCGAGGTGCCGAGAGGCGAGCAGCGGCGCGGCTACACGTTCTGCCACCGCCAGGACATGGAGGCCGCGGTCTCCGGCGGCGGCCTCATGCTGGCCTACGGGGTCTTCACGGACGCGGCCGAGCCGTCCACTCAGCCGAAGATCGGCGAGGACGTCGCCGATGCGCTCCGCCGCCACGGCCTGACCGTGAACTGGGACGGCGACCCGTCCCGCCGCATCGAGGTCGATGTCACCTACCGGCGCCGCCGCTCCGGCCACCTCGCCGCCTGGCCGGACGGCCCCGTCCTGCCGGCCCCGGAAGCCGACCGACTGGACGTCACGTACAGCGACTACGCGCGGGGCCGCAACGCGGATGAGGCCATGCCGATGACCCTGGCCGAGGCCCGCGGCGTCCTCCTCGAACTCACGCCCTACCCGGACAACTTCGCCGTCTTCGCGGGCCGCTCGGACGGCGTCGCGCAGGTGATCTGGGAGACCGGCCCGCGCCTGTGGCTGGAATTCCCGGACGCCGCCGAGCGCCGCTCCCACGGCCGCCACGTGACCGTGGCCGAAGCCGAGGACATCATGTCCGTCCTCGCCACCGAGGACCGGACGGCCCTGGACTCCTCCCCGGCCACACCACCGAGAACTGGGACGCATAACGCCCGGCGGCCCGCAGAATTCACCCGCCTTCCCGAGAACCCTTTGACTTTTTACTCCTCTCACATCAACGGAATAATCTTTCCGGTTCAAGATGATCGAGGAATTCGTTTGCCGCACGGCGCGGCAAAGCCAAGCGAAACGGGGGAAAGGGATGAGGCGGACTATTGCGGCCTCGGTCGGCACGGGAGTCGTGCTGGCCGGGCTCGCCACCATCGCGCCCGCCGGCCAGGCGGCGGCGCAGGCCGGCGGACGGACCCACGTCGTCCGGCCGGGTCACTCCATTCAGGCGGCCGTCGACCGGGCCAGACCCGGCGACACCATCCGGCTCAAGGCCGGCCACTACGACGGCGGCGTCCTCGTCCGCAAGCGCCTCACGATCCGCGGCGAGGGCAACAAGACGATCGTCCGTCCCGGCCGCCGCGACCACTGCGCGAAGGCCAAGGTGCCCGGCATGGGCTTCTGCGTCGTCGGCTGGAAGAAGCGCCCGGTCAAGGGGGTGACGATCCAGCAGCTGGTCGTCCGGAACTTCAAGGGCACCGGCGTGTTCGGCACCTACACCGACCGCATGAAGGTCCAGGCCGTCCTCGCGAAGCACAACGGCGAGTACGGCATCGCGCAGTACAACTCCACCCGCGGCCGGTTCGTCTGGAACTGGACCCTGGACAACCGCGACGACGCCGGCCTCTACGTCGGCGACACCGCCAACGCGTACGGCACCGAGATCGCCTGGAACCATTCCTCGGGCAACACGCTCGGGCTCCTGATCCGGCACGCCCGTCACATCAAGGTCCACCACAATTCGCTGACGTACAACTGCACCGGAATCGCGCTCGTCGACGACAGCCAGAGGACGGGACAGGGCAACACCCAGGTGTGGAAGAACCGCGTCTCGATGAACAACAGGATCTGCGAGGCGCACGGCCCCGTCCCGGCGCTCAGCGGCACCGGAATCCTGTTCTTCGGCGGCGACCACAACGAGATCGTCAAGAACACCGTCCACCGGAACCGCGGGAAGCTGCCGTACTCCGGCGGGATCGTCCTCTTCCGCGGCACGCCACCGCGCAACCGGCCCGCTCACCACAACCTGATCAAGACCAACAACGTCCGCGGCAACAAGCCGTACGACCTGGTCAACAACAGCGGCAGCACCACCAACCGCTTCCGCGACAACACCTGCGGCACGTCCAACCCGAACGGCCTCTGCTGAGCGACCACCACGAAACCCCTGTCCTCGCACCCCGGGGACAGGGGTTTCGCACACCCGAGCGATGAGTTTGGCGGACGAGCATGGTCCACACCTACAGACCGCAAACTCGGAGGGGCCCATGACCGCACTACCACCCGTCGTCGACACCGAGACCTGGCAGCGCCACCTGGACGAGCTGCGCGCCCGCGAGAAGGCCGCGACCCGCGAACTCGACGCGATCGCCGCCCAGCGCCGCCGGATGCCGATGGTCGAGATGCCCGAGTACACCCTCGAAGGCGAAGAAGGCCCTCTCAGCCTGGCCGAGGTCTTCGACGGCAAATCCCAGCTGATCGTCTACAACCACATGTGGTTCCCGGACGAGAAGTGGCAGTGCCCAGGCTGCACAGGCTTCACGTCACAGTTCACACGCCTCGAATTCCTGGACGCCTACGACGCCAGATTCGTCATCGTCACCCAGGGCCCGATCGACGAGGCCCTCGACTACAAACACCGCGTCGGAAACAAGATGACCTGGTACTCCACCGCGAACAGCCCGTTCGGCACAGACGTCGGCGCACCCCCCGGCGGCGGCTTCGCCGTCAACGTCTTCCTACGCGACGGCGACACCGTCTACCGCACCTGGCACACCAACGGCCGAGGCACCGAACAACTAGGCCACACCTTCCCTTTGATCGACCTACTCCCCTACGGCCGCCAAGAGGAATGGCAGGACTCCCCCAAGGGTTGGCCCCAATCCCCCACCTACACCCGCTGGCCAACCTCCGAACAAATAGCCGCCCACTACGCCCCAAGCACCTAACACCCCGACTGCAATTCAGGCGGCCGGCCGCATTATCGCGAGATGATCACAACTCAGCGTCGACCAGCACCACGTCCGCTATGTATCCCTTGATCCCGATATGTTGCGATCGTGTCGACACCACTGGACGACGACGCCACCCCGAAGGACCCCGCCTCCGAGCCGGAGGACGGTCCCGCTCGAAGGACGAAGCGGCTCGCCATCGGCGCACTGGCCACCGGCCTCATCGCCGTCGGGCTGGGCACCGGGATCGCGGTTCTCTCCTCGCAAGACCCGAAGGACTCCCGGCCCGCCGGCGCGGCCGCGGGCCCGCGGGTGTCCGCGCTCACCCCCGAGGACTGCTTCACCGGCCTCCGGCAGGACGCCACGAGGATCTTCGCGCGGAAAACCCCCTGCGACCAGCCGCACCAAGGGGAGATCGGCATCAAGGCGTCCCTGCCCGCCGGACCCTTTCCCGGCGACGGGCCGCTGGCGTCCGAAGCGCAGAAGCGCTGCAAGCAGGGCGCCGCTTCGCTGTACGAGGCGGGCAAGGGCGGTGAGATCTCGATCCTGACCGACCGTCCGGACAGTAAGGCATGGGAAGGCGGGGATCGCGCCGTGACGTGCGTCCTCCGCTATGTCGGCGGCGACAAGATCTACACGCTGCAGGCGCCGCGAACCTACAAGATGGACCTGGTCGCGGGCGACTGCGTCCGGGAATGGGACATGACCGGGTCCGTGGTCGTCGTCGACTGCGACACCAAGCACCTCGTCCAGGTGTACGGGATCGTCCAGTTCAACGAGGTTCCGACGCTGGAGGAGCGGGAAGCCGCGTTCGACAAGTGCACGGCCAAGGTCTTCGGCAAGCGAGTGCCGAAAAACATCTCGTTGAGCTACGAGCACCCCGGCGAATTAGGCTGGCAACCCGACGAAGCCAAAATCATCTGCCTCCTCACCGCCAACAAGGGCACCCTAAACCGCTCACTAGTCCCGAAATAACCCCCCGACCGCCCGGCCCCTGACCCGCAGCGTGGGTCAGGCCCCTTCTTCCCGTTCTTAGGTGGTCCGAAGCTCTCTCAAGGCCGAGGAGTCGGGAGACCTCACCGCGGGGACGGTCACCGTCCGGCAGGCACAAGTCGAACTCGACACGGGCGAACTGATCATCGGACCCCCAAATCACGGGCGGGCCTGCGGACGGTGGCACTCCCCCAAGCGATCGTCCCGGAGCTGCGGCGGCATCTCGGCAACTTCACCGGGGCTGAGGACAACGCGCTGATCTTCACGGGCAAGCGCGGCGGCGTCCTGCGGCGGGCGAACTTCCGGCGCGCTACCAAGTGGGGTGAGACCGTGGCCAAGCTCGGCGTGCCAGACCTCCACTTTCACGATCTCCGGCACACGGGGAACACCTTCGCGGCCGAGTCGGGCGCGACGCTCCGGGACCTCATGGAGCGCATGGGCCATGACAGTGTGCGGGCGGCGATGATCTACCAGCATCGGACGGCGGGCGGCAACCGGGCGATCGCCCGAGCCATGGACGACAAGATCAACAACGCCAACCCGGATGACGACGACGGGGCGGCCGGAACGCTCGCGCTCGTCGGCTAATGGCACGCTAATGGCACGAACCCCCTGTTCTCATGATCGAGAACAGGGGGTTTTCGCTGGTGGGCGCGGACGGGTTCGAACCGCCGACTCCTCGCTTGTAAGGCGAGTGCTCTACCCCTGAGCTACGCGCCCGGGTTGCCGGGAAAGCGTACCCGGTTCGTGGGGGCGGGCGCGAAACGGTGTCAGGGGGTGTCCAGGTGGACCCAGACGCCCTTGATCTCGGTGTAGGCGTCCAGGGCGTAGGGGCCCATTTCGCGGCCCCAGCCGCTGGATTTGTAGCCGCCCCAGGGGGCGGCGGCGTCGGGGATGGGGAGCATGTTGATGAAGACGGCGCCGGCGCGGATGTCGGCGGCCAGGCGGTGGGCGGTGGCGAGGTCCCGGGTCCAGATGGACGCGGCCAGGCCGAACTCGGTGTCGTTGGCGCGGGCGGAGAGCTCTTCGGGGTCGTCGTAGGCGAGGACGGGCAGGACGGGGCCGAAGATCTCCTCGCGGGCGATGGTCATGTCGTCGGTGACGCCGCCGAAGACGGTGGGGGTGTAGAAGTTGCCGGAGGAGAGGGGGCCGTCGGCTCGGTGGCCGCCCGTTACGAGTTCGGCGCCCTCGGAGGCACCGGTGCGGACGTAGGAGTCGACGCTGTCCAGGTGGTCTGGGGAGACCAGGGGGCCGATCTGGGTGTCGGGGGCCAGACCGGGGCCTAGGCGCAGGTTGGAGGCGGCGGCGGCGAGTTTTTCGGTGAACTCGTCGGCGCGGCGGCGGTCGACGTACAGGCGGGTGTAGGCGGCGCAGACCTGGCCGCTGTTGAGGAGGGCGCCCTGGAGGTTGCCGGCGACGGCCTTGTCGATGTCGGCGTCGCGGGCGATGACGCTGGGGGCCTTGCCGCCGAGTTCGAGGGTGACGCGCTTGAGGTTGCCCGCGGACGCCTGGACGATCTCGCGTCCGACGGGGCTGGAGCCGGTGAAGGAGACCTTGTCGACGTCCGGGTGCGCGACGAGGGCGCGGCCGACGGCGGGGCCGCCGGTGAGGAGGTTGACGACGCCCGGTGGGAAGCCCGCTTCGGCGCAGAGTTCGATCAGGCGGACGGTCGTCAACGGGGTCTGCTCGGCGGGCTTGATGATGACGGTGTTTCCGCAGGCCAGGGCGGGGGCTAGTTTCCAGGCGGCGATCATGAGGGGGAAGTTCCACGGGGTGATCAGCGCGCAGACGCCGACGGGTTCGCGCCGGACGTAGTGCAGCGTGTCCGGGAACGAGACCGGGGAGACCGCGCCTTCGAGCTTGGTGCACCAGCCGGCGAAGTAGCGGAAGTGCTCGGCGGCGCCGTTGACGCTGACGGAGTGCGCGACGCCGAGCGGCTGGCCCTGGTCGCGGGTCTCCAGCTCGGCGAGGTCGGCCTGGTGCTCCTCGATCAGGTCGGCGACACGCCAGAGGAGGCGGGCGCGGGCGTTGGGGAGCATGGTCGCCCACGCTGGGTCGTGCAGTGCCGTCCGGGCGGCGTCTACGGCGTCCTCGACGTCCTTGGGGCCCGCCTCCGCGCAGGTCGCGAGGACGGTCCCGGTGGCGGGATCGGACGTGGTGAACTCGGCGCCGTCCGCCGCTGCGGCCCACTCGCCGTTGATGAAGAGCCGGGTGTTCATGATGACCTCCCTCGCAGGTGAGGAAAGTCTCGGCGGGCGCGGCGCGCGGGTCTTGTCTGTGGGCGTACGGGAGTTGACCACCCGTGTAACGATCACTCGCCGGTGACCGTCACCCTGTACTCGCGGGGGCTGGCGCCGTACGCGGCCTTGAACAGGCGGCTGAAGCGGGCGGCGTCGACGAAGCCCCAGCGGGCCGCGATGGCGCTGACCGGGCGGTGCAGCTGGAGGGGGTCGCGCAGGTCGCGGCGGCAGTGCTCCAGGCGGCGTTCCTTGATCCACGCGGAGACGGTCGTGCCCTCCTCGCGGAACAGGTTGTACAGGTGGCGGGACGAGACGAAGTGCGCGGCGGCGATGTCGTCCGGGGACAGGTCCGGGTCGTCCAGGTGGCGCTCGATGTAGGCGCGGACGCGGATGAGCAGCGCGCGGCGGCGGGAGTCGGGCGTCGGCGCGGTCAGGTCCAGGCGTTCGGCGAGGAGGGTGACGAGGAGGTCGACGATGTTGTCGCCGAGCCGGACGCTGCCCTGGTCGTCCAGGACGTCCAGCTGCTCGGCGAGCTGGAGGAGGAACGGGGACAGCAGCGCCCCGACGCCCTGGCGGCCGGAGATGCGGGTGGCGGTGAGGCCGGCGACGGCCTCCTCGGGCAGGTGCAGCAGGCGGCGCGGCACCATGAGGACGAGCTGCCGGTACGCGTCGTCGAACGCGAGCGTGTACGGACGCGTCGTGTCGTAGATCGTGAAGTCGCCGGGGACGAGCGCGGCCTCGCGCCCGTCCTGCGTGAGCAGGCAGTACCCGCTGAGCTGGACGCCGATCTTGTAGTGGCCCGGGTCGGACCGCGCGATCAGCGCGCCCGTCCGGCGGACGACGGCCGGCGTGGACGCGACGTCGGCGACCGTGAGCGCGCCGAGCTCGCGCCCGCGCATGCGCCCCTCGAAGCGTTCCGGACGGGTCGTTTCAGCGCGCAGCGGCACGAACATGTCCGTCACCGAGCTGCGCCAGAACTCGAACCGATCGGCGACCGGCAGATCCGCGGTGCGAATGAGTGTCGACATGGGCGTTTCCCCAGATAAAGCCCCGTTTTCAGGTTCTTCGCCATAGTGCACCCAATGCCTGCGCTGGGGAAACGCCCCGTTTCGCTCAGCGAAAACGCCCCACCCCGCTCAGACCCGCTTTCTGCGGGGGACGCCCCCCACAC
>NZ_SMKT01000127.1 GCF_004348735.1 Actinomadura sp. KC06
GGACCTGACGGCACCACGCCGCAACTCAGCCGCAGGTGGGTGTCCGGAGTCGGTCAGGGCTAGGGGCGGGACGGGTGAGCTCTCTTGGTGGCGATCCACTACCTATTGGGGGATGGGCATCGGGTTGAGCGTCACCATCAACGAGACCCCCGACGGGCGTCGCATCGTTCACTACGACGGGCAGTCGTATGAGTTGACGTCGTCGTCCGGCGAGGTGATCTGTCCCGCGAGCGACGGGACGGCGCTCCACCACAGCCGGACCTGCGGGCACATGGTCGGATACGAGGACGGCTGGAAGGTCTATGCCGATCCGGACGGGGACCTGTGGCGACGTCTCCTGGAGTCGGCGTCGGCGGACGACGCGCGCGGACGCCAGGCGTTCGCGGAAGGCGCCGGGCTGCGCAACGGGGTGGGACGTCCGGTATCCAAGATCTGCCAGACGTGCTCGCTCGTCCCGCTCACCGGCGTCGGCGGCTTCACCACGCCGGCGAAGCCGCTGTCGAAGGCCCTCTCTGAATTCGACCGCGCCGGAGTTGCGACCGCCCAGGCGGACGCTGAGATCGCCCATGTCGTGCGGGATTTCCCACTGGCCGACTGGCCGACCATGCCGCTGGAGCGGTACGCCCTCGGCACGGACGTCTCCAAAGACTCCTTCTGCTACCGCATGGAATTCGGGACTCCGGGCCTGTGCAGCATGAGAGGCGGACACGCCGGAAAGCACATCATCTTCTGGCGGAAGAAGGAGGGTGTGTGGAGGTACCCCGATGTGTACGTCGATGAACAGGCGGCCTGGGAGGACGTACGGGCGGGCTTTGCCGACGCGTTCGAATTTGTCCGCGAGGGGCGGCTGGCCGACGTCGACGTCATTGACGCGGTGCGGTCGGGGCCGGCGCTGATGGCCAAGGCGATCTCGTGCTATTTCCCCGGTGCGCTTCTCCCGATTACGAGCCGGGATCATGTGCGGGCGTTCATCTTCCATCTGTCCGGGGAGAGCGCGCACCTTGACGCGTTCGCGGCGCACGAACGGCTGAAGCAGATCGTGGACGGCGACGAGCGCTTCGACGGATGGCATCCGTACGAGATCGGAAGGTTCCTGTACGAGTGGGCCGATCCCCGTCCGGCGACCACGACGATCCTCAAGGTCGCGCCCGGGGAGAACGCGATGTATTGGGACGAGTGCCTCGCGGGCGGATACATCTGCATCGGCTGGGAAGACGTCGGCGACCTGACCGAATTCGGCTCGGAGGAGGAGTTCCGCGTCGCATTCGAGGAAGCCTATTTCGCCACGTACAAGGGCAACAGGAGCAAGATCTCGGCCAAGGCCAACGAGTTGTGGCGGTTCTACCAGCTGAAACCGGGCGATCTGGTGGTGGCCAACAAGGGAACCAAGGAGGTTCTCGCGGTCGGGACGGTGACCGGGGAGGGTTACAGATGGCGTGACGAACGCACGGTCTTCCAGCACACCGTCTCCGTGAATTGGGACATCGGATACGGGCAGACCCTGGCCCAACCCCAACAGTCCTGGGGGACGGTCACCGTCGCCAAAGTTTCGGCGGAACTGTGGAAATCTCTGCGGCAGACCGCGCCGATCGGGCGGCCCGAGCGCGAGATCGTCCCGGCGGATCCGCTGTTCTCCCAGCTCGCGGGACTTCTCGCCCGCAAGGGGCAGGTCGTCCTATACGGGCCGCCGGGAACAGGGAAGACCTACACGAGCCTGCGTTTCGCGCTCTGGTGGCTGGCGACTCGGATACCGGAGACGGATCTGGACCCGCACGCCGACTATGGCACCGCCCGCTTCCGGCGCGCGCTGGACGCCCTGCGCGACGGTGGATATCTGACCCAGGTGACGTTCCATCCCGCGTACGGCTACGAGGACTTCATTGAAGGGTTCCGACCGGACGGCGGGGCCGGTGATGGCGGGCTACGCCTCGTCCTGCGGGACGGGATTTTCAAGCAAGTATGCGAGACGGCCGCGGCGAACCCGGAACGGCCCCATTTGCTGCTGATCGACGAGATCAACCGCGGCGACATCCCGAAGATTCTCGGGGAGTTGATCACGCTGCTGGAACCGGATAAGCGGGGGATGTCCGTCACGCTGCCGACCGGGAGGCGCTTCGCCGTTCCGTCCAACGTCCACATCCTCGGGACGATGAACACGGCGGACCGCAGCATCCGGCTCCTGGACTCCGCGCTTCGGCGCCGCTTCGCATTCCATGAGCTGCTCCCCGACACCGATGTCCTCGACGGGCAGAAGGTCGGAGACGTGAATCTCGGCTACCTGCTGAGGGAACTCAACCGCCGCGTCGTCAAAGAGCTGGGACGGGAACGGCAGATCGGGCACTCGTTCTTCATGCCGGGCGGGGAGCCGGTCGACGGCGAGGCCGAGCTGGCGGCCATCATCCGTACCGAGGTGCTGCCGTTGCTCCAGGAGTATGCCTACGACGACTATTCGATGCTTTCCCGGTTCCTCGGCCAGGAGATCGTGGACGTGCAGGCCCACACCGTCGCCGGGCTGAGCGATGAACGGCTCGTCGAGGCTTTGTCCTCGGAACTCCAGGCGAACGCGGGCGAATAGTGAGAACGGTCGTCGTCGCCGAATACCAGAGGTGCCGGGCGAAAGACCTCACACCAAGCCCCGCGGACATCGCCATCACGGAGTCGGACGAGCTGGCCGGCCGGATCACGCTGCGCTGGCTCCGGGACGGAGCGCTGGAGATCGAGGCGGGATCCCATGTCGGGGTGGTCGATCTCGACTGCGTGTCCGTTCACGTCCGGCCGAAGCTCGCCGGGCCCGAGCTCGGGGTGCTGGAGATGATCGACTACGCCGCCGGGCTGCGTTCCCTGCGCGAGCTTCCGCTGCTGAGGCGGCTCGCCGCCGGGTTGAGCCTGCGCGATCTCGTGTGCCTGCTGCTGACGCGGGAGTGCGACCGGCTGCTCCGGCACGGGCTGCGGCGCGACTATCTGCGGCGGGAGGACGCGCTTCCCGTCGTCCGGGGGCGCCTGCTGGCGGAGCGGCAGGTTACGCGGCAGTACGGGATGCTGGACAAACTGGAGTGCCGGTACGACGAGCGAAGCGCCGACATTCTCGACAACCAGATGTGCGGGGCGGCGCTCCATCTCGCCGCCCGGACGGCTAAAGACCCGGAAGTGCGCGCGACGGCGCGACGGCTCGCCGCCGACTTCTCCAGCGTGTGCGCCGTCGGCGGTTTCGATGTTCGGTCGGCGGCGGAGCGTCTCACCTACCATCGGGCCAACGAGCATTACCGCGACGCGCATCGGTGGGCCCGCATGCTGCTGGAAGGGTCGTCCTTTACGGACAGGCACACGAGACGCACCAAGACCACCCACGCCTTCATGGTCGATATGAACCTCCTCTTCGAGGATTTCGTCACGCGACTCCTGCGGGACGCATTCAGCGGATCCAATATCGCCGTGCGGGAGCAGGAAAGCCTGTCCGGAGCGATCAGGGGCGAGGGAGGCCGGTCGTACACCGAGATCCGGCCGGACGTCCAGCTTGTCCAAGGGCATGGGGCGAACGCCCGCCGCTGCTCCGTCGACGCCAAATACAAGCTCTACGCGGATAAGAACGTCGCGTCGTCCGACCTGTTTCAGAGTTTCGTGTACGCGCAGGCGGCCGGGGGCTCGGACGAGAACGAGACACCGGCCGCCTTCATCGTCTACGCGAGTGAACGCAACGTCCCGCCCAGAACGGTCACGCTCCACCGAGGAGACGGAAATCCTGCCGCCCAGGTGACCTATGTGGCGGTCAACGTCCCGGAAATACTCCGATCCGAGGCGGCGCGGGAGACGCTTTTCGGCGCGTTGCGCAATCTCATGATGCCGCCGGGCGGTCAGGGAACGACGTTGATGGTGAGGGCGTCCACCGTGTAGGTGCCGGGGGCGGGACGGACGGCTTCGGCGATCGCGCGGGTGACGGCGTCCGGGAGGGTGATCTCCAAGGCCTGGTCGGTCTCGGTGTGGGCGAACGCCGGGCCCGGGAGGAGGACGACGGGCGTGCCCGGGCCGCGGAGGATCAGCGGGTTGCCGTGCGGAACGCGGGCCGGCAGGACGCGGGTGAGCTGGGGGATGTGCTGGGCGCCTATCTCTAGCGTGACGCCGTCGGACGTGTCCGCGTCCAGCTGGTGGAAGAAGAGGAAGCCGGTGCCGGAGCCGTCGCGCCGTGAGCCTTCGCGGACCGTCGACTCGACGTCCGGGACGTCCGCCAGGGAGGAACGGTCCAGGTCGGTGAGCAGGACGGGCAGGTGCGGCGCGAGGGCGTCGATGAGGCCCTCGACGTTCCAGGACTGGGCCGCGTGGAGCTCATCGGTGGTGATGCCGATGAACTGGAGGAACGCGACCTCGCCCAGGGACGTGTCCGCGCGGCCGAGTTCCGGGTCCAGGACGAGGGCGCCCGCGCGGATCGCCGACTCGGGGCGGTCCGGGTCGATGGGGTTCGGGAACTCGATGTAGTGGCCCGGCTTGAAGTCGTTGCCGCTCTTGGACACGTACGACGCGAGGTTCTCCAGCTGGGCCATCGCCCAGTTCGGCGGGTTCGGCTCGTCCGGGAGGCGGGGCACGCGGAGCGTGAACTCGTAGCCGCGCTCCTCGTATGGGGCGGTCAGCGCGTAGCCGATGAGGTGCCAGTGCGGGACGGGCTCGTCGCGAGGGTAGATCGCGATGGTGTTGGTGACGAACTGTCCCATGGGGATGGGGCTGCCCATCGGACGGTAGGGCATCGGCGCGTCCCATTCGAGGCGCTGGGCGTCCCCGTAGCGCGCCTTCAGCACGCCGTCGATCGCGTTCCACCCGTGGACGTTCAGCATCGGAGTCCCCTCATTGATGACCTTGCCCCATACCGACGCCCCGAACGCGATCAAGGTTCGCCCCAAAGCCGCAACGCGGCGTGTCCCTCAGAGGTCGCGCAGGATGCGGGTCAAGACCTCCGCGGTGCCGTCGGGCCGCGACGCGGCGGCTCCGACGTTGTCCATCGCGCACTTGTAGAGCTCGACGTCGGCCGGCCTGTCCAGGAACGTCGCGCCCGCCAGCTGCTCCAGATACACCACGTCCGGCAGGCTCTGGTCGGCGAACCGCAGGATCGTGAACGAACCTGCCGTCGGGTACAGACCCGCGTCGCGCGGCAGGACCTGCAGGCTGAACCCGGGCTGCCCGGACACTTCGATCAAGTGCTCGATCTGGCCTCGCATCACCGCCCGGCTACCGATAGGGCGGTAGAAGATGACCTCATCCAGGACGGCCCATACCCTCGGCCATTCCGCTCCGGCCGAACGCCTCCCCGAGGCGATCCGCCGCTGCCGGATCGCGCGGACCTGAAGGCGCTGCTCGACCTCCTCTTCGGAGGGACGTGGATAACCGCACCGGGTCACCGCGCGCGCGTAATCCTCGGTCTGCAACAGCCCAGGGACGAGCTGCACCTCATAGGTCCGCAGCAGAGAGGCCGCCTCCTCCATGCCGAGATACACCTCGAACCAGCCCGGCAGCACGTCGCCGTACCGCTGCCACCAGTTGGGAACCTTGGCTCGTCTGGCCAGTTCCAGAAGCGAAGCCCGTTCGTCGGGGTCACTGATCCCGTACAGGGTGAGCAGATCGGAGACGTCACGTTCCTTGAAGCTGACCCGGCCGAGTTCCATCCGGCTGATCTTCGAGTGCGAAGCGCGGATCTCGTAGCCCGCCTTCTCAGTGGAGATCCCCCGGGCCTCACGCAGCGAACGCAGTCGTGTGCCGAGCATCAGGCGCAGCTCTCTCGGCCCACCAGGTGGATACGGGTTGGCCGGATGACCAGAGCCGTCCGCGGTGGGCGTCGCCTCGCGGTCATCGGATGCCGGAAGGAGCCGGTCGCAGACGATGGCCCAGCGCCGGAGATCGGCCACGGTGCCACCGCACAGTTCCACTATGCGCAGGACATCCTCCGCGCGGGGCGACCGCGTCCCCTTCAGGTACTCGGAGCCGTAGAAATTCGGCAGAACCGTTCCGGCCCCCCGGTCCGCTTCGTCCCACGAGCGTTTCACGAGCTGGCGCAGGCTCAGCCCCGCCTGGCGGCGCAGTTCGTCGAGCATGCTCATCAGCTCGGGCAACGTCCCTGCCCGCCCCGGATCCACCGGGACAGCACCGGCGCCTGAGGTGCGCGTGGAACCGCGGGACGGTGACCTCCCGCCGTCCTCATCAGCGCCCCTATCCGCGAGTTGGTCGGCCGTGTCGCACCATCGGCTCCTCCACTCGTCCAGGTCGCCGTTACAGGCGGTGACGTACGCCTGGGTGACCTCCCAGTTCGGAAACCGGCGTCCCGCGGCGGCCTCGGACAGCGTTGTGTGCCCGTAATGGCAGCGGTTTGCCATTGCCCGGTAGGTCGGCGTGCCGGCATCGGCACGGAGCCGGCGCAACTCCATTGCGAACGCCGGGATGGGACCGCTTTTCGGGTCCAAGGAATTCTCTGGTCTCGGCACCTGAACCCCCGTATCAGAAACGGCTCCGGGGGCGAGCCCGGCGCTTCACTGCCCCGCCGGCGGCGTGGCGGACGGACGGCGGCGTCCCCGCAGGACGACCAGGTCAACGGCGACCGACGCGCAATAGACGGCAACGAAGACCCGATACGGGTCGAAAACTCGCAGCACAAGAAGGATGATCACGGCGACGAGCAGGACTGCGATCACTGACCGACAGGTGTTGTCCCAGGGAATACGCAGGGGGAATGGGCGCATCGTTGCGCTGCCTTTCAGGCTCCGTTGTGGCTCGGGCGGTGTGAACGAACACAGGGCCGAGGACTTGCCTCTCGCAGTTGCCGCCGCGAAAGGCCCGGCCCGAGTCTCGTCCGTATCATCGTGGCGCACGAACCTCGGCGGCGGGAGGTCTTCCGCCCGATGCATTGTTCGAAGATGCTCGTGCAGCCGCACGAACAGGCACAGGCGAAGCGAACTCGGAACAACTACGGAACCCGGATGGCCCCGTAATCGCACAGGTCAGCGAGCCTTCTTGCGATAGCTTGCCCGGACGGAAGGTCACCCGGCCGTCGCAGGGCTTGCCGGACGGCGGCTCCACTGACTTACCTTGAGATGCGCTTCGGCACATTGAACGACTCACGTCTGTGCCACATGACCCAATCGATGCGTCCGTCTGATGGCTCGGGCGGGACCGATTGGCAGAGGGGTCTCCCGTTGCCGCGGGAGGCCCCTCAACTTAGAGGCCTGACGCCGTCACCCCGCCACGTGCTGCTCGCGGCCGCAGGCGGCGAAGGCAAGGACGCCATGGCCCCGGACGCGGATGTGCGGGCCGAGCGCGGACGGGTCGACCGAGGCGCGGGCCGCGGACGTGGTCGAAGGCACTCGGGGAAGCCGTCGGTCAGGACGGGTCGTAGGCGAGGTTGGGGGCCAGCCAGCGCTCGGTTTCGGGGACGGAGAGGCCGGAGCGGGCGGCGTAGTCCTCGATCTGGTCCTTGCCGACGCGTCCGACGGTGAAGTAGCGGGACGACGGGTGCGCGAAGATCAGGCCGCTGACGCTGGCGGCCGGGGTCATCGCGAACGACTCGGTGAGCTTCATGCCGAGGCGGTTGGCGTCCAGCAGGTCGAACAGGGTCTCCTTCAGGCTGTGGTCGGGGCTCGCCGGGTAGCCGAGGGCGGGGCGGATGCCGCGGAAGCGCTCGGCGTGGAGGTCTTCCAGGGCCGGGTCGGCGCCGGGCTCGAACCAGGCGCGGCGGGCCTCCAGGTGGATGTACTCGGCGAACGCCTCGGCGAGCCGGTCGGCCAGGGCCTTCACCATGATGGCCTTGTAGTCGTCGTTCTCTTCCTCGTACTTGGCGGCGAGGTCTTCGGCGCCGAGGATCGTCACGGCGAAGCCGCCCAGATGGTCGGTGAAGGGGTGGTCGCCGGACGGGGCGATGTAGTCGGCGAGGCAGCGGTTGGGGCGGCCCGCCGGCTTGGCGGTCTGCTGGCGGAGCATCGGGAAGCGGGCCTGCGGCAGGACGATGTCGTCGCCGTCGGAGTGCGCGGGCCAGAACCCGTAGGCGCCGTGGGCCTCGAACGACCTGTCGGCGACGATCTGGTCGAGCAGCTCGTTGCCCTCGTCGAACAGCTCGCGGGCGACGGGCTGGTCGAGGATCGCCGGGTACTTGCCCTTCAGCTCCCACGCGAGGAAGAAGAACTGCCAGTCGATCATCTCGCGGAGCGCCGCCAGGTCGGGCTGGACGACCCGGACGCCCGTGAAGTCGGGGGTCGGCAGGTCGGTGAAGTCGACCCGCTCGGGGTTCGCGCGCGCCTTCTCGATGGTGAGGAGCGGGGTGCGCTGCTTGTTCTCGTGCAGCTCGCGGAGCCTGGCCTGCTCGGCGCGGTTGGCGGCGTCGAGCGTCTCGGCGCGGCCCTCGTCGAGGAGGTCGGAGACGACGCCGACGACGCGGGACGCGTCCAGGACGTGGACCGTCGTCGCGTCGTAGGCGGGCGCGATCTTCACGGCGGTGTGCTGCCGGGACGTCGTCGCCCCGCCGATCAGCAGCGGCAGGCGCAGGCCGCGGCGCTCCATCTCGGACGCGACGGACACCATCTCGTCCAGCGACGGGGTGATCAGGCCGGACAGGCCGACGGCGTCGGCGTTCTCCGCGACGGCCGTGTCGAGGATCTTGGCGGCGGGGACCATGACGCCGAGGTCGACCACGTCGTAGTTGTTGCAGCCGAGGACGACGCCGACGA
The DNA here is from genome assembly GCF_004348735.1 of Actinomadura sp. KC06. Classification (GTDB taxonomy): domain Bacteria; phylum Actinomycetota; class Actinomycetes; order Streptosporangiales; family Streptosporangiaceae; genus Spirillospora. The sequence goes on from NZ_SMKT01000127.1 coordinate 8,694, forward strand.
TGTTCTTGCCGATGTCGTGCACGTCGCCCTTGACGGTCGCGAGGACGATCTTGCCCTGGCCGCGGTCGGAGGTGATCCGCCCGGCGAGGCGGGCCTCCTCCTTCTCCGCCTCCATGAACGGTTCCAGGTAGGCGACCGACCGCTTCATCACGCGGGCGCTCTTGACCACCTGCGGGAGGAACATCTTGCCGGAGCCGAACAGGTCGCCGACGATCTTCATGCCGTCCATCAGCGGGCCCTCGATGACGTCGAGGGGGCGGGCGGCCTGCGCGCGGGCCTCCTCGGTGTCGTCCTCGATGAAGTCGATGATGCCGTGGACGAGGGCGTGCGAGAGGCGGTCGGCGACGGGCGCGTCCCGCCAGGACAGGTCGATCTCGCGCTTGGTGCCCTTGCCCTTGACGTTCTCGGCGAACGAGACGAGCCGGTCGGTCGCGTCGGGACGCCGGTCGAACAGCACGTCCTCGACCAGTTCGAGCAGGTCGGCGGGGATGTCCTCGTAGACGGCGAGCTGCCCGGCGTTGACGATGCCCATGTCGAGCCCGGCGCGGACGGCGTGGAGCAGGAACGCCGAGTGCATCGCCTCGCGGACGACGTCGTTGCCGCGGAAGGAGAACGACAGGTTGGAGATGCCGCCGCTGGTGCGGACGCCGGGGCAGCGCTCCTTGATGAGGGGCAGCGCGTCGATGAACGCCTTCGCGTAGCCGTTGTGCTCGGAGATGCCGGTCGCGACGGCGAGGACGTTCGGGTCGAAGATGATGTCCTCGGCGGGGAAACCTGCCTGCTGGGTGAGGAGGTCGTAGGCGCGCCCGCAGATCTCGACCTTGCGCTCGGTCGTGTCGGCCTGGCCCTGCTCGTCGAACGCCATGACGACGACCCCGGCGCCGAAGTCGCGGATGCGGCGGGCCTGCTCCAGGAACGGGCCCTCGCCCTCCTTCAGGCTGATCGAGTTGACGACGCCCTTGCCCTGGACGGTCTTCAGCCCGGCCTCCAGCACGCTCCACCGCGAGCTGTCCACCATGATCGGGATGCGGGCCACCTCGGGCTCGGTCGCGATCAGGTTCAGGAACGTCGTCATCTCCCGCTCGCTGTCGAGCAGGTCGGCGTCCATGTTGACGTCGAGGAGGTTCGCGCCGCCGCGGACCTGTTCGAGCGCCACGTCCACCGCGGCCTGGTGGTCGCCCGCCTCGATCAGCTTGCGGAACCGCTTGGAGCCGGTCACGTTGGTGCGCTCGCCGATCATGACGAAGCCGGTGTCCGCGCCGATCTCGAACGGCTCTAGGCCGCTGAAGCGGGGCGCGCGGCCGGGCCGCACCGGCTCGCGGGGCGCCTTCTCCCGGACGGCCTCGGCGATGCGGGCGATGTGGTCCGGGCCCGTCCCGCAGCAGCCGCCGACCGCGTTGACCAGGCCGGACGCCGCGAACTCCGCGAGCTTGCGGCTCGTCTCGTCCGGGGTCTCGTCATAGCCGCCGAACGCGTTCGGCAGGCCCGCGTTCGGATAGGACGCGACGTAGGTACCGGCGACCCTGGCCAGATCCTCCAGGTTCGGGCGCATCTCGTCGGCGCCCAGCGAGCAGTTCAGCCCGACGACGGTGGGCTCGGCATGCTCGACGGAGCGCCAGAACGCCTCGACGGTCTGGCCGGACAACGTCCGCCCGCTCAGGTCGACGATCGTCACCGAGATCCACAGCGGCAGGTGCGGGGCGACCTCGCGGGCGGCGGCGATCGCGGCCTTCGCGTTCAGCGTGTCGAAGATCGTCTCGATGAGGAGGATGTCGACGCCGCCCTCGGCGAGCCCGCCGATCTGCTCGGCGTAGGTGTCCTTGACCTGGTCGAACGTGACCTTGCGGTAGGCCGGGTCGTCGACGCGGGGCGAGAGGGAGAGGGTGACGTTCAGCGGGCCGACGGACCCGGCGACGAGGCGTCCGCCCGCCTCGTCGGCGGCCTGGCGGGCCAGGCGCGCGCCCTGGACGTTCATGTCGCGGACGAGGCCCTCCAGGCCGTAGTCGGCCTGGGCGATGCTCGTCGCGGTGAACGTGTTCGTCGTGGTGATGTCGGCGCCGGCGTCGAGGTACTGCCGGTGGACGTCCAGGATCACGTCCGGGCGGGTCAGGTTCAGCAGGTCGGGGTCGCCGGTGACGTCCTTCGGATGGTCGCCGCCGATGAGGTCGCCGCGGTAGTCGTCCGGCCCGAGGCCCGCGCCCTGGAGCATCGTGCCCCACGCGCCGTCGAGGACGGCGATCCGCTGGTCCAGAAGCTCGCGAAGTTTGTTCTCGGTCATTTCCAAGCACCTCCCAGTTCTCGTGGGAGGCGCCCTTGTCGATCCGGAAGACGGGGCCGAGCGTGGCGGGCAGTGCCCGTTGCAGCGCCTCTCGGCTCCCCCATCGAGGTTACAGGCCCTCGGTCCGTTGTGTCAGGCGCGTCCCATATCGATCATTCGCGCCGGGGGCCGGACGCCGCGTCAGGGACGCCATTCCTCCTGGTAGGCGGGATGCGCGGCGTATGGGAGGGCGAGCAGGCGCAGCACGGACTCGCGGGCGGCGTGGGCGGCCTCGGCCTCCGGGGTCCGGTGGCCCTGGGCGAGGATCCAGCTCTCCTTCTCGTAGACGTCGATGATCTGGCGTGCGGCGGCCACCTGGCGCAGCGTCCGGGACGGGTCGTGGCGGGCGATGTGCTCGGCGTACGCCTCGTTCTCCGCCGTCGCCACGAAGGCGGGCCCGCCTTCGTCCTCGGCGGTGGCGGTGTTGACCGTCCCGGACGGCGCGGCCTTCCAGGGGGCGCCCGCGCACGCCTGGGCGATCTGCTCGTCCCTGGCCAGGCGGTCGCGGAGGAACTCCACTAAGTCCATGGGGCCATCCTGCCCGCTGCTGAGCCGGATGGCCCCATGCCGGTTCCGGAGATTGGAATCAGCAATCGCCGTCAGCGGACTTGCCCGCGAACCTGTCGGCGAGGAACCTCATCGCTTCCGGCTCGCTCCAGATCATGCCGGTGACGTGCTCGGCGACCGTGTAAGACCGCCACGTCACGTTCGCGCCCTTCGCGCACCATGCCTTGTGCAGGGTGTGGGCCTGCTTGAACGGGATGATCTCGTCGAAGACGGCCTGCGTCTGGAGCACCGGGACGTCCGGGGCCGTCGCGCCGAGCTTGTTCTCGTCCAGGCGCCGCTGCCACTGCGGGGTGTCCAGCGGGTTGGTGGTCGTGTAGTCGCTGATCTTCCTGAACGCGGTCGTGATCAGCGTGGAGGCTCCGTCGAAGCTGGCCAGGCACATGTCCTGCGCCTTCGCCAGCAGTTCGCGGCCCCGGTCGTTGAGGTACTTGTCCAGGTCGAGCTCGGGGTAGGCGGTGTCGTAGCCGACCGCCGCCATGAACATCAGCGCGACGAACGGGGACCCGTCCAGGCTCGCGGCGACGGCGCGCAGGTCCGCCGGGACGCCGCCCGCGAAGACGCCTTTGAGCCGGAGTTCCGGCGCGTAGGACCGCGCGAGCTGCGCCGCCCAGCCCGCGGACGTCCCGCCCTGCGAGTAGCCCCAGAGCGCGACCGGGCCGCCGCCGCCGAGGCCCGCGTCCAGCAGCCGCTGCGCCGCCCGCGCCATGTTCAGGACGGCCTTGCCCTGCGAGCCGCCGACCTCGTAGGTGTGCTGTCCGGGCGTGCCCAGGCCCTCCATGTCGGTGACCGCGACGGCCCAGCCGCGTCTGAGCGCGTCGGCGATGAACAGCTCCTCGTAGTCCAGGCCCTGGGCGAGGGTGCGGGACGGGGCGCACGCGTCGCCGAGGCCCCGCGTCCCGACGGCGTAGGAGACGAGGGGACGCTCGCCGCCGCCCGTCCACGCCTTCTCCGGGACGAGGACGGTGCCCGAAACGGCGACGGGTTCGCCCTGGACCGTCTCCGACCTGTAGAGGACCTGCCACGACTTGACGCCGGGATACGGCGTCTTGCCGATCGGGTCGAGGGTGAAGACGGACGGCCGTGACCTGATGACATCGCCTGGCTTGCCGTCCGGGAGGGGGGTGGGCGGCTTGTAGAAGGGATCGTCAGCGGGAGGCGCGGTCGCCCGCGGGCCGGCGGTGGCGGTGGCGGTGGCCTGGAGTGCCGTCGCCACCATGACGATGGCGACGCAGAGCGCCAGCACCGCGCGCAGAACACGGCGGACTGTGATGGACGGTGTGACGGGCATGTCCGTGACCCTTCGTCGTCCCCCATACCGTCCGAGTGACGGCGATCCGACCGTACGACAATTGGACTTTGAATCCAATGAAGGCCGGAACACAACGCCGGCGGCTGTTTTATCTGCTTCTGACAAACAGGAGCCTTCACGGGGCCGTCCGGCCTTTCCAGGCGCCGCCTTTGCCGGTGCGGTGCCTGCGGGCCGAGTCGATGGTCATGGCCGCGTACATGAGGGCCACGAGGGGCAGGGCCGGGGCGCGCAGGGGTGACAGGCCGTAGAAGCGGAGCATGGGGGTGTAGGTGGCCGCCATGATCGTCCAGGCGAGGAGGCCGGTCGCGGTGGTGAGCGTGGTGGCGAGCGCGGCGGTGGGCGTGCCGAGGGCCAGGCCGATCAGGCCCGCCAGGGTCGCGGCGGGCGGGACCGCGTACATCAGGAGCAGGGTCAGGACGGTGCCCGCCAGCAGGACCGGCGAGTAGCGGAGCTGGTGGTACGCGCTGCGGGCGACCATCGTCCACAGGTCGGACAGGCGGGGATAGGGGCGGCGGCTGACGACGTCGCGGCCCAGGTCGAGGCGGCATCGTCCGCCGGCGCGCTTGATGAGGCGTCCGAGCGCCACGTCGTCGATCAGCGCGTTCTTGATGGCCGCGAGCCCGCCCGCCCGCGCGAGGGCGGCGCGGCGGACGAGCATGCAACCGCCTGCCGCGGCGGCGGTGCGCGTTCCGTCTCGGGTGACGCGGCGGAACGGGTAGAGCTGTGCGAAGAAATACACGAAGGCGGGGACGAGCGCGCGTTCCCAGCCCGTGCGGGTGCTGAGCGTCGCCATCCGCGAAACGAGAGTGCGCTCTTCGGACATGGCGGTGCGGACGAGTTTCGTCACTGTTCCGGGCGCGTAGGCGATGTCGGCGTCGGTGAACAGAAGGAATTCGGGTTCGCCCGCCGCCCGGACGCCTTCCGACATCGCCCAGACCTTGCCCGCCCAGCCCTCGGGACGGTCCTTCGCGCGCACGACGCGGAAATTCGTCCGATCGCCCGCGAGGCGTTCCGCGGTCTCGGCAGTGCCGTCGCTGCTACCGTCATCGACCAGAACCACGGTGAAATCGCCCTGGTAGTGCTGTTCCAGCAGGGTCGGCAGAGTTTCCGGGAGCACGGCCGCCTCGTCGCGGGCCGGGACGACGGCCACCACGTCCGGCCATTCGGGCGGGTCCGTGCCGGGCGGCGGGAGCGGGCCCGTCTTCCAGAAACCGCCGTGGCCGAGGGCCAGGTACAGCCATCCCACCAGCGCGGCCAGTGCCAGAACGCCCAGGACCACCACGTCCGGCAGCCTCGCACCGGATCGCGGCGCGCGTCCAACATGCGCGACGTGGCGTGGCGGACGCGCTCAGCGCGGGAGAATCGGCCCATGAGCACTGACCCGGACCTCAAGGAGGTTCTCTGGAAGGCCGCCGACAAGCTGCGGGGTTCCGTGGACGCGGCGCATTACCGGGATTTCGTGCTGGGGCTCGTGTTCCTCAAGTATGTGTCCGACTCGTCGGGCGAGGGCGCCTTCCGGGTGCCGCGCGGGGCGCGGTGGACGGACATCGCCGCGCAGGCCCATTCGAGGACGATCGGCAGCGCGATCGACGCGGCCATGGACGCTGTCATGCGCGCCAATCCCCCGCTGGCCGGGGTCCTTCCGAAGCTTTTCGGACGGGATGAGGTCGACCAGCGCCGCCTCGGCGAACTGGTCGGACTGATCGGCGATGTGCGATTCAGTGGGGGGCAGGGTGGGAAATCCGCGCGGGATGTGCTCGGTGAGGTCTACGAATACTTTCTGGAGAAGTTCGCGCGGGCCGAGGGGAAGCGCGGCGGGGAGTTTTATACGCCGTCGAGTGTGGTGAAGGTTCTGGTCGAGATCCTGGAGCCGTTCAAAGGGCGCGTGTACGACCCCTGCTGCGGTTCGGGCGGCATGTTCGTGCAGGCGGAGAAGTTCGTCCTCAGCCATCGGGGACGGCTGGACGACATCGCCGTCCACGGGCAGGAGGCCAACGAGCGGACGTGGCGGCTGGCGAAGATGAACCTGGCCGTCCACGGGATCTCCGGAGACCTTTCCGCGCGGTGGGCCGACACCTTTTACGAGGACGCGCATCCGGAACTCCAGGCCGATCATGTGCTCGCCAATCCGCCGTTCAACATGTCGGACTGGTACCGGGACCCCGGCGACCCGCGCTGGCGCTTCGGAGTTCCGCCCGCGACGAACGCCAATTTCGCCTGGATACAGCACATCGTCGCCAAACTCGGCCCTGCGGGCAATGCGGGCGTGGTGATGGCGAACGGGTCGATGTCGTCCAGGCAGACGGCCGAGCGCGGCATTCGCGCCGCGATGGTGGAGGACGATCTTGTGTCGTGCATCGTCGCGTTGCCGGGCCAGCTTTTCCGGAGCACGCCCATTCCGGCGTGCCTCTGGTTCCTCGACAAGGGAAAGGCCACGCGAAACCAGGTTCTGTTCATCGACGCACGCGGCATGGGCACGATGATCGACCGCACCGAGCGCGTCTTCACCAGCGCCGACATCGCCAGGATCGCCGGTACGTACCGTTCCTGGCGGGACGGCTCGTACTCAGACGTACCGGGGTTCTGCTACGCCGCCGGGCTGGACGAGATCCGCTCTCATGACCACGTCCTCACTCCGGGACGCTATGTCGGGACGGCCAAGGCGACCGCGGGCGACGAGCCCCTTACCGACAGGGTCGAGCGCCTCACCAAGGAGTTGTTCGCGCAGTTCGAGGAGTCGGCACGGCTCGACCAAGTCGTCCGCTCCGAACTGGGCCGCCTGGACGGTCTCGTGGACGGACGCCTGGATGAGTGACGGGCACGTGAGACTGGGCGAGCTCGTCACGTTCTCGAATGGAAAGTCACACGCCACCGGCCAGGGCACGGCCTACGAGACCTACGGCGCCAATGGCGTCATCGGCGCGTCCGACCGTTTCAACGCCGAAGCCCACGCCACCATTGTCGGACGGGTCGGGTCGTACTGCGGCGCCGTCCATTACAGCCGGGACCGCTGCTGGGTCACCGACAACGCCATCATCGCCACGGCGAAGGACGGCGTGAACCCGCGCTACGTCTACTACCTGCTCAAAAGGCTCGACCTGAACCGGTACCGGATCGGCTCCGGCCAGCCGCTGCTGACGCAGGGCATTCTGAGTCGGCTCGCCGTCGCCCGGATGACCCGCGCGGAGCAGGATTCGGCGGCGTCCGTCCTCACCGCCCTCGACGACAAGATCGCCGCGAACGGCCGCATCGCGGCGACGGCGGACGAACTCGTCCGCGCCCGGTACGAGGAACTGGCCGCCGCGGCGACGGCGACGATCCGGATAGAGCGCCTCGGCTCGCTGGTCCGGGCGAACATCCCGCCCGAACGGATACCCCGGGACGCGAACTACATCGCCCTCGAACACATGCCGAAACGCCACATGTGGCTAACGTCGTGGACGGATTCGTCCAACGTGATCAGTGCGAAGCGACGATTCGCGCCCGGCGATGTGCTCTTCGGAAAGCTCCGCCCCTATTTCCACAAGGCCGGTCTCGCGTTCGTCGGCGGCATCGCCTCGACCGACATTCTCATCGTCCGTCCGAAGCAGGACGTCCACCGGGGCTGGCTCCTCGCGGCGCTGTCGAGCGACGACGTCGTGGCGCACGCGTCCGCGGTCGGCGACGGCACGAGAATGCCGCGCGCGAAATGGCCGGACCTCGCCGCCCATGAAGTCCCCTGGCCGGACGCCCACGCGCGCGGATTCAACGAGTTCGTCAAACCCCTGGCCAGGCGAGTGGAAGCCGCCGCGGCCGAGAACAGGACGCTGGCATGCCTGCGCGACACGCTTCTGCCCCGGCTCATTCCTTAATGAAATCGTGATCAGCGGCCGGCGGTCGCCCGGCCTGCCGACGCCCGTCCGCCGCCGCGTGCCGGAACCGGGACGGATGGTGAGTATTCGCAGCGTGCGGCAAGGCCCTTGCATGCGCGCAAGAGCCGGTGACCGGCCCGTGTGCGGTACGTCAGAGTGTGTGTTGTTTCACTTCCACGTCCACTTCTTCCACAGGCCGAAGAACACATGTTCGCATACAGCCCGACACGGAGACGTGAAGCCAACGCCGCCATGAACGCATCTGACGCGTGGTCAGGGACGCCTGTGCTCGTCCCGGCGCCCGCACCTTCGCTGGAACTCGGAATCCCGTCCGCCTGGAACAACGGCAAGTCCTGCGGGCGGCTCATCGGCGAGATCGACCTCGCCGCCACCCCGGCCGCCGTGCGGCTCGCGAGGTCCTACGTCAGGGAACTCGTCGGGCAGCATTTCGGCGCCGACCGGTCCGAGCTCGGCGACCTGGAACTGCTCACCAGCGAGGCCATGACCAATTCGGTGCTGCACGCGAGGCCGCGCCCGGACGGGACGATCACGCTGTCCGTCATGCATCTCGACCGGTACGTCCGCGTCGAGGTGACCGACGGCGGCGCCGCGCCCGGCCAGCCGCGTGCGCCCAAGGAGCCCCTGCCGGTGCACGGGCGGGGACTCCTTCTCATGAAGGCGCTCGCCACCGATTTCGGCACCCACCGGAGCAAGAACGGGGCGACGTTCTGGTTCGGAGTGGGCGTCCGGGAAGGGTGGCGACTGCCGTGACGCTGGGGCCGGCGCCGAGCCTGACCGAACGGTCAGCGCCCGGTCCGCGGGAGGACGAGGCGGACGCCCGCGGGCCGCTGCTCAACGCGTCGGCCCCCGGCGTCGCCCGTCCGGACGACTCCCGTCCGAACGGCACCCATCCGTACGGCATCCGTCCGTACGGCACCGACCTCGGCGGCGAGGGCACCTACGCCGCCGGCCGGGAACCCGCCGAAGGGGCGCTGCGCAGGTGCTCGAACGCGGGCCGGCTCGTCCAGGCGAACAGGGGCTTCCTGGACCACGCCGCCGCGCCGCGCGCCCAGCACACCGGGCTGCGGCGGTTCCCGGACCTTGGTTGCGGGCTCCCCGCGCCCGCCAACCTCGGCAACACCGTCAACGCCATCGACACCGCCAACCCAGACCACACCGCCGACCCAGTCAAAACCGCTGACCTCGACGACACCGCCAGGCACGGCGGTACCGCGCGGACGGAGTGACCGCCCGCCATGCTCTCCGTCGTCGATGACAGAACGAACACAACCGCCGTCACCTCGCGCGCCATGTCCGGCGCTTCGGTACGATCGAAGCACCAACAAGTGCCACATCTAGGGCGAGCGATGACCGCGGACGGCGAGCCGAAGTCACTCTCCGAGATCACCAAGGACATGGGCCTCAACATGTCCGACGTCGCGGCCTTCTCCGGGCTCGACGAGAGCACTGTGTTCCGCCTGTGGGACAACGTCGAATGGCTCGACCGGGTGAGCGGACGGTCCCTGCAGAGCCTGATGTCGTCCATCCCGGGAATCGCCGAATACTCGATGTCACACGCCGTCCACAAAAGACGCGACATCCTCATCGGCGACCTGCACGACGTGGGGCTCTCCGTCGACCTGTCCGCGCTGGAGAACTCGCCCGTCCCGCAGCAGCATCTGCTGAACGCGCTCGAGGCGGCGCTGTGCATCGTCCGCGGCGAGCCGACGCAGAAGACGTCGTCCTTCATCGCCCGATTCTGGGGGAACGAGCCGGACCGCGCCCTCGAGCTCATCTATTCCGACGCGCCGGGACGGGGAATCCTGCACGACCCGCAGATCCTCCGGGACTCCTCGGTCGATCTGGCCCCCCGCCTGCATCGCAAGACGTACTCCTTCCATTCCATCCTGGCGGTCAACGTCATCGCGCACCAGGTCAGCAAGGTGACCGACGCGATCGAGGCCGATCTCGGCTCCAACGTCCCGGCCCGGCAGAGCGCGTTCATGACGCGCGGCGTCGTCATGGGAATCCTGATCAACTCCGACGACGTCGAACTCGCGGAGCGGTACCGCAGGGAGCTGGAGACGACGCCGTTGTACACGGCGCTGGAGGAATGGGCATTCCCGACCTACGCCCGGGACAGCCGTCTGAGCAGTGATTTCACCCTGCCGAGCTCCCTGTCGCTGCGCAATACGGCCACCGAGGTGTTACGCGAGATCGCGGTGTACAACGACGCCTACTTCTACTACCTGGTGTCGACGTACATCCCGCTCGCGCTGAAACGCGACCCGGCGTTCGGGGGCAAGATCGTCGAGCTGATCCAGGCATTGGAACTGCGCGGGGTCGATTGCCGGGACCGAAGGATCAGGCAGACGTGCAACGCGCTGGTTCGGCAGCTCAAGGGCATCGTCTGAACCAGCTTCTGGAGAATGGGGAGCCGGTGGAGGACACGGCGCAGGCCATCGCGAATCTGACGCAGGAACGATGGGAGGCCAACGCGGAGTACTGGGTCAAGGTCATCAGGGAGCGCCGCGACCGGTACCGGACGGAGTTGACCGACGCCGCCGTCCTCGACGCCATCGGCCCCGCCGGGGGGCTGCGCGTCCTGGACGCGGGCTGCGGCGAGGGGTACCTCTCCCGCACGCTGGCCGCCGGCGGCGCGGACGTCGACGGCATCGACGCCTGCCAGAGCCTGGTCGACGCGGCGGCCTCGCACCCGTCGCCGGAGGGGGCGGCCAGGTTCACCTACGCCAGCGTCGACGACCTGCCCTTCGAGGACGGGACGTTCGACCTGGTCGTCTGCAACCACCTGTTCAGCCACCTGCCGGACCCGACCGACGCGCTCCGCGAGATCGCCCGGGTCCTGAAGAGCGGCGGGCGGCTGATCCTGCTGACCCTGCACCCCTGCTTCTATGTGGAGCACTCCGAGCGGGGGGCCACGGCCAGCATCCCGGCGGCGCAGTACTTCGCGTCCCGCGGCATCGACCAGCGCTTCCTGGTGGACGGGCTCGAATCACCCTCGATGGTGACATCGTGGCTCAGGCCACTGGAGTTCTATGCTGGAACGCTCCGAGACTCCGGATTCGTCATCGCCGACCTGCGCGAACCGCACCCGTCGGAAGAGCAGATGCGCGACGACCCGTGGTGGCGCAGGGGCTTCCCGACGGCGATGTTCATCCTCCTCATCGCGGAACTCCGCTAGCCGCTGGCCGCCAGACGGCGGGGCGGCGGGCGGCGGGGGGCCGGGCGTAGAGTCGGCCGCATGGACGATGTGCCACCGGACCTGGCCGGGCATCCGGACAGGCTCCGGTGGAACGCCAAATACGCCAAACACGGGGACGCTCCGCCGCTGACGGCCGTCCATCCGCTGGCGGAGCGGGCGCTGTCGCTCGATCTGCCGGACGGCGGGGTCCTGGATCTGGCGTCCGGGCCGTCCGGCAGCGCCCTGCACGCCGCCGAGGCCGGCCGGGCCGTCACGGCCGTCGACGTCTCCGAGATCGCGCTCGGACGGCTCGGCGCCGAGGCGTCGCGCCGCGGGCTCGGCTCGCTGATCACGCTCGTCCAGGCGGACCTCGGCGCATGGCGGCCGCAGGGCCCTGGCTACGCGCTCGTGCTGTGCACCGGTTTCTGGGACCGCGCCGTGTTCGACCGCGCGGCCCGGGCCGTCCTGGACGGCGGCGCGCTGGTCTGGGAGGCGTTCACCGAGGACGCGCGGCGCGACCGGCCCGGCTTGCCGGCCGAATGGTGCCTGGCCGCCGGAGAGCCCGCCTCACTCCTCCCCCGCGGCTTTACCGTCCTCCAGCAGGACGACGTCCCGGGCAGCGGCAAACGCCGCCTCCTAGCCCGCTCCGGCGGCTAGTCGAGATCCACGACGACGGGAGCATGGTCGGACGGCCCCTTCCCCTTCCGCGCCTCCCGGTCGACGTAGGCGGAGCGGACACGCCCGGCGACGCCCTCGCTGGCATAGAAAAGGTCGATCCGCATCCCCATGTTCTTGTGGAACATTCCAGCCCGGTAATCCCAATACGTATAGGGATGAGGGCCTTTCATGGGGGTCGGGACCACGTCGTGGAGGCCCAGGGCCCGGAGCTCGGCGAGCACCTGGCGTTCGGGCGGGGTGACGTGCGTGGAGCCGATGAACACGGCCGGGTCCCAGACGTCCTCGTCCGTGGGGGCCACGTTGTAGTCGCCGCACGCGACCAGCGGCGTCCCGGCGGCCAGTTCGGCGGCCAGCGCCTCGCGGAGCGCCGCGAACCACGCGAGCTTGTAGACGTAGTGGGCGGAGTCGGGCGTCCGGCCGTTCGGCGCGTACAGGGACCAGACCCGGACGCCGCCGCACGTGGCGCCGATCGCGCGGGCCTCCGGCGTCAGCAGGACGGGCTCGGTCAGCTTGGTCTGCGGGTCGCCGGTGTCGCCCTCGTACACCGGTTCGCCGGGGAAGCTGTTGGAGACGTCCTCGATGCCGACCTTGGAGAGGACGGCCACGCCGTTCCACCGGCCGTCGCCGTGCGCCGCCGTGGCGTAGCCGAGCTCCTCGACCTCGGCGGCCGGGAACTGGTCGGCGCGGCATTTGGTCTCCTGGAGGCAGACGACGTCCGGCGCGGCCTCCTCCAGCCAGGCGAGGAGGCGGGGCAGGCGGGCCTTGACGGAGTTGACGTTCCACGTCGCGAGGCGCATCCTCCCAGCCTGCCATCCCGCGGTGGCGAACGGGCGTGAGCGTTAGGGGCGGAGGGGTATGCTTGCGGTCCCCCCGCCCTAGGCGCACGGCCCTTCGGGGGCCGGGTGACCGGTAGATTGCGAGTCGGCCCCGTCCCTGTCACGCGGCGCCCTTCCAGGCCGCATGACCGGTACATTGCGGGTCGGCCCGTCCCGGTCGCTCGGCGCCACGCGAGGCCGCGTGACCGATAGATTGCGGGTTGGCCCGTCCCGGTCGCCGGGGGCCTTACCGAGGCTCCCGTGACCGGTAGATTGCGGGTCGGCCTATTTTGCGCGGTTTTCACGCTGTGCTTAGACCGACCCTGGAAGGGTGGTCACTTCCGTGATGTCGTCGAACCCGGAGCGAGTGAGGAATCATGTCCGAGGATGACAAGCCCGGGGGCAAGCCGGCGATCAAGGCGAAGGCGAAGATCCCGAACGCCAAGAACATCCGGAGCCCGGAATTCACCCCGCACGGCATCAGCGCCGGGCGTGGCAGCGGGCTCAACCGTCCGTCCGCGCCGTCCGCGCTGACCGCCAAGCAGGCGCGCAAGCGGCGGACCCTGATGATCGCGGGTCTGGTGGTGGTCGCGCTGGCGATCTCCGGCGGCGTCGTGTGGTGGGTGAACCGGCCCGGGCCCGAGATCGAGGTGACCGGGAAGTTCGCGGCCGAGCCGAAGGTCAAGATCCCCACCGATCTCGCGCCGGAGGGCAAGCGCAAGGCGACCGTCCCGATCCGGGGCACCGGTCCCAAGATCGCCAACGGTGACGCGCTGTACGTCCAGTACACCTTCTACCAGTGGTCCAAGGACAAGGACGAAGAGGACAGCTCCAAGAAGAGCACGAGCAAGCAGCTCGGGTCGTCCTACAAGCAGGAGGCGCAGGGCCAGCCGACGCGCCCGCTCGTCGTCGGCAAGAGCGGCATCAAGGGCTTCGACCAGGGCATGGTCGGCCAGACGGCCGGCAGCCGGGTCGTCCTGCAGATCCCGCCGTCCGAGGGCTTCGGCAAGGACGGCGCGCAGCTCGGGCTCAGCGGCAGCGACTGGGTCGTCTTCGTCGTGGACGTGCAGGCCGTCGTCCCCAAGAATCCCGCCCCGCAGGGGACGAAGAAGGAGCTCAACGACAAGAAGCTGCCGAAGGTCGAGGACCAGGGGGCCGGCAAGGCGCCCAAGGTCACGATCCCCAAGGGCGAGGACGCGCCGAAGAAGCTCGAGGTGAAGACCCTCGTCGAGGGCACAGGCCCGGCGCTCGCCAAGGGCGACGAGGCGGTCGTCAACTACCAGGGCAAGATCTGGGACACCGGCAAGGAGTTCGACTCCAGCTGGGGCCAGGGCGGCTCGCCCGCCAAGTTCCCGATCGGCACCGGCGGCACCGTCCCGGGCTTCGACAAGGGCCTCACCGGCGCGAAGATCGGCAGCCGCCTGCTGCTGATCCTGCCGCCGGCCGAGGGCTACGGCAAGAAGGGCAGCCCGCCGAACATCAAGGGCGACGACACCCTGGTGTTCGTCGTGGACATCATCGCCAAGATCCAGAAGTGACGCGGGCGCGGCACGGCCGCCTCACTTGATCGAAGCGAACCGGGGGGCGGCCCCCACAGAGAACAGGTTGTGAGCGAGGGGCGGGACCAGGCCGGGTCCCGCCCCTCGGCGTTTCCAGAAAGTTCACGGTGCGGCATCCGCCCACGACAACCGGGGAGGCGCATTACCCGTCCTCCTATTGGGAACACGGGACTGTGCATTGGGCGGCCCATCCCATCGATCCCCTCAGGTATCGTCGGTAACGCATTATTCACGGGGGGCTTGTGAGCGACGGCAGAAAGGGTCCGGAGCGCGAGGAGCGCACCGGGCCGGGCGAGGCGGACCTGCACGACGCCGCGTACTCGACGCAGCAGGTGGCGCCGCCGGCCGGCGGGGACGGTCCGACGACCGCCACGCTGACCGTGCACACCGGAGAATCCGCCCAAGACACGGAATTCGCCCGCGAGGACGACATATCTCAGAACGGCGACAAGAGCGACGGCGAGGCCGTCCCGCCCGCGGACGGGACGGAATCTCCAGCCGCCGATAACACCGACGACACCGATAAGACCGCGACCGACGCGGCCCAGTCCGAGACCGAGACCGAGACCGCTGACGACATGACCGCGCCCGACGCGGCCGAAACCGCGACCGCCGGCGACATGACCACGGTCGACAGCGACGTGACCGCGGTCGACGCGGCGGCGGGGCCGCGGGGTGTAGCCGGAGACGCGGCGGACGAACTGGCGGGGGCCGGTGTGCGGGACGCGACCGGGGCGGTGGGTGTCGAAGAGCCCGGGAGCGGTGATACCAAGACCATGCCCGCCGTCGCATCGTCCAAGCAGGGAGGACCGCCCGGGCGCGGGCGGGGGCCGGGAGGCGGCGGCGACGGCAAGGGGCCGCGCAAACCCCGGAGCCGCCGGTCGCGCTACCTGCGGCGGGTCCTGTTCGTCCTACTCGGGCTCATCGGGTTCTGCATCGCCGCGTTCGGCGTCGCCTACCTGTTCACGCCGGTCCCGTCGCCGCAGGAGCAGGCGATCGCGCAGGGGCCGACGTTCTACTACTCCGACGGCAAGACGCAGATCGCGAAGACCGGCGTCAACCGCGACGCGGTCAAGCTCGACCGGATCCCGAAGAGCACCCGCGACGCGGTGATCGCCGCGGAGAACCGCGGCTTCTACGACGACCCCGGCGTGTCCGTCTCGGGCACGACGCGGGCGCTGTGGTCCACGGTGAGCGGACGGCAGCTCCAGGGCGGGTCGACGATCACGCAGCAGATGGTCCGGAACTACTACGGCGGCATCGGCAAGGAGGTCTCCGTCACCCGCAAGCTCAAGGAGGTGATGGTGTCGCTGAAGGTCGGCCGGGAGAAGTCCAAGGACTGGATCCTGGAGCAGTATCTCAACACCATCTACTTCGGCCGCGACGCGTACGGGGTGCAGGCCGCCGCCAAGGCCTACTACGGCAAGGACGTCTCGGAGCTGACCCCCGCCGAGGGCGCGTACCTGGCCGCCGCGATCCAGCAACCCAGCAACTTCGCCGACCCGTCCGGGGCGCAGCGCGTCCACGCCGAGCAGCGCTGGCGGTCCGTCCTCGACAACATGGTGCGGGACGGGGCGCTCAATCCCGCCGAGGCGATGTCGATGAAGTTCCCGGTGCCGCAGAAGGCGCACATCACCGACGTCCTCAAGGGCCAGCGCGGCTACATGGTCAACGTGGCCAAGAAGGAGCTCATCGAGCGCCGCGGCTACAGCGAGGACGAGATCAACCGCAGCGGGTTGAAGATCACCACGACGTTCGACAAGCGGCTGATGGACGCGCTGCGGCGGTCGGTGAACCAGAACACCCCCGAGGGGATGAACAAGAAGATCCGGACGGGCGCCGTGTCGGTCGACCCGGCCACCGGGCAGGTCCTCGCGTTCTACGGCGGCCGCGGCTACTTGGAGGAGGCGCTGAGCAGCTCCTTCGGCGACTGGGCGCAGGCCGGGTCCGGGTTCAAGCCGATCGCGCTGGCCGCCGCGCTGGAGGACGGGAAGTCCCTCAACTCCACCTACGACGGAAGCTCCCCGCAGTACTTCGCCGGCGACCCCGTCAAGAACAACGGCAACCAGAGCTTCGGGACGGTGAACCTCGTCACCGCCACCCAGCGCTCCGTCAACACCGCGTACGTGAACCTCGGCAGGGACATCGGCAACAAGAAGATCGTCGAGATGGCCGAGAAGATGGGCATCCCCGCGTCGCAGATGAAGCCGGAGCAGCGGGCCGCCGCGACGCTCCCGCTCGGCATCGTGTCGCTGCATCCCGTCCAGCAGGCGGGCGTGTACGCGACGTTCGCGGCCGAGGGCGTGCACCGGGAGCCGTTCGTGGTGAAGTCCGTCACCGACAACGAGGACCACAAGCGCACGTTCACCGAGAAGGGCGAGCGGGCGCTCAGCCAGCAGAACGCGCGGGACGCCACGTACGCGATGCAGCAGGTCGTCCGCGGCGGCACCGGGACGGGCGCGCAGCTGCCCGACGGCCGCGACGTCGCCGGCAAGACCGGCACGACCGACGAGGGCCGCGCGATCTGGTTCAACGGCTTCATCCCGCAGATGGCGACGTCCGTGGCGATGTTCCGCAGCGACGGCAAACCGCTGAACATCCCGGGGTACGGCGCGTTCGGCGGGCAGCTGCCCGCGCAGATCTGGCGGACGTACATGAGCGACGCCGTGAACATCAAGAGCTATGAGCCGGAGTCGTTCGGGTCGCCGTCGAGCCGTCCGGGCGGCGGCTGGACCGGCCCGCCGGACGGTCTCAACCCCGGCGGGACGCAGCCGCCGGACACGGGCGGCCCGTCCGAGCCCCCGCCGCCCACCGACGAGCCGGACTTCCCGGCTCCGCCCACCGACCTGCCGACCAT
>NZ_SMKT01000128.1 GCF_004348735.1 Actinomadura sp. KC06
GTTTTTTTGTTTTTAAATGTTACGGCTACCACCGGGATCTACGCTCGACTAGTCGTCGCCAGCGTCAGAGGTGTAGAAGATACAGCTCGTGCAGGCCGGGCCGCGGCCTTCTGGCTGAAGGGCGCGGCCCGGTCAGTCAGGTGCCTAGCACTTCTTCCAGGAGATGTGGTAGACCGTCTTCACGCTGCCGTCGGTGGAGTCGAAGGACATGAAGCTCGTCTCCTTCGAACTGCCCTTGTTCACGCGCAGCTCGGTGTTGACGTTGAGGTTGCGCTCCTCACCACACGGCTTCCACACCAGCTCTGCCACGTCCGTGCGGTCCGTGAACTGCCAGTTGTTGGAGTACGGGCCGTTGACGGTGTGGGTCTTGGGCGTCGTCTGCGACATGCCCTGGAAGTAGTAGTTCGCGCGTTCCATACCGGAGGCGCCCTTGGCCAGATGCGCGAATCCACGGTAGTCCGCGCTTGCGATCGCGTACGTGAATCCTTGCGGGATGTGGATCTGCATGCTGATCTGGCAGTTCTTACGCATGTCCGTCGGGTTGGAGTCCCCGCCGGCCTGCGCCATGTAGTCGCTGTAGGTGACCGTGAACGACGTGGCGTCACTCGACGGGGCGACCGCGGTGGTGCCGGCGGGGCAGCCGGAGCCGTTGACGGTCTTCACGTCGATGGTGATCTTGTCGGGGGCCGAGAGGGCGTTCGCCGAGGCCGCCGGGGCAACGCCCGCGGTCAAGGTCAGGGCGGCGAGGCAGGCTGCCGAAGCAGTCACTCCTTTGCGCATGGATTTCTCCTTTGGGGGTTTGCGCGGGGTGATGCAGGGACTACGGGCACGTCTTCCACGAGAAGTGGTACTTGGTCTTGATGCTGCCGTCCGTCGAGTCCATGGCGATGAAGCTGGTCTTCGTCTTGTCGGTGCCGGCCGTCGCGCGGATCTCGGTGTTGATGTTGAAGTTCCGCTGCTCGCCGCACTTCTTCCACACCAGCGCGTCCACCGGAATCCTGTCGGTGTACTGCCAGTTGTTGTCGTAAGCGCCCGGGATGTTGTGCTGGATCACCCCGGTCGGCGAGTTGCCCTGGAACCAGTAGCTGGCCTTCTGTACGGCCGACGCGCCCTTCTCCAGGTAGGCGTATCCGCGGTAGTCCGTCTGCGCGATGGCGTAGGTGAAGCCCTGCGGAACGTGCACCTTCATGCTGATCACGCAGTTCTTGCGGCCATCGGTGGGCTTGGAGCTACCTCCCGCCTGCGCCATGTAGTCGCTGTAGGTGACCGTGAAGGCCTCCTTGTCGTCCGAGATCGCGACGGCGGTGGTGCCGGCGGGGCAGCCGGAGCCGTTGACGGTCGCGATGTCGATGGTGACGCCGTCGGGCCCGCGGTCGAGCAGTCTCGAGGACGCGGCGGCGGCCGGGGAGATGGACGCCGCGGTCAGCCCAAGCGCCGCGGCGGCCGCGGCGGTAATGGCGATCCCTTTACGCATGTGATTCCTCTTCGCTGGGAGTGGACGCATTTTTTTCTTCGGCGACCGAAGAGGCGAGTGCCGCCAATCCGGATTAATCGGCACTCGTCAATGGACGTAGATCCAGGATCTGGAATGGAGCGTAACTTTCACCCCAGGCACTGTCAATCATCGGTTTTTAACTTTTCTTGACCCGCCTTCAATTGGGTGCGGGCGGAACGGCATCAAGCTTGATCATCGATTATCGAATGTCAACGGCCAAGTTTTTGACAAGGACCGTTCCATTAAGGAGATCAACATCGATAAACGCGGTGGCGGCGGCCGTGTGCGGACACCTTCCGCAGGTCACGGGGCCGCTTCGAGGGCGGTCGGCGCGAGTTGCGAAAGCCGCGTGCGGAGGGCTTCGGGGGTGTCCGCGTCCACCACGTCGACCTCGTTGACCTGGTCGAACGGCAGCGGGCCGCGCAGCGCCCACCATCGGCGGCGGTCGGAGACGAGGACTCGCCAGCCGGGAAAATCGCGTTCCAGTTCGGCCTTGGCGGCCGCGTGAGATGTTGTGCCGGCAGGACGCATGACCTTGTCTCTCTTCGTGTTTTCCTCTGCGCGCATTGCGACTGGAGCGGTGCGATGACCAGTGCGGCGCGCTGTTGAAATCGGTTCGCTGTTAAATGATTCGCCGCTGGAAGCGGCACGGCGGCCCGCCCTGTGGATGGGAGCGGGCCGCCGCGCCGTGGGGAGACCGAACGGCTAGCGGGTCACTGGCCGATGGTCCGGTCGATCCAGCTCCGGTACCTGGTGATGTCGCTGTACGCGCCGAAGCCGGACCCGTCGGTGGGCTTGTTCCCCGCGGTGCAGGTCCCGATGAGACGGCCTGAATCGGTCAGCATCGGGCCGCCCGAGTCGCCGCCCGCGGTGTCGCCGTCGTTCTCGATGCACAGGGTGGCGCCGAGCACATTGCAGCGGGAATCGTAAATGGTCCCTTCGGAGTACTTGAGAACATTGGAAAGCTGGGACCAGTCGGACCGTGTATAGCCGTATCCGTAGACCCTTTCCCTGGTGCCCGTCGCCGCGTCGCCCGGGCCGCCGAGCGTCGGGTACTGGGCCTGGATGTCCTTGTCGATCCGCAGCAGCGCGATGTCGGACCCGGACGGCTCGCTCACCTGCTGGGTGACGTTCGCCGTCTGGCCGCCGCTCTCGCGCTGCAGGGAGCCCACGCGGACGGAGAGGGAACCGCCGATGCAGTGGTCGGCCGTCAGGATCCAGTGCGCCGCCACGAGCGACGCCGTGCAGGCGAACCGGCCGCCCTTGTACAGCGCGGCGATGAACGGGGGAGCTTCGGTGGCGTTGTGGCCGCCGACTATCGGCACCCGTCCGCTGTTCTGCGCCGTCCCCGGAGCGGGAGCCGGGACGGCGGCGGACGGCGGGAGCGCGGGCGCGTGGACCGCGTTGGGGTAAGGGTTTCCACCGGCGGGCCCGCCCGGTCCACCGGCAACCGCCGGCGCCGCGAGAGCCGCTGTCACGATCAGGACGGCGGCACCGGAAATTGCGCCAAGGCGCCCGGACGTTCGTTTAGTGCGGGGCATCCGATCCTCTCTTCCGCTTCGCGATTGATGCACACCACACCATCGAATGGAAAGCGGGCCGGAACAATCCGGGAAAGGGTACGCGGCCCTACCTATCTATTGTCGCCGGATTCATACGGGGCCACTGACGTCGGACGGCCAATTGGCTTTCACGCTGAATTCGGCGGCGTCGGCGACCCGCCTGGAATTGCCGGACGGGTCGTCGACGCCTGCACGTCTGCCCGGAGGCGCTACCGCGCGGGGAAGGCCGGGGGCGGGGCGGCCAGTTTCGTCACGTTGAGCAAGCGGTTCGGCGAGCCGCTGCCCGGGTTGCTGATCACTCCGGTGTCGGCGGCGGTGACGATCGCGTCGTGGGCCTCGGCCGAACCGGCGCCCGGGTGGCCCTCAAGGAAGATCGCCAGCGCGCCCGTCACGTGCGGGGCCGCCATCGACGTCCCGCTCATCGTGGCCCTGCCGGTGTCGGACGAGTGGCTCGCGGAGACGATGTTGCTGCCGGGCGCGAAGACGTCCACGCAGCGGCCGTAGTTGGAGAAGCTCGACCGGCCGTCGCCGCTGGTGCTCGACGCGACCGTCACGGCCTCTGGGACGTCCGCCGGCGTGCTGCCGCAGGCGTCGGCGCTCTCGTTGCCCGCGGCGACGCCGAACTGGATGCCAGCGGCGACGGCGGCCTTCGTCGCGTCGCGGATCGCCTGCGGCTCGGCGTCGTCGCCGCCGGAGGCGAGGCTCATGTTGCCCACGGACGGCCCCTTGGCGTTCTTCAGCACCCAGTCCAGGCCCTCGACGGTGTCCCGGTCGGGCGCGCTGCCGTCGCAGCCGAGCACCCGGACGCCGACGAGCTTGACGCCCTTGGCGACCCCGTACTCCTTGCCGCCGATGGTGCCGGAGACGTGCGTGCCGTGCCCGTTGCAGTCCTGCGCTTCGGCGTCCTCGTCCACGAAGTCGTGGCCGTGGGAGGCGCGGCCCTCAAACGTCCTGTGGCTGATGCGGATGCCCGAGTCCACCACGTACACGGTGACGCCGGCACCCGTGGCCGGGTAGGCGTAGGAGCCGTCGCTCTTGCCGTCGATGCGGTCCAGACCCCACGACGGCGGGTTCGGCTGGGTCCCGGGGCCGGCCGCTCGCACCATCAGGGACTGCTGGACGTAGCGCACCCGCGGGTCGGCGGCGAGCCGCCGGGCCTGGGCGGCGCTCATCTCGGCGGCGAACCCGCGCAGCGCCGCGCTGTAGACGGTCTCGACGGAACCGCCGTAGCGTCCGGTCAGCTCCTCGGCCTGCGCGGACACCGCCGCCTCGGCACCGGCGGCGAGGGACGTGGCGCCGTGCAGCGCAACGATGTAGTGCCCCTCGATCGCGCCGGACGCCCCGGCGTTCAGGACGGCTCCCCCGGCGGCGTGTGCGGGCGGCCCGGCGAACGCGACGCCGCCCACCAGGGCGGCGACCGCCCACCCCGAGTACCAGGCCATGAGCCCTCGACGTTTCGTGCGGTGGGGACGATTCGTGCGGGGGGCGTTCATCCTCGCTACCTCCTGTGCTGGGGCGGTACCACGGCCGGTCCGGCGGTGGCGCCACCACGATGAGGCGCGGCGGATGACGTAACAATCCGGGGAACCGTAGGTAGAGCTACGTATTGCTCACGCTGACGGCCGCCCGAGCAGGAGCGATGCGGAAACAGCGAGGCGAACACGGCACGGGGCCGCGGCTAGAGGGCGCCGGTCGTCGACCGGCCGCCGCCGCGGCCCCTCCCTCTCCGTCGTCAGCGCTGCTCGTCCGGAGGACGTCAGCAGTACTGGTCCTGCTTGCCGATCGCCCGGTACGGGCAGTCCGCGTACCCGGTCAGGGCCAGCACGGCCGCCTTGTTCCGCGTGGTCTCCCGGACGATGACCTCGTCCGGCGGGTAGAAGTCGGCGTTCCGCGGATACATCTCGAACGTGTACGAGAAGATGTCGTGCTCCGCCCACATCCAGTCGTTGACCGACCCGTCGGTGATGTACAGGTCGCTGGACTGCTGCGGCGTGTAGCGGTTCGTCGCGGCCATCTCGCGGCCGATCGTGGCGAACGTCCGGTTCGCGTCCGCGCTCATGTCGGGCCCGGTGTCGTCGTAGGTGTGGCCCATCGGCCACAGCACCAACTCGCTGTAGGTGTGGAAGTCGATGTGCGCCTTGATCTGCTGTTTGCCGCCCACGACCCGGCTCCGGACGAAGTTGGCGACCGCCTTGGTCTCGACCCCGGCCTCCGGCGAGGGCCCGCGATAGGTCTCGGCGCCCGGCGTGCCGGACGAACCACCGCAGCAGCCCCACTTGTAGGCCCAGTTGCGGTTGAGGTCGATGCCGATCGCGCCCGTGACCGGCTGGCGGTTGTGGCGCCACATGCGGTACTGGCCCGTCGCGATGTCGTACTCCAGGCCGTCCGGGTTCACCGACGCGACGATCCAGATCTCCCGGCCGTTGACGAGCTCGGTGATCTGGTTGTCGGTGCCGTGCCCGTCGGTGAAGAGATTGGCGGCGTAGAGCGCCATCTCGGGGGTGAGGTGCTCGCGGGCGTGCTGGTTGGCGGTGAACAGGACTTCGGGCTCGTCCTCGTCCGTCGCGACATTGTCGCTGATCTTGATGGCGGGGATTTCGCGGCCCTGATAGGTCTTGCCGACGGTGGCGCGCTGGGCGATGGCGGGATGCTCCCGGACGATCTTGTCGAGCTCGGCGACGATCTCCGGGTAATCGTGATAGAGCGCGTCCTCCGGCGGATAACCCAGTTTCAGCGCGAGCTCGTCGACCCGGTGGCCGAGTTTCCTGATCTGCGCGGCCTGGGCGGGCTGCCCGCTGATCACGACGTGGTCCTGCTTGACCTCGTCGATGGAGACGCCGGTGCCGGCGATGGCCGTCCGCTCCTCGCGGGTGTCGGGGCCGGTCACCTTGTAGCGGTGCGGGACGGGCTCGCTCTGAGCGGGCGTTTTGCCGTAGGAGCCGTAGGAGCCGTACGACCCGCGAGGGCCGTTCGTGTCGGCGAGCGCCGAGGGGAGCGCGAGCGAGGTGCCGGCCAGCAGGGCGGCCACCGCCACGGCGAGGGGACGTTTTCGCATAGGGAATCTCCGTTGTCTTCCGTGAAGCACGGCTGCTTTCCGTGAAGCACGACGGCGTGCCGGCGAGAAACCCCCGGGTATGCGGCCCGGCCCGCCTCACCATTCCCCGTGATTTGCTATATTGAGGTCATCGCATGATGGAACAATCGGCGATGAGCTGAGTGGGCATCCCGTATTGTTACGGCGGCCGCGCGCATCGGACAAGGCCGCGGAGCCCAGAATTTATTGACGCTGTCAGGTAGTGACAAGACGCGGAAGAAGGACGCGCGGGACGCCGACCAGAATGTGCCAGGCGGCTGAGAAGTGCGGTCGGCTCCGACCGGGCCGGGCCCAGTCGGGAGGGGTTCTGGGCCCGGCCCTCGGAGAACGGCCGCCGCGCGGGAGGTCCCGTCAGGCGCCGCTGAGTTCCCAGATCGCGTGGGCGATGGCGTCGGTGTTGCGGTCGAGCGCGGTCGCGTCGATGTTCGCGGTGGTGTCGCAGGCGCGGTGGTAGCACCGGTCGTACGGCTGGCCCGCCGTGCCGCCCCACTTGCGCGCCTGCTCCTGCGTCTTGGTGCCCTCGGCGCCGGTGAACAGGCCGCCGGTGGCGACGCCGGCGCGCTGGAACGCGGCGTGGTCGCTGCGCCCGTTGATGACGATGCCCTCCGTCTCGACGCCCTTGCCCTTGAAGAACTCGGTGAGCGGCGCCATCAGCGCGGGGTCGTCGTCGTAGACGAAGTAGCCGGGATTGGGCGAGCCGATCATGTCGAAGTTCAGATAGCCGCTGATCTTCGCGATCTCGCCGTCCGGGAGGCTCTCGACGTAGTGCGTCGACCCGATGAGACCCAGCTCCTCGGCGCCCCACCAGGCGAACCGGAGGTGCTTAGTGGGCTTCAGGTCGTTCGCCGCGACCGCGAGGGCCACCTCCAGGACGCCCGCCGACCCGGAGCCGTTGTCGTTGATGCCCGGCCCGGCGCGGACGGAGTCCAGATGCGACCCGGCCATGAGGACCTGGTCCGCGTCGCCGCCCGGCCAGTCGGCGATCAGGTTGTAGCCGGTCGCGCCGCCGTGCGTGAACTCCTGGACGCGCGTCTCGTACCCGGCGGCGTCCAGCTTCTGCTTCACGAAAGTGATGGACGCCTGGTAACCGGGCCGGCCGTGGGCGCGGTTGCCGCCGTTGGCGTCGGCGACGGCCTGCAACTCCTTGAGGTCCTGCTGGACGCTCGCGACGGGGATGTCCGGTGCGGCCGCGAGCCCGGCGAGCCCGGCGGGGGCGCTGGCCTGCGCGCCGCCGGTGAGGAGGGCGGCCGACAGCGCGGCGGTGGCGGGGAGGGCGAGGGCGATGCGTCGTCTGATCCCGTGTATCACGATCAACTCCTGTGAGCCGTGGACGGTGGAAGGTGCGGACAGGAAGACGGGCGGATCCCGTGGACGCATCTCAGGGAGCCGAGGGCCGGGAGAGCGCTGCCCTGCGGAAGATGCGGCCACGGGACGTCTACCCACTGGCGCCGGGATTCGGAACGCTCCCGGCCGCCGCCTTCTCCTACCGTCGCCGGATAGGCCGGGCCCTGGTCGACCGGGCCCCGACGGGCCGGGCCCCGGTCGACCGGGCCTCGATCAGCCGGGCGCCTATCAGCCGAGCCCGGTCACGTTGAGCAGGCGGTTCGGGGACCCGCTGCCCGGGTTGCCGACCTTGCCGGATTCGGCGGCGCTCGCCAGCGCGTCGTGGATCTGCTGCGCGGTGGCGCCCGGGTGGGCGGACAGGTACAGCGCGGCAGCGCCGGCGGCGTGCGGCGACGCCATGGACGTGCCGTTCATCGTGGCCGTCCCGCCGCCCATCCGGGTGGAGACGATGCTGCTGCCAGGCGCGAACAGGTCGAGGCAGCGGCCGTAGTTGGAGAAGCTCGACCGGGCGTCCCCCTGGGCCGTCGACCCGACCGTGATCGCCGAGGCCGCCCGCGCCGGGCTGGAGCCGCAGGCGTCGGTGGACGCGTTGCCCGCGGCGACCGCGAACACGACGCCGTCCTGCGCCGCGCCGCGCACGGCCTCGTCCACGCTTGCGGAGGCGGGGCCGCTGAGGCTCATGTTGCCGACGGCCGGGCCGGAGGCGTTCTGCGCCGCCCATTCGATGCCGGAGATGACCCCGGAGTACGGGCCGCTGCCCTGGCAGTCCAGCACCCGCACGGCGACGAGGGTCGCCTTCTTCGCGACGCCGTAGTCCTTGCTGCCGACGGTTCCGGCGACGTGGGTGCCGTGGCCTTGGCAGTCGTCGGCGTCGTTGTCGTCGTCGATGAAGTCGTAGCCGCTCTTGGCACGTCCCTCGAAGTTCGTGTGCGAGACGTCGATGCCGGTGTCCGCGACGTAGACGGTCGTGCCCGATCCCTCGTTCGGGTAGGCGTAGACCCTGTTCATCGAGCCGTCGATCCGGTCGAGGCCCCAGGACGGCGGGTTCTGCTGCTCGCCGGCGGCGTGCGCGAGGACGTCCGCCTCGACGTAGCGCACCTCGGGAGCGGCGGCCAGCTTCCGGGCCTGCGCCTTGGTGGCCTTCACGGCGAAGCCGCGGAACACCGTCGAGTACACCTCGGCGACCTTGCCGCCGTGCGCGGCGACCAGGCCCTGCGCCTCGGCACGGACGGCCGCCGCGCCGCCCTTGTGGACGGACGGCGCGCCCTTCAGCGCCACGATGTAGCTGCCGGGGATCACACCGGGGGCGGCGGCGTTGCGGATCTCGGTCGTGGCGGGGGGCGCCGGCGGGGCCGCCTGGCCGTCAGTGCCGGTCTGTCCGGCTACGGCGGTCCCGCCGGCCAGCGTGAGCGCCGCCGCCAGTGCGGCGCCCATGCCGAGCGTGCTGAGTCTCTTCTTCACATGCATCCCTCTGCTCCTCCGTGGGGGGTGCCTGAGCCGCGGGGAGGAGGGCTCAGGCCGGGGGCGAGATTCACCTTCGCCGCCCGGGCAGAGGCTTACAATCCGTGGTGCGGTAGGTAGAGGTACGCAATCATGTCCAGCGCCGCGTCACATCCGGCTGACTTCGGCTCGCGAACTCACGTTGAGCTTGCGCAGCACCTTCGCGACGTGCTGCTCGACGGTGCGCGTTGACAGGAACAGCGCGTCGGCGATCTGCCGGTTGGTGTGGCCGAGCGCCACCAGCCGCGCCACCTCGCTCTCGCGGGGTGAGAGCTCGTCGCCGTAGCCGCGGCGGCCCCGGCGGGACGGCACGGCGACGCCGTGCCCGCGCAGCACCCGGCGGCAGCGGGCGGCGTCCCTGAGCGCGCCGAGCGCGGTGAACTCCTCCGCGAGCAGCGCGAGATCCTGCGCCCCCTCGTCGTCGCCCGCGGTCATCCGGCACCGGGCCGACGCCTCCCCCGCACGGGCCGCCTCGTACGGCTGCGGCAGCGCGGCGTAGGCCGCGTGCGCGGCGGTGAACGCCTCGATCGCCTCTGCCGTGCATCCGCGTGCCATGGCGAGGACGCCCCGGCACGCCGGGAGCGCGGCCGCGGCCGTCGGGGCGTCCCGGCCCGCGATGCCCTCGGCGAACTCCTCGGTCAGCCGCTCGGCCTCCTTCGGGGCGCCGCCGCGGGTGAGCGCGGCGACGGCCATCGGCACCAGGTCCCCGGCCCACACCCAGATGCCCTTCCGCCGCAGCCTGGCGATGCCGCGCTCCGCCTCGGCGCGGCCTTCGTCCAGTTCGCCGCGGGCGATCCGCAGCCGTGTCATGGCGCCCGACGCGGTGGCGAGGATGGTCACGGGCGCGTTGCCGGGATCGGCGAGCCCGGCGGCGTCCAGCTCCTCGGCCGCCGTGTCCCAGTCGCCGACCGCGGACGCCAGCAGCCCGAGGACGAGATGCGCGTCGGACGCGATCCCGGAGACGCCGTGGACGGTCTCCAGCGTCCGCCGCGCCCGGTCGGCGAGCCCGTCCCAGCGGCCCGTGTACCAGTCGAGGCGCAGCGCCGTGCCCTCCACGATGACCTCGTAGAACGCGGCGCCGCAGTCGGCGGCGAGCCGCCCGCCCTCGGCGCGGAACCGCTGCGCCTGCTCGTAGTGCCCGAGCCAGGTGGCGGCGTCGGCGAAGTTCCCGCAGGCGCGGGCGATCTGCTGAAGGTCGGTGTCCGCCCCGGCGCCGCCGATGAGGGCCTCCGCCCGTTCCCAGACGGCGGAGTCGCCGGCGGACATCAGCAGCGCCAGATGGTTCCCGCGCACCGCCGTCCGCACGGCGGGGTCGCTCTCCCCGGCCACCAGCTCCTCGGCCCGTTCGATCCAGCGCCGGCAGACGTCGTACGGCTGGTCGTCCCAGATCGTCATCGCCAGCGCCGCCATGCCGCGCGCCGCCAGCGCCGGACGTTCCCGCAGCTCCTCGACGGCGGCCTCGATGCAGATCCGGCCCGCCTCGTAGTCGCCCATCTGGTTGCGGAGCAGCAGCCCCACGTTCAGCCTGATCTCCCCGCGCACGTCGTCGGGGACGTGCTCGTCCCGCACGACGGTGCTCAGCAGCTCGACGGCCCGGCGGTGGGTGAGCCCGAGGACCGCGTCCCGGCTGAGCTCGACCGCGATCCTGGCGCGTTCCGCGCGTCCGAGCCGCGCGTCGGACAGCAGTTCCTCAAGGAGTTCGACGGCAACGGCCAGGTCGCCCATCTCGCGGGCGGTGCCGGCGGCGGCCTCGGCGAGGCGCTGCCACTCGTCCACCATCCCGGCCTCCCGCGCGTGGTAGGCGAGCTGGACGAGCGGCTGCGGTTCCTCGTCGGCCAGTGCGAGCATCGCCCGCCGGTGCAGCAGGCGCCGGTCCGGACCGGGCAGCGCGGAGTAGACGGCCTGCTGGGCGAGCGTGTGCCGGAACCCGTACCTGTCCTGGCCCCACTCGTGCAGCACCCCGGCGACCAGCGCCTCGCGGACGGCGGACGCCCCGTCCTCCGCCGCCGGGTCGCCGCTCATGACGGCGCCGATCAGCGCCTCCCCCGCCGGCACGCGGAGCACCGAGGCGGCCCGGACGGCGTCCGCCGCCGGGGGCGAGAGCAGGCTCATCCGGTCGGCGATGGCCTCCCGCAGGAGCGTGGGGACCTCCAGATCGTCGAGGACGCCGCTGTCGACCCCCGCCGGATCGCCGGCCACGCCGCCGGGAAGGGCCAGGACGACCTCCTCCACCACGAACGGGATGCCCGCCGTCCGCCGGTGCAGCTCGTCGGCCAGGCACGTCGTGATCTCCGAGACGCCGGTGATCGCGGTGAACATGCCGCGCACGCCGTGCACGTCGAGCGGCTTCAGCGGGAGGAGCACCGCCGTTGTGCCCGGAGGGTGCCGGTACGCGCGGCCCAGCGGAAGCCGCGCGCCCGGCAGGTCCTCCCGGCGGTAGCTGAGCACCGTCGACAGCCCGGCGGGCGGGTCGTCCACGAGGAAGCGCAGCAGGTCGCGGGTGCCGTCGTCCGCCCAGTGCAGGTCCTCCACGATCATCACGGTGTCGCCGAGCGCGTCCAGCAGGGCGCGGACGGCGCGGAACAGCCGGTGCTCGCGGGCGCGGACGTCCTGCAGCGGCTCCGGGGCGGGCGGCAGCCGGTCGGCGAGCTCGGGCAGGTAGGGGCGCAGGGCGCCGCAGACGGGGCTGAGCCCGGCGACCCGGTCGTCCGCCGCACCGCGCAGCAGCTCGAAGACGGGCCCGTACGGGAACGGCTCGCGGAGCGGATGGCAGTTGCCGGACAGGACCCTGCGTCCGCGCGCCGACGGATGCCGGAGCGCCTCGTGGATCAGTCGGGTCTTGCCGATCCCGGCCTCGCCCTCCACGAGGGCCACGGCGGGCGGGTGGGTCATCGCCTCCAGCAAGGAGTGCAGCTCTCCCGAACGGCCGATCAGAACGGGCGCTGCCGGGGTGCGGATGAGTGGGGGGTTCATATGCGACTCCGGCGGGTCGTGCCGCGATGAACACCGTGACGTAGCGATACCGGGTGGTCACCGCGGTGACGTCGAAGCTAAGCCTTCTGGAGGGCCGCGACAACCCCGGGACCGGATTCGCTTGTCCGGGAAACGGTGTGTGTCCGGGTGGTCACTCGGTAGGTTGGTCGCGCGGCGCCGCGCATTGCCGGGTATGTCGCTTATGGGCCGCGTGCAGGGTCGGGTCCGGACCGCGTCGGGCGGTGTCGGTCACGTGCGGTGCCGGCTGAGAGCGGTGCCGGCTGAGAGCGGTGCCGGCTGAGAGGAGCCACGGTGCGTCTCGGAGCGCTGATCGCCGAACGGTACCGGCTGGTCAAGGGGCCCATCCGCGGCGGGACGGGCGAGGTCTGGCTCGCCGAGGACACCCGCCTGCCGCGCACCGTCGTCCTCAAGCGGGCCGCGTCCCGCGACGACGGCTCCGGCGCCTTCGACCGGCTGTGGTCGGAGGCCCGCGCGCAGGCGCGGTTCGATCATCCGCACGTGGTCACGCTGCACGACATCGTCGAGGAGGAGACCGGCGGACGGGTGACGTCCTGGCTCGTCCTGGAGCATGTGCCGGGCGGCAGCCTGGACGACTGGCCGCCGATGTCCCCGCAGGCCGCGGCCGGAGTCGGCGCGCAGATCGCCGAGGCGCTGGCGGCGCTGCACACGCAGGGCATCGTGCACTGCGACGTCAAGCCCGGCAACATCGTCGTCACCGCGGCCCGGATGGCCAAGCTCGCCGACTTCGGCGCCGCCTACCGGCTGGGCGGCACGGACACGATCACGCCGAACGGTCCCGTCAGCCACACGCCCGCGTTCGCCGCGCCCGAGGTCGTGCGCGGGCATCCGGAACCGGCGTCGGACGTGTACTCGTTAGGCGCCACGGTCTACGCGCTGACCGTCGGCGAGCCCCCCGGCGCCGAGCCGGGGTACGACGCGCTGGGGCCGCTGGGCGGCGTCCTCGAAGCCCTGACGCGGTTGGCGCCGGACGAGCGGCCCGGCGCGGACGAGGCACGCCGCATGCTGGACGAGGTCGCCGGAACCGAGCAGCCGGAGCTGCCCGGCCACTCCACTCCGACCGACAACGACGGGCCCAGCACCGAGCAGGGACGGGGCACGGGGTGGGGCCGTCCGGCGGCGTTCGTCCGGCGGCATCCGCGGCCCGTCGCGGCGGCGGCGTTCGCGGTCGCGGCGGCGGCCGTCGCGGTCGCGGTCGTGATCCCCTCCGGCGGCGACGAGGCGCCCGCGCGGCCGAAGCCCGCGTCGCTGATCGGCGACCCGCGCACCGCCGACCCCTGCGCGCTCGCCGACGCGGCAGCGCTCGGCAGGTTCGGCGAGGCGGACCTCGACAACGACTACGGCAACTTCGACCGGTGCGACGTGCTCGTGTCCGTGGGCGAGAACGACGTCATCGACGTCAGGATCGGCATGGCGACCGGCTCGGTACCCGAGACGGGCGGCGGCCCGGCGCGGACGATCGGACGCGTCCGGGTGATCCCGGAAGCGCCCGAGGAGGGCGAGTGCGGCCGGATGCTCGTCCTGCCGCCCCCGGACGGCGGCACCACCATCTCCATCGACGCCCGGCAGACGGAGGAGCCGCGGGCAGGGGCCGCGCCCGCGCCGCTCTGCGCGATCGCCGACACCGCCGTCGCGTCCGCGGTCGCGGTCCTTAACCGGGGGCCGGTCCCGCGCCGGACGCCGCCGTTCCCGCCGCAGTCGCTGGCGCACAAGGACGCCTGCACGATGCTCGGCAACGACGCGCTCGACGTCGTCCCGGGGATCGACGCGGGCGATCCGGAGATCGACTACGGCGCCTGGGCCTGCGAGTGGCACAGCACCACCCGGGACATCCAGGTCAAGCTGCGGTTCGACCGCGGCCAGCCGCTCGGCGCCGAGGACGGCAGCCCCACCCGGCTCGGCGGCCGCCGCGCCTTCGTCGAACCGGACGCGGAGGGCGACGGGACGTGCCTCGTCCGGGTCGTCCACCGCACGTACGCCGACCAGAACGGCGACGATGCGATCGAGATGCTGTACCTCGTCGTGCAGGGCGATCCGCCTACGGACCGGCTGTGCTCGATGGCGACGAGCCTGGCCGGTGCGGCCGCCACGCAACTCCCGGCCGCTTGATCCAAGAGGACCGCTAGCCGTCGATGAGGGCGAGGTCCTCGGTGCGGAGCCTGGTGTGGACCAGCAACGCGACGATCAGGTTGTGGTTGAGCGCGTTGCCGATCGGCGGCGGGATCTCCTCCTCGCGGAGCCCGCCCACGTGCGGGCTGAGCCGGTTGCGCACCTCGGTGACGACGCGGGCGGCCTTCCGCCAGTTCCAGTTCTCGGCCGGGCGGAGCCGCCCGATCTCGTCGGCGACCTGCGCCCACGTGAGCGGCTGCGGCCAGGGCTCCTGCCGCAGGTACCGCTGGGCGAGGCAGACCAGGACGAGCCGCTCCTGGTCGCTGAGCTGCCACGGGGACACCGGCGCGCGCTCGGCGTCGGGGTTCTCCGGGTCGTAGGTCGCGAGCTCGTGCACGTCGACCGGGCCGGACGAGGCCCGTCCCGCCGCGATCCGCACTTCGAGGAGATGCTCCTGGCCGGGCGAGACGATGAACAGCGGCGTGTACATGACCGGCAGCTCCGCCCGGTGCCCGCCGAGCACCAGCCGCGATCCGGGGAACCGGATGGCGAGCTTGCCGAGGTTGTACAGCACCCAGCGGGAGTGCTCGCGGGTGATGATGCCGTGCTGGCGGCTGACGCGCGTGTCGTCGCCGCCGACGCAGACGTGGACGTCCGGCGCGCACCGTCCGAACACGACGTTGAACCGGGCGTCGGGCGACACCCGCATCCCGCCGTTCGAGCCCTTGACGAACAGCGTCCCGGGCTCGGCCGGGGGCAGGCCGGTGGCCAGGCTCCCGATCTCCTCCGGAAGGATGTCGACCTTGCCCTGCGGCTTCCGCATCATCGTCGACATGCGTCCCGTCCTCTCTGCGTGCGCACCCGCGCTCAGCGTAACCCGGCGCCGCGGGAGGGGTACCGCCGTCGATATGGCAGCGGCGGGGGCAGGGGTCAGTAGACGCCTTCGGCGCCCAGGTTGGTGCCCGCGCTCCCCTGGCCGCCCATGACGTTGTTGCCGTCCACCTCGACGGTGAAGCTGCTTCCGCCGGACGGGGCGCGGTACGCCAGCTTCCACGTGATCCGCGGCGGCCAGAGCGGCATCGGGACCGTCTTCCGCCAGGGCAGCTTCACGTCCTCCACCTTCGTGGTCTTCTCGTTGACCATGTAGCTCAGCGAGGAGACCGTGCCGCTGCCCTCGACATTGAAGGTGATCTCGCCGCGCGTCCCGGTCGGGGTGGGCGAGGACGAGGCGGCCGCCGAGGCGGAGGCGGCGGACGGCGTACCCGACGACGGCGCGGCGTTCGCGCCGGTTCCGCCGTCCCGCGTGACGGTCCAGAGCCCGGCCGGGATCCCGATGGCGACGAGCAGCGCGACGACGGCCGCGGCCCCGACCAGCAGGGTGCTGGGCCGCCGCGACCGGTCCGGGTTGGTCGGCGGCCCCGGCGGGAGCGGAGGCATGGTGCCGGGCAAGGCGGGAGCGGGCGCGGGCGGTTCGAGCGTGGGGCGCGGGACGGGCGGGTTCTCGGCCGCCGTCCGGCGCCGGGCGATCTCGGCGATGACGGGCGCGGGCAGCGACGCCGCCGCGCGCTCCCCCCGGCCGGTGGAGCGTCCCGCGACGCGTTCGGCCAGCTCCGCGGCGGTCGGGCGGCGCTCCGGGTCGCGCTGCATGCACGTCTCGATCAGCGAGCGCAGCCCGGTGTCGTCGATCCCGTCCAGCCGGGGCGCCTCGGACTGGACGCGGCGCAGCTTCATGTGCCACACGCCGTCGCCGAACGGCTCCCGGCCGGTGGCGGCGAACGCCAGCGTCGACCCGAGCGAGAAGACGTCGCTGGCCGCGCCGATCGTCTCCCCCGCCCCCTGCTCCGGCGACATGAACCCGGCGGCCCCGGCGCGCGTCCCGGGCCGGGAGACCGACGACGCCTCGATCGCGCGGGCGATGCCGAAGTCGATGACGCGCGGGCCGTCCGCGGTCAGCAGGACGTTCGCGGGGCTCAGGTCGCGGTGCACGACGCCCGCCTCGTGGATCGACACGAGCGCCTCCGCGATCCCGGCCGCGAGCTCCCACACCGCGTCCGCCGCGAGCGGCCCGGACGACCGGACGGCGTCGCGCACCGACACCGACGGCAGGTACTCGGTCACCAGCCACGGCAGCTCCGCCTCCGGGTCGGCGTCGATGACGGCGGCGGTGAACCCGCCGCCGACCCTCCGCGCGACGGCGGCCTCGCGCTGGAACCGGTCGCGGAACTCCTCGTCGGCGGCGAACTCGGGATGCACCATCTTGATCGCCACGGCCCGTCCGGCGGCGGAACGGCCGAGGTAGACGACGCCCATCCCGCCGGATCCGACGCGGGCCAGGACGCGGTAGCGGCGTCCTCCGGTCTCGACCGAGCGGGGGTCGTCCGGCTCAAGGGGTCGCACGTGGTCCTCCGTTGGTGCGCGGTGTGGCGGTCGGCGGCGCGACGGCCCGGACGTCGCCGTTCGCCGTGGCGATGAAGACGAGCCCGTCCGCGGTCACGGGCCGGGTGCGGTTGGGTTCGTCTCCGCCGTACGTCCACTGGATGCGGCCGTCGGCGGCGCTCAGCGCGTAGAGGACGCCGTCGGTGCAGGAGACGTAGAGCGTGGGTCCTGCGAGGCCGAGCGCGGTGGCCTGGCCGCGCGGGTCGTCCGTCCGCTGGGACAGCAGCGCACGCGACCAGACCTGCTTGCCGGTGGCGCCGTCCAGGGCGAGGATCTCGCCGTCGCCCGCTTCGAGGTAGCAGCGGCCGCCGCCGGCCTGGCTGCCCCAGCCGCTGATGTTCCGCCGCTGCCAGGCGAGCGCGCCGGTGTCGATCCGCACACCGTGCATGGTCCCGAACCGGTCGACGGCGTAGACCATGCCGTCGCCGACGACCTGGAAGTCGGGGTAGTCCATCGGGTGCTTCCACCTGGTCTTGCCGGACGCGGCGTCCATGCCGACCAGGCCGTCCCGCGCGAGGACGATCAGGAGGTCGCCCACCCCGGAGACCCCGTACCGGCCGGGCAGCTTCGAGCTCCAGCGCCGCCGCCCGCTGGATCTGCTCAGCGCGGTGATCTCGTCGATGCCGAACACGAGGACCGGGTCGGTGATCGCGAGCTCATCGGTCGGGCCGCTCTCCTCGAAGGAGATGTCGTACGTCCACAGCGTCTTGCCGGTCGTGGTGCGGACGGCGCAGATCTGCTGGCCCTCGGCCTGGCTCAGGTACGTGACGCCGCCGTGGGGGGTGGCGCGCATGCCGCCGTCGCGCGTCCATTTGATCTTGCCGGTGCGCGGGTCGAGGGCGTGCAGGATCTCGTTGCCGTCGTCGCCGTTCGCGAGCACCACCCCGCCGCCGGCGGTGAGCTCCAGGTACCTGTCCTTCTTGCTGACGTGACGCTTCCACCGCGCGACCCCGTCGGGCGGTGGCCCCTCGGGCGTCCGCGGGGTGCCGGAACGCCCCGCGGCGACCGGGTCGCGGCTCCGGTCGCGTTCGTCGTCGCCGGTCAGCCGCCAGACGAGCGTTCCGAGGCCGGTCATGGTCAGGAGACCGGCGCCCGCGCCGATGAGGAGCGTCCGGCGGCCGGGACCGAGGGGCGGGGGGACCGTCCTCGGGCCGTCGCCGGGGCCCGTGTCCGAGGTCGCCACGCTGCTGAGCGCGAGGTCCTGGACCTGCGGACGCGGCGCGGATCGCTGCGGCGGCGCGGGGTTCTCCAGCGGCGCGGCCTCGGCGGTCCGGCGGTCGATCTCCTCCGCGACCGCCGCGGGCAGCCAGCGGGTCCCGAGCAGGGACGGCGCGCCGTCGTCCGGCGGACCGAGCCGTTCTAAGACCCCGGCGGCGGACGGACGCCGCTCCGGATCGAGCCGCAGGCACGCCCCGATCAGGTCGAGCAGCCACGGCTCGTCGATCCCGCCGAGGTCGGCCCGCCCGTTCAGGACGCGCAGGTCGCGGGACTCCAGCGGCCCGTCCCCGAACGGCTCCCGCCCCGTCGCGGCGTACGCGAGCGTCGCGCCGAGGACGAAGATGTCGGCGGACGGCTCGGCCCTCTCGGCGCGGAGCTGCTCGGGCGCCATGAACCCGGGCGTCCCGACGGGCGTGTTCGCGCGGGTGATGGTCACCGCGTCCTCCGGCCGGGAGATGCCGAAGTCGATCACCCGGGGCCCGCCCGCGGTGAGCATCACGTTGCCGGGTTTCAGGTCGCGGTGCACCACGCCGACGCGGTGGATCTCGCCGAGCGCCTCGGCCAGCCCGGCGGCCAGCGACCGGACGGCAGGCGGCGGCAGCGGCCCGAACCGCGTGACGGCCTCGCGCAGCGACAGCCCCGGCAGGTAGGCGGTGACCAGCCACGGCGCCGGGGCGTCGGGGTCGGCGTCCAGCACCGGCGCGGTGAAGACGCCGGTCACCCGGCGGGCGGCGGCGGCCTCCCGGCGGAACCGGGCGGCGAACCGGGGCTCGCCCGCGAACCTCCGCTGGATCACCTTGATCGCGACGGGCCGTCCGCTCGGCGAGCGGCCGAGGTACACCACGCCCATCCCGCCCGCGCCGAGCCGGCCGAGCAGCCGGTACGGGCCCACCCGGTCGGGGTCGGCACCCTGAAGCGGTTGCAACGCCGTCCCCCTCCAGTATCCGATCAGTTGCACGATAGTCGCGGAGAGTGCCCCGGGACCGGTCCCGGCGTGACGGCAGTGTAATCGCGACGTGACCGACGAACGCGGAAAAGACGGCGTGCCCGGCGAAAGCCCACGTCCCGGGCGGGATCCGCTGCGCGAGGCGCGTCCGGTACGGCTGCCGCGCCCGTCGCTTCCGTTGCGGGTGCACGCGTTCGACCCGTACAGCCAGACCAGCGGGCCCGGAACCCGCGCGGTGGTGTGGCTGCAGGGCTGCACGCTGGGCTGCCCCGGCTGCTGGACCCCGGAGACGCACCCTCCCGGCGGACACGAGGTCACCGTGGACGAGCTGTTCGCGCACATCGCCGGGCTCGGCGGGCGGATCGAGGGCGTGACGGTCAGCGGCGGCGAGCCGCTGCAGCAGTTCCGGCCGCTGCTGCGGCTGCTGACGCGCATCCGGGAGGAGACGTCGCTGTCGGTGCTCGTGTTCACCGGCTTCGGCTGGGAGGAGATCGTCCGGATGCCGGGCGCGGCGGCGCTGCGCGACCGCGTGGACGTCCTGCTCGCCGGACGGTACGTGCGGGACCTGCGTCTCGGACGGGGGCTGCGCGGCTCGTCCAACAAGACCGTGCACCTGTTCACGGACCGCTACACCGCCGCCGACCTCGACGCCGTCCCGGACGCGGAGGTCGTCATCCGCGCGGACGGCAGGCTCGCGATCACCGGCATCGACCCGCCGCCCCGCGACGAGTGAGCAGTGGGCAGAATGCGGGGATGGCCAGGTGTCCTTGCGGAGTCGGTGACCGCTACCGGGAATGCTGCGGGCGGCTGCACCGCGGCGAGGCGGCCGCCGCGACGGCCGCGGAACTGATGCGCTCACGGTTCAGCGCGTTCGCCAGGGAGGACGAGGCGTACCTGCTGAGCACCTGGCACCCGGCGACGCGTCCCGAACGGGTCGGGTTCGAGGACGGCCCGCGCTGGACGCGCCTGGAGATCGTCCGCGAGGAGGACGGCGGCCCGGACGACGACAAGGGCGTCGTGGAGTTCCGCGCCCACTACCTCGCCGGATCGGGAGCCGGATCGCAGCCTGGCGAGCTGCACGAGGTGAGCCGCTTCGTCCGGCACGACGGGGCCTGGGTCTACGTCCGGGGCAGGATCATCACCGGCGGGTAGGCTCCGCAGGCGTGGACGACCTGGACTGGGCGGCGCACCGTCCCGCGGTGTTCGGCGCGGCGTACCGGCTGCTCGGCAGCGTGGCGGAGGCCGAGGACGTCGTCCAGGACGTGTGGCTGCGCGCCGAGGCCGCCGACCGGTCGGACGTCGCGGACCCGCGCGCGTGGCTGGTCACGATCGCGGCGCGGCTGTCGTACAACGTGCTCAAGTCGGCGCGCGTCCGCCGCGAGGCCTACACCGGGCCGTGGCTGCCCGAACCGCTCCCGACCGGCT
Source organism: Actinomadura sp. KC06 (assembly GCF_004348735.1). Classification (GTDB taxonomy): domain Bacteria; phylum Actinomycetota; class Actinomycetes; order Streptosporangiales; family Streptosporangiaceae; genus Spirillospora. The sequence continues at coordinate 20,142 of NZ_SMKT01000128.1, forward strand.
CGGACGCCGCCGACCAGGTGATCGCGGACGAGTCGGTAGGCACCGCGATGCTCCTCGTCATGGAGGAGCTGACGCCGCCGGAGCGGGTGGCGTTCGTCCTGCACGACGTGTTCGACGTGCCGTTCGACCAGGTCGCCGGGGTGCTCGGGAACTCAGCGGCGGCGTCCCGCAAGCTCGCGTCCCGGGCCCGCAAACGCGTGGCGGACGCCCGCGACCAGCACCCGAAGGCGACCCGCACCGAACGCGAGCGGGTACTGACGGCATTCCGCGCGGCAACGGAGCAAGGCGACTTCGACCAGCTCGTGAAGCTGCTCCACCCCGACGCCGTGTACGTCGCGGACGGCGGCGGCAAGGTCGTCGCGTCCCGGCGTCCCGTGGTCGGCGCGGCACGCATCGCCCGCCTGCTCGCCCGCGTCCCGGCGCACTACCGGGCCGAGCGGATCGACTTCATCGAGATCGGCGGCGAGGCGGCGCTGGCCACCTACCGGGACGGCCGCGTCATCTGGGTCGACACGGTCGAGATCGCCGACGACGGCCGGATCACCGCCGTCCGCCGCGTGGCGAATCCGGAGAAACTCGGTCACATCTGAGCCGTCCGACTTGTCTCCCTGGCGCACATCGAGCTGAGAGGGAGAACGGAATGTCGCACGTGGTGATCGTCGGCGGCGGTTTCGCCGGAGTGTGGAGCGCCGCCGCGGCGGCCCGGGTGCGCGGGTCCGGCGACCTGCGCGTCACGCTGATCGCGCCCGGCGCGGACCTCGTCCTGCGGCCCCGCCTGTACGAGCCGGACCCGGAGCGGGCGGCCGTCGCGCTGAAACGCTTCCTGGGGCCGATCGGCGTCGAGCATTTTCGCGCGGCCGTCCAGGACATCGACGTGGACGCCCACCGGGTCATCGCGGACGGCGAGACGATCGGCTACGACCGCCTGGTGCTGGCCGCGGGAAGCCGTCTCGTCCGCCCGGCCATCCCGGGCGCCGACCGCCTCTTCGACGTGGACACCCTCGATGGCGCCCGCCGCCTCCGGGGCCACCTTCGCGGCCGGGACGGATACACGGCCGTCGTGGTCGGTGCCGGTTTCGCGGGCCTCGAAGTCGCCACGGAACTCGCCGGGCGGGGCCGCGTGATCCTCGTAGAGCAGGCCGGAGAGGTCGGTCCCGACCTGGGCCCCGGCCCCCGCCCGGCGATCGAGGTGGCCCTCGACCGCCTAGGCGTAGAACGGCGGCTCGGCACAACGGTGACCGAGGTGGAGGAGAACGGCGCCGTCCTCGCCGACGGCTCCTCCATCCCAGCCGACGCCGTCATCTGGACGGGCGGCCTCCGGGCGAACCCGCTCACCGCGCAGATCCCCGGCGACCGCGACCGCCTCGGACGCCTCATCGTCGACGCGCACCTCCGGGTGGACGGCGACGTGTTCGCGGCCGGTGACGTCGCCGCCGCCCGCGCGGACGAGGGCCGATGGACGGTGCAGAGCTGCCAGCACGCGACCCCGATGGGCAAGACGGCCGGGCACAACGCGGCGGCCGACCTGCTCGGCGTCCCGCCGGTCGACTTCGCCCCGGCCCCGTACGTCACGGACGTCGACCTCGGCGCCGCCGGCGCCGTCTACACCCGCGGCTGGGACCGCCTCATCGCCCTCACCGGCCCGGAAGGCCAATGGGTCAAGCGCTGGATCATGGACGTCATCCACCCACCCCTAGACGACGCCCCCACGATCCTCGCCCACGCCGGAGTGATCACAACCCCCGTCCCCTTCTAACCCACCACCCGCACCACCGGAGAAATGAGAAACCCCCCGGCCTCAGCCGGGGGGTTGCTTGCTTCGGGGGCTACAGGTCCAGGTCCCCGGCCTTGATCCGACCGACGAGACCCCGGAGGGCCTCCCGGCCGACCGTGAGGGGACCGAGCCGGTGGCTTTTGCTGTCACGGATGCCGACGGAGTCGTCCAGGAAGGCCAGCTCGACGCACTGACCACCTTCTCCACCGCTGTAGCTGCTCTTGCGCCACGTGGGCTGCTTGATCATTGGAATCATTTCCTGTGTCGCTACAGGTCCAGGTCGCCGAGCTTGATCCGACCGACGAGATCCTGGAGAGCTTCCCGGTCCACCGACAGGTGTCCCGAATCCACGTTCTTGGAGTCCCGGACCCCGATCTTTCCGTCCAGGGCGGCTAGCTCAACGCAGTCTCCGCCAGTCGAGCTGCTTCGATTGGCCTTGCGCCAGACGGGAGCCGACTCGTTCATGTGATGGCCTCCAGTGCCTTAGCAGCCTGCTGTGGGCTACAGGTCCCAGTCGCCGACCTTGACCCGACCAACGAGATCCCGGAGGGAGTCACGGCAGATCGTGAGGTGACCGAGTTGGGGGTTCTTGCTGTCACGGATGCCGATGGAGTCATCCAGAGCGGCCAGCTCGACACAGTCAGACTGTGCCCCCGATCCACTTCGGCTGGACTTTCGCCAGACGGGTTCCGCGGGGGTCATATCGCCTCCATCGCTTCTCTGATCAGGCGTCGGGAGAGGTCCTCTGGCAACGCCTTCAGTCCGATCTTGTCGTACCGTACTCCGAATTCCCGGACCTCAGTAGAGTCCATGATCAGCCTCCCACCCGTGGGGGCGTCGGCGTAGGCCACCTCCCTGTCCGAGGTGAGGATCTTGAAGGGCCCATCCTGACCGATGTAGCCTCCGGCGGCCCACGGCACTACCCGGACCGCGATGTTCGGGAGTTCACTCATCCTGATCAGATGGGCGAGCTGTGCTCGCATGGTCTCCGATCCCCCGACGGGCCGACAAAGCACCGCCTGGTCGAGGATGACCCAAAGCAACGGCGGGTTCGACCTTTGAAGGATTTCCTGTCGAGACAGCCGAGCGTCGAGAGCCGCCTGGTGGGCTTCGGGACCGTCCACCTCGAGCGCCGCCCGTGCGTACTCCGGGGTCTGGAGCAGTCCAGGCACGTACATGGTCTCGAAGATCCTGAGGATTTTGGCCTTGGCCTCGTAAGACACATGCTCTCGGAACCAGTCCGGGTCATGAGCGAGCCGAGCGAACAGGAGCAGTCGGCGGAAGTGGCCTCCGGTGTCCCAGATCTTGTCCAAGACCTTGGCCTCGTCTTCGGTGATGGTGCGGCGGCCAGCCTCGCAGTTGGAAAGGCCAGATTCTGACCTACCGATGATCTTTCCGAGCTTTTCGAGCGTCAGCCCGTACTTCTTCCTGTAGAAGCGCAGGTCGTGCGCCAACCAGGCGTACAAACTGCTGTCCGGGTCGGGGGGATTTGTCTGCGGCACCAAGCACACCGACCTTTCCAATGTTTTCGGCAACCTAGTCAGGATACGGCGCCCACGACACTCTGTCATCAAGTCACTACGACCGGAGATGGCAATGAGCATCGACACGCCCCGCCGAGGAGATCGCGAAGGAGCGATCCCGTGCGTGGACGAGAGGGACCCGCTCCCTGCCCGGCCTGAGCCCGAGGGGCGGTGGGCCGAGCCCTTCCTGTCGGACAGGAGCGGGATGTGGACGGTCCTCACCCGGCGTCCGCTGACGCGGGGGCAGATCCACTTCGGGCTGAGGTCCATCGTCGCCGCCCAGACGATGGAACGGCTCCGCCGTCAGATGGCGGAGCAGGACGAGAAATGGGACGAGTACCTCGCCCGGAACAGGAGCACCCAGTGATCACTGCGGGTGAGATGGTCCAGCAGATCTTCGTCCAACTGGCGGTCCTCACCGTCGGCAGCGTGCTCGGCGGGATCGTGATCGGCTTCCTGCTGTACCCGAGGCTCTTCCGCCGTGGACGGCACGCCGCCAAGCCGAGCCACTCCCGCGCTCCGGTCGAGCGGCGTCACCGGCAGAGAGAGGTGGCGCCCCTCACCCGGTCATGGGAGTCCAGAGGCCGGTGGTGACCCCCGAAACCCCTCCAGCTCCCGTCAACGGAAGGTAGGTGGTCCATCGGCCTCAGAAAGCGTTCGATGTGCAGCATGGGGCCCCGCACTGAGCGGCGGGGCCCCTTCATATGCAATAGACGGGAGAGCCTAGGAAATGCCGAATTACACACCAGATATCGAGCCTCTATTAACCCCGGCCGAGGTGGCGACGATGTTCCGAGTGGACGTCAAGACCGTCACGCGTTGGGCGCAGGCGGGGAAGCTCAGCTTCGTCCTGACGCTCGGAGGGCACCGTCGTTTCCGCGAGTCGGAGGTCCTCGCACTGCTCGCGGACGGTACGCAGCGGCGGACGGTGCAGCAAGGCGGCAGGGGGCCTGATCGTGGCGACGCGTAGGTGCAACGATGGGGCGTGAAGCAGGGGGCGGCCGGGATGCGTCGGCCGTGACAGGTGTCGTTCTGGCCGGGGCGGGGGCGGTTGAGCCGGTGTTCTCATGGTCGGGTGGTGGC
>NZ_SMKT01000129.1 GCF_004348735.1 Actinomadura sp. KC06
GGGGGACGGCGGGTGGGCGAGGGCGGCCTTGGCGATCGTGCGGGCGACGAGGGCGCGGTCGCCGGTCGCCTCTGCCGCGTCCTCGTCCGCCCATCGCTCCACCGCGAGGCGCAGCCGTTCGTTCAGCGGCCGGAGCGGCGGGAGGACGGCCGCGCCCAGTGCGCCGGCCGCCGCATAGCGATGGTGCCGGTGCCGCAGGTGGGACGACTCGTGCTGGAAGACGACATGGAGTTCCTCGGCCGTGAACGTCCGGAGCATGCCTTTCGACAGCAGCACTCCGCCGTGCCTGCCCGGAACCGCGACGGCGATCGGAACCTCGGTGTCCAACGGCTCCTGGGCTTGTGTTCGTGCGGTGCGCAGTTCGTCCAGCCAGCCGACGGCGGCCTGGGTCGCGAAGAGCAGCCCGGCGGCGGACAGGACGGTCGCCGGGATCCCCACCAGGGCCGGGACCGGCTCGTCGTCTCCGAAGAGCGTCCACTCGGGGACGTGCGCGGCGGCGGACGGCGCGAGCGTGGCCGCGTAGTTGATCGCCACGAAGACGCCGGTGCCGAGCGCGGCGACCGCCGTCATCGCGCCGGTCGTGGCCAGTAACCGCGCCGACCAGGACGGATGCAGGGGCAGCCGCGTCCGGCCGAGCGCCGAACTGAGCGCCAGCATGATGGCGAGGGGCATGAAGGTGAACCAGTTCACCCGCGGTCCTCCGGACGGTCGAGGAAGCCGCGCAGCTGGCGCGCCTCCTCGTCCGTGAGCGTCTGGACGAACCGGTTCAGCACACCGCCGGGGTCGCTGGCATGGCGGAGGTGCTCGCGCATGCGGTCCGCGACGAGTTCCGACTCGTCGACGGCGAGCCGGTACCGGTAGTGGCGGCCGGCTCGTGTGCGCGAGACCAGTTTCTTCTCGTACAGCCGGTGCAGGATCGTGTTCACCGTCGTGTACGCCGGGTCCCCTTCGAGTCGTTCCACCAGCTCAGCGGTACGGGCGGAGCCGCCGAGCCCGGCCAGTGCCGCCAGCACCTCCGCCTCCAACTGCCCCAACGGCCTACGCGACAACGGCTTCTCCCTGCACGGTCGCCTCCCACACGAGCCGTGGGCACTGATGACCAGCCAAAACTGCCGGAACGGCACGTAGTTTAACTGCGGAAGACGTCCTTCTCGCGGGTGGACGCCACGGCGTTTCCGGGGACGGTGAAACGCCGTGGCGCCCGATGTCGCGCCTGCTTTGTTGATCTTGCGCGCGGTCTACCGCAGGTGTTCGGTCATTTGCGGGTGCGCGGTCACGGTGCGTCGACCACGAGGCTTCCGGCGAAGGGGCTGCTGGACGTGGCGCCGGTGCGGTAGTTGGCCTCCACCCGTGCCTTCTCTGTGCTGTTCGGGATGGGGTTCTTGCAGCTCACCCCGGCGGTGGACCCGGACATCAGCGACGTGCACGGACCGGGCTTCATGTCGGGCAGGCCGAGGCTGTGGCCCAGTTCGTGGGACGCGATCCGGGTGGTGTCGTATCCCTGGGTGACCGCCTGGCGGCCGAACCACACCTGGACACGTCCACCAGGCCGGACGGGGCCGACGATGGCGCGCGGCCAGCCGTTGTCGGCGATGATCTGGATCTCCGCCCGGCCGCCGGGCTGGGCCTCGACGAGCTTGACGTTCTGGACGTTGTCGTTCCACACCTTGACGCCGGCGGCGACCGCGTCCTGGAACTCGGCGGCCTGGCTGTCGTCGTAGTACAGCGTCGTCTGCAGGACGGGGCGGGGGGCAGGGGTCTTGGTCGGCGCCGCCGTGGCGGTCGGGGCCACCGACAACGTGATCGCGGCGGCGCCGATCATGGCGCCGACGCTCAACTTTCGCAGCATGCGGGGGGCCTCCTCTGGTTCGAGGTAGTGGGAGCTACTGCGGGCGACCCGTGTCGGGTCGGCCCGAGCATATTGGCGTCGCCTCCGCATAACAAGTGGCGTGAACTGTCATAGATATCGCCTTCGTTATGGCAGTTCTGCGCCGCGCACTGGGCAGGTTGGCTACCACATCGCCGCAAGAATCGCATTACCTGTCTAAGCGGTTAATGTGCACTCACCGTGGCTGGAAATGGTTCTGGCGAGGTCAGACGGCTCCGTTGTAGGAATCGCTGACGTCTTTGCTTGCGCTGGAGCCTCCCGCGCTTGAGCGCTCGGTCCCGTCCACGATCACTTTGGTGACGTACGTGCCCGCGCCAAAACGGTAATCGATCCGCCAGGTAACGCGCTGCGGCTCTGGCGGTATCTGGACCACTCTTCGGTAGGGCAGCCGTTTGTTGCGTACGGTCACGCTTTCCCCGTTCACCGTGGTGGTCAACGATCTGAGCGTGCTCGTGCCGAAGATGTAGAACTCCAGCGTCCGGGTGGTCGGGGCGGACGCCGGGGCCGTTGAGCTGGTGGACGCGCTGCCGCTCGGCTCGGCTGTGGCCGTCTCCGGTCCGTCGTCCGGCGACAATGCCAGCGGGATGGCGAAGGCCAATGCCAATGCTGCGGCGCAGGCCCCGCCCGAGAGCGCCATCGTGCGGCGGCGGACGATCCGGCCCAGGAACGGAACAGATTTGTTTGGAGTCGGGGTCGAGGCGGCTGGAGTCGGGGTCGAGGCGGGGGGCGGGATCGGCACCGGTGGGTTTGCTGCTTCGCTCGTCCGGCGGTCGATCTCTGCCGTCAGGGCCGGAGGCAGTTGGAGGGCGGATTGGTCTTCTGCGCTCGCGAAGGCCAATGCGGCGGCCAGTTCGGGCACGGTCGGCCGGGAGGACGGGTCGGGACGCAGGCAGCCGGAGATCAGCGTCCGGAGGCGGTCGTCGGTGATCCCGTCCATTTCCTCGCCGGACGGCGCCCTTCCCGTGCAGGCGTATGCCAGCGTCGCGCCGAGAGAGTAGACGTCGCTCGCCGCAGTGACAGGGCCTCCCGATGCCTGCTCGGGTGACATGAATCCCCAGGTGCCCGCCGGTTCTCTCCCGCCCGGAGCCGCGCCCGGCGCTGCGGCGGGAGCCGCGTCTGGAGCCGCGTCCCGAGCCGCGGCGGGAGGCAGGTCGGCGGCGATTCCGAAGTCGATCAGCCGCGGTCCGTCGGCCGTCAGCAGGATGTTCGCGGGCTTCAGATCCAGGTGGACGATCCCGGCGCCATGGACGGACGCCAGCGCCTCGACAACACCCGCGGCCAGCGGAAACACCAGGTCGGACGGCAACCGGCCGAGCAGTCCGACCGCTTCCCGGAGCGACACGGACGGCAGGAACTGCGTCGCCAGCCAGGGAAGCGCGGCGTCGGGGTCGGCGTCCAGGACGCCCGGGCTGTACCGTCCGCTGACGGTCCGGGTGGCCGCGACCTCGTGGCGGAAGCGTTCCCGGTACTCCGGCTCGCGGGCGAACTCGGCATGCATCAGCTTGACCGCCACGGGACGGCCGCTCCAGGACCGCCCGAAGTAGATCATCGCCATGCCGCCCGCGCCGATCCGGGCCAGGATCCGGCAGCGGCCGACCGTCCGTGGATCGTGTGGCTCAAGAGCCTGCACGGGGGCCTCCGTCCGGATGGCTCGGAGGGGCGACGGCTTCGACGGCGCCCTCACGGGTGCCTATGAAGACCAATCCCGTGGTGCTCGCGATCACGGGATCGCGGTCTATCTGGGCTTTGTGCGTCCACAGGATGCGTCCGTCGGCCGCGTTCAAGGCGTACACCGTGCTGGTGTGGGTGCAGGCGGCGAAAAGCGTGCCACCGGACAACGTGAGTTCACTGTCGGCGTTAAGGAAGCGGGACCAGCGCTCCTCGCCGGTCGCTGGGTTCATGGCGACCACGCTGCCGTATCCCCCGTCGGCGTACAGGACACCGCCGGACGACAGGAGCGACGAACCGTTGAACCAGGTCGGGCCCCGTCCTTTACGCCAGACCAGCGTTCCGTCGCTGGCGCGCAACGCATGCAGGACGCCCTGCCGGTCGCCGACGAAAACGAAACCGTCGCTGACCAGGAATGCGTAGACCAGGTAGTTTCCGAGTTTCAGCGGGTAGGTCCATCTCTTCCGTCCGCTGGACGGGTCGAGCCCGATCACTGAAGTCTTGTTCACTGCGGCGACAAGGCTGGAGTCGGCAGATAGGCCCGTCTCAGGGGACACGTCCGCGACCCAGCGCGTATCGCCGTCGCGGACGCCCACCGCCCTGATCGGGCCCTCGTACCCGAAGCAGGCGACCGGCCCGGAGATGGCCATGTGCACCAATCCGTCCCGATAGTTGCGCTCCCAGCGGGTCTTGCCGGAAACGGCCTCTACGGCCTTCACCCACGGTTGTATGGGATTGCTGAGGTATACCGATTTGCCGAAGGTGTGGCTCCCGTTCCCCGCATGCTTTTTCCACAGGGTTTTGCCGGTCTGAATGTCCAGGGCGCGAACGTCGCTCTCCTGCCCTTCCGCGACCACCGCACCGTCCGCTGCGAAGACCTTGGGGTAGTAGTCGCTCACCTTGGACTTCCAGCGCAGGACGCCCTGCGGAGGCGGGGTCGATGACGCGGCTTTCGGTGATCGGGGGGCGGCGGCGCTTGGCTGCTCGGTGTCGCAGGCCCGGACGACCGCCACCGCACCGAACGCCGCGAGCGCGAGCGGCGCGGAAACGATCAGCGCCCGGCGGCTGAGCTGCGGCGATGCGCCGGAGAGCGGAGCGGGCGGGGTGTCTGTCGGCGCATCGCCGGATGCGGGTTGGCGACTCCGCTGCGGCTGCGGCTGCGGTTGCGGTTGCCCGCGTCCGTCCATCGGCTCCGCGGTTTGCGCATCCTGCGGATCGGCCGTTTGCGCGTCCTGCGGGTCGGCCGTTTCCGCGTCGAGGACGTGCGCCGCGCCTCCGGTCAACGATTTCGCTGGACGCCCCTTCGGACCCTTCGGCCCCTTCGGCCGGACCTCCGCGATACGGCGGTCGATCGCTTCCGCCAGAGCGGCGGGCAGCCATCCCGCTCCATCGTCCGGCCACGGCGGGGCGTCCTGGCCGATGCGGTCGAGCATGTCCAGGATCTGGACGGCCGAGGGCCGCTCCCCCGGGTCCTTGCGCAGGCAGGCCGCGATCACACCGGCCAGCCCGGGATCGGTGATGCCGCCGAGATCCGCCTGCGCCTCGGCGACGCGGCGACGCGTGGTGGCGCCGTCGCCGCGGCCGAACGGTTCCTTCCCGGTCGCCGCGTACGCCAGGACGGCGCCGAACGAGAAGACGTCGCTCTTCGGACCGGCCACACCCCCGGACGCCTGCTCGGGCGACATGAATCCCGGCGTCCCCAGAACGGCGCCGACCTTCGTGATCGCCGTGACGTCGTCCGGCCGGGCGATCCCGAAGTCGATCACCCGTGGGCCGTCGGCGGTCAGCATGATGTTGCCGGGCTTCAGGTCCCGGTGCGCCAGGCCGGCGCGGTGGATGTCGGCGAGCGCCTCGGCCAGGCCCGTGGCCAGGACGCGGGTGGGCGCCGGGGCGAGGGCGCCGAACGTCCCGACCGCCTCCCGGAGCGTCAGTCCCGGCAGGTAGGCGGTGACCAGCCACGGGACGGCGGCGTCCGGGTCGGCGTCCAGGATCGGCGCGGTGAACGTCCCCGTCACCTTGCGCGCGGCGGACACCTCCCGCCGGAACCGGGCGCGGAACACCGCGTCGGCCGCGTACCGCTCCTTGATGACCTTGACGGCGACCGTCCGGCCGCCGGGCGAACGTCCGAGGTAGACCGCGCCCATGCCGCCCGCGCCCAGCCTGCCGAGCAGCCGGTAGTCGCCCACCTGGCGGGGGTCGCCCGGCTCGAACGGGTCCACAGCCTGCCCTCCGTCGCCCTGGTGCCGTGCTGCCGTGATGCCGCGATACCGCCCGAAGGGTCCGGTTTCTTCCGACGCTACGTGGACGACCGGACCCGGCACAGCAGGATTCCACAAGACCTTGCGAGGGCCTATTCGTCACCGGCTCGTGCGGCCCGGGTCGATCAGCGGGTGTGCGCGTCCGGGTGCGGCAGCCGGGTTGGGGCGACCGTGCGGTACTCGAAGTGCCACCACTCGTTGTCGTAGACGCGGTAGAGCCCGTACCGCCAGCCGTTCAGTTCGAGCCACCGCGCGCCCTCGACCGGCCGGACGTCCAGCGCGAGCCCCCGCACATGCCTGGACTCCTCCGGCGGCAGCACCCGGCGCCGCGCCGCCGACACCGAGCCGGTGCGCCGCACCTCCTCGAAGAAGATCCGGAGCTGTTCGGACACGTCGCGATATCCCGAGGTGAGGCCGATCAGCTGCCCGTCCCGCCAGAACGCCTCGGCCCGCGCGTGCGTGATCGCCGCCAGCGTCTCCGGCGCAAGCCCGCGGAGATCCTCGGCGGGGAAGCGCAGGCCCAGCGCCCACTGGCAGGCCAGAAAGCGCGCCCGGCCCAGCGCACCGCCCGGCGCGCGGCCCGGCGCCCACCCCGGCGCGCGGACGAAGGCGATCGGCACCAGCAGCACCGCGATGACCCGTGTCACGGACGCCAGGACCCGCTCCTTCAGAGCCAATTGCGGATTCGCCACGACTCACCGCCCAAGGGTCAGGCCGTACGCAGGGCCTCGGTCGGCGAGAGCCGGGCGGCGCGCAGCGCGGGTATCAGTCCGGCGATCGCGCCGATGACGATGGCGGAGCCGATTCCGCCCGCCCACGCTTCGGCGGGGATGACGACCGTCCAGCCCTTGACTGCCGCGTACACCGCGGTGGCCAGGGCGCCGGCGGCCACGCCGACCACGCCGCCGAGCACGGCCAGCATGATCGCCTCGGACAGGAACTGCGTGCGGATCTGTCCCCGCGTCGCGCCGAGCGCGCGGCGCAGGCCGATCTCCGAGCGGCGTTCCAGCACCGAGATGATCATGATGTTGGCCACCCCGACCGCCCCGACGAGCAGGGCCACCACGCCGAGCCCGAGGAACAGGCTGTTGAACGCACCCTTCGCGGCGGCGCGCGCGGTGAGCGCGTCGGAGGGCTGGCTCACGTTGACCTCGTTCGGCGCCTCCGGGTTCGTGGTCTGCGCGAGCACCGACTGCACCGCGCCGACCGCGTCGGGCTGCGCCCGAACGTAAAGCGTGCTCGGCGGGCCGTCCGCCGGCTGGCCGCGGATCATGCTGGTGTGGCCGAGGTAGCGCCGCGCCGCCGGGTATCCGACCAGGGCGCTTGTGTCGACGTCCGGCGCGAGCGTCGCGGGGGTGAGGATTCCGGCAACGTAGAACCACTGCCCGTCCAGCCACACTCGCTGGCCGGGATACACGCGGCTGATCCCGAGCCGCGCTGCGGCCGCCGCGCCGAGCACGACGGCGGGCTGCGTCGCTGTCCCCTCGTTGAGCCAGCGGCCGCGGGCGACGCCCGCGCCGGCCACCCGCGGCAGGTTCAGACTCGCCGCCTGGACCTTCAGCCCGTTGGTGTTGACCCGGAGTATCAGCGGGCTCCGGTACACCTTCGCGTCGCCGACCGTCCCGGTGTGCGCGACCTCCTCGACGGACCCGAGCCGCGAGACCCGGCCGGGCGCGGCGACCGGCATGACCGCCGCCACCTGGGTGAAGCTCTGGCCGGTCTTGGCGGTCAGCAGGTTCGTGCCGAGCCGGTCGATCTCCGCCAGCAGACCGGCCTGGGACGACGCCGACAGCCCGAGCACCGCGACGATCGCCGTGGTGCCGATCGCGATCCCGAGCGCGGACAGCGCCGCCCGCAGCGGCCGAGCGCGCAGCCCGGTGCTCGCCACCCGGGCCTGGTCTCCGGCGCGCAAGCGTGCCGGCACAAGATGGGACGGAATCCGCATGTCACTCCACCTCTCCGAGCCCGCCGAGCGCACCCGAACCGCGGGGCGCACCCGAACCGCCAGGCGCACCCGAGCCGCCAGGCGCACCCGAGCCGCCAGGCGCACCCGAACCGCCAGGCGCACCCGAACCGGCGGGCACACCTGAGCCGCCGGGCACACCCGAACCGGCGGGCACACCCGAACCGGCGGGCACACCCGAACCGGCGGGCACACCCGAACCGGCGGGCACACCCGAACCGGCGGGCACACCCGAACCGGCGGGCACACCCGAACCGGCGGGCACACCCGAACCGGCGGGCGCACCCGAACCGGCGGGCACACCTGAGCCGCCGGACGCATCCGAGCCGGCGGGCGCGCCTGAGTCGGCGGGCGAGCCGCTGTCGGTGTCGGAGATGATCCGGCCGTCCAGGACGTGCAGCTGGCGTAGCAGGCGCGCGGCCAGGTCGCCGTCATGCGTGATCATGATGATCGTCGCGCCCTCGGCGTTGAGCTCCCGGAGCAGGTCGAGGATCGAGGCGCCCGTGGCGCTGTCGAGGTTGCCCGTCGGCTCGTCCGCGAGGACGATCGCCGGCCTGCCCACCAGCGCGCGGGCGATGGCCACGCGCTGGCGCTCGCCGCCGGACATCTTCGTCGGACGGAAGTCGCGGCGATGCGCCAGCCCGACCCGGTCGAGCGCGTCGGCGGCACGGCGCCGCCGCTCGCCGACCTCGACGCCCGCGTACAGGAGACCGTTGGCGACGTTCTCCACGGCGGTGGAGTGCTCGGCCAGGAAGAACTGCTGGAAGACGAACCCGATGCTGCGGGCGCGCAGGGCGGCGAGCTGCCGGTCGTCCAGCCCCGCCGCGTCGACTCCGTCGATCCGGAGCAGCCCGTCCGTGGGGCGTTCCAGCGTCCCCATGACGTGCAGGAGCGTCGTCTTCCCCGACCCCGACGGCCCGACGATGGCGACCAACTCGCCATGCCGGACGGTGAAGCTCACGCCCCGCAGCGCGGGCACGGGCGGCTGCCCTCCGTAGATCTTCGTGACGCCCGCCAGTTCGAGCGCGGGAGCCCGGCCGTCCTGATCGCGGGTCGTGCCCATAAGGCTCATGAGGCTGGCACCACCACGTGGTCGCCGACGGACAGGGCCCCGGATACCTGGACGAGCCCGTTGTCGTTGTCGAACATGCCGAGCGTCACGGGAACCAGACGCCGCCCCTGGCCGCCCGCCGGGTCGCCGACCTCGACGACGTAGCCGCCCCCGGCCTTGCCCATCAGTGCGGTGACCGGGACGATCAGCGCCTTCTCGACCCCGTCGGTCGTGATCTGCACCCGGACCGGGGCCTCGTCCAGCTTCCCCGCGTCCTTGGGGCGCGTGAGCGTGATGTACACCGGGATCGTGGAGCCGGACGAGTCCTGCTTCTCGTCACCGGATTTCGCGACCGTCCCGATGCGGGTCACCCTGCCCGGGGTCGTCCTGTTGTCCGGAAGCGTGATCTGGGCACGGTCGCCGACCTTGACCTGGGACTGCTGTCCGGGGTCGAGTTCCACCGTCACCTGGCGCTTGGCCGAGGTGGCCTGGGCCGCCTGGGCTCCCGGCGCCGCCCGCGTTCCGGCCTTGGCCATCGCCTTCGTGACCAGGAGCGGGCCGGGCAGGAATACGGCGTCCCCGAGGTCCAGCCTCCCGGTCTCGGCGGTGCCCAGTTCGTCCTGCAGTTCGGCGACCGCCTCCGCCGTCTCCGTCCCGTAGTAGTCCGAGCGGGGATCGAGCTCGGACCTCTCGGCGTATCCGAGCTTCACGAGGTTCTCGTTGAGAGCGCGCACCTCGCGGCCCTCGTCGCCCACCGACAGGGCGCGGTAGGCCGGTGTGCCGCCGCAGATCAGCACCACCGGTTTCTCGTCCACCCGGTAGAGCGCCCTGCCGCAGCCGATCTCCTTGCCCACGCCGGGGACCCAGGTGTAGATGCCCTTGGCCTGGTTGACGACGGCGTACGGGGTCCCGTCGCTAAGGGCGGCGTACGAGAGCGTCCCGCTCTGCGTTACCTGCGTGGACAGCGGCCCTTCCCGGACGGCCATCAACGTGGTGCCATCGGTCGAAGACGCTGGCTGGGCGTCCCCGTTACCGAAGGGATCCGTGACGGCGACGGTGACACCCGCCGCGGCCAGCAGCACCAGGACCCCCGTCCCGGTGAGCACCTTCCGCCTTCTGCGCCGGCGCGGCTTCGGGCGATCCGGAGCCGGGACGCCGGGCGCGACATCGGCGGCACCGCGTGTACCACCGGCATCGGCTGCACCGCCGGGGCCGGACGGCGCCTCGTTGACCTCGGTGCTCATCCTCCGGCGCCCCGCGGCCGCAACGTCTTGCATTTCTCGTCTGCGGCCTTGAACTGCGGCGATTCGGGATCGAGTTCGGCGGTGTCCAGCGACCCGCTGTCGGGGAACTGGGGCACCCCGTTCTTGCGCATGCACTGCGCGTACTTCAGCATCTGGGCCTGGACGGCCGGGTCCTGCGGAGAGCCGTCCCATCCAGGCGGCGCGATCGACTTGCATTTCTGCGTCGCTGCCTTGAATTGCGGCGTTTTGGGATCGACCAGCGGGCTGCCATCGCTGGCCTTCGGCATGCGGAACTTCGTCCCGTCGATGGGGTCGGGCCAGTTCGGGACTCCGTTCTGGCGCATGCACTGCGCGTACTTCACGTACTGGTCGCCGCCCGTCCCGGCAGCGGCGCCGCCGCCCGCCGCACCCGAACCGCTGCCCGCCGCGGTACCCGAGCCGCCGGACGGGTCGTCCGATCCGCCGCAGCCCGCGAGCGACGGCAGGAAGATCACGAGCGCCGCCAGCGGCGGCGCCAGGGCCCGTTTCGGCTTCGTCGTGGGCATGTCAGGGGCTCCTTCGCGTCAGGGGACGGGCGCTGGAGGCCCTTTCTAGGCAAGGGGCGGTCACATCACGGTCAGAGCGCCTGTGACCCGGCTGTGACCGCGGCGGTGGTTAACCTGATTGGCACGATGAGAGTGCTGGTGGCCGAGGATCACGCCGAGCTGGCGGCGTCCGTGGCGAGGGTCCTGCGCCGCGAGGGAATGGCCGTCGACGTCGTCCACGACGGCGAGGCGGCGGTCGAGCGGACCTCGCTGCTGGAGTACGACGTCGTCGTCCTCGACCGGGACCTGCCTGCCGTCCACGGCGACGACGTGTGCCGCTCGGTGGTGGACCGGGCGGGCCGTACCCGCGTCCTGATGCTGACCGCGTCCGGCACGATCGCCGACCGGGTGTCCGGCCTGAGCCTCGGCGCCGACGACTACCTGCCGAAGCCGTTCGCCTACGCCGAGCTCGTGGCACGGATCCGGGCGCTCGGCCGGCGCGCGCAGCCGGCGCTGCCGCCGGTGCTCGTCCACGGTGACCTGCGGCTGGACCCGGCGCAGCGGATCGCGACCCGGGCGGGAATGCGCCTGGCGCTGAGCCCGAAGGAGTTCGCGGTCCTGGAGTACCTGCTCGGCGCCGGCGGCCGGGTCGTGTCCGCCGAGGAGCTGCTGGAACGGGTGTGGGACGAGATGGCCGATCCGTTCACGACCACCGTCAAGGCCACGATGAACCGGCTGCGGTCCAAGATCGGCCGGCCACCGGTGATCGAGACCGTCCAGCAGGGCGGCTACCGGATAGGCGATGCCCATGCGGCCTCATGAACTGCTCAGCCCGCAGATCCCCGCGCATCATTCGCTCCGGACCGTGCGCATGCGTCTCACGACCCTGTACAGCGCGTTGTTCACGATCTCCGGCGCGGTCCTTCTCACGATCACCTACTGGCTCATGCGCCGCTCCAAGTGGGTGATCATCGTCTACGACGACAGCGGCCCGGAGATTCGCGAGCATCTGGAGCGGCTTCGGGCCGCGCAGCTGCGCGCGCTGCTGATGCAGTTCGGGATCGCCTTCGCGGTCATGGTGGTGATCTCGATCGCGCTGGGCTGGCTGGTCGCCGGACGCGTCCTGCGGCCCCTGCGCACGATGACGGCCACGATCCAGCAGATCTCGGCCCGCAACGTCCACGAACGGCTCGCCGCCACAGGACCCCGCGACGAGATGAAAGATCTCGCCGACACCGTGGACGGCCTCCTCGGCCGTCTGGAAACCGCCCTCAACGCGCACAAACGCTTCGTCGCCAACGCCGCACACGAACTGCGCACGCCGCTCACCCTGGAGCGTGCGCTCCTGGAGGAGATCCTCACCGACCGCGAGGCCACGCTGGAGTCGTACCGGGCGACCTCGGAGCGGCTGCTCGCGATCAGCAAGGACGAGGGACGGCTGCTGGAAGCCCTGCTCACGCTGGCCAGCAGCGAGCGCGGTCTCGACCGCCAGGAGCCCTTCGACCTGTCCGATCTCGCCCGCCAGGCCCTCGACTCGGCCCACCTTGAGGCGGACGGGCGCGGCGTGCGCATCGACACCCGGATCGCGCCCGCCCCGTCCGCGGGCGACCCCGCTTTGGCTGGACGCCTCGTCGCCAATCTCGTGGACAACGCCGTCCACCACAACGTGACCGGCGGCCACGTGGAAATCGCGACCGGCTTCGGGGCCGGGCGAGCGTTCGTCTCGGTGGCCAACACCGGACCGGCAATCCCCCCGCAGCAGGTCGGACGGCTCTTCGAGCCCTTCCAACGGCTCGGCGAACGGACGGCCCGCAGCGACGGCCACCACGGGCTGGGTCTCTCGATCGTCCGCGCCATCGCAACGGCACACGGCGCCGACATCAGGGCCCACGCGCGTCCGGGCGGCGGCCTCTCCGTCGAGATCTACTTCCCCGCGACTGCCGTGCCCGGCTACCCGCACATGCCCGACACCCCGCAGCCACGCGGCCTGCACACGTCCGCGACCTCGTCCCCCGGGCATCGTCCAAACCACCCGGAGAGGTAACACCCGCGCGCCCCGTCTATGGCGACCGCTAGCCGTGGGGCGGGCCTGACGTTGAGCGGCATCGCTGGGCCCAACGAGACGATCGCTCTCCGGTTTCGCCGACAACCATCGCCGACGAACCGAAGAGCGATCGTCTCCTCGAACCGGCCTCTAACGAGGCCTTATGCGGTCACGTCCGCCTCATGCAGACCGCCCAAACCGTCATCGTCTGGGCAGCCGATGCCCGGCCCCACGCGCTCCAGCCCTGGCCGGCGGTGGTGGGCTCGGTAGAGGCGACGATTCCGGAGTCCGTGAGCCCCATGGTCGCTCCGCCCCCCGTAACGGTGTAGCCGTCAGGGCAGTAGACGGCGCCTTGGACCGATTGGCCCGTCCCGGGAACATTGACCACTTGCGTGACGCGAATGGTGTCGGTCACTCCGGCACTCGCGGGCCCAGTGGGTCCGGTAGGCCCGCTAGCACCTCTCGGACCAGTGGCGCCGATAGCACCAGCTGGACCGGTAGGACCAGTGGCACCGTCATCCCCATCAGCACCGGGCAGACCCCTCGGACCGGTGGGACCGGTAGCGCCATCGGCACCCGCAGGGCCAGTAGCACCATCCTCACCCGCTGGACCCGTCGGACCCGCAGGCCCCGTCGCGCCATCGGCACCCGCCGGACCCACCGGACCGGTTGGACCAGTCGCGCCGTCCTCGCCCGCTGCACCAGCAGGGCCGGTCGGACCGGTAGCGCCATCGGCACCCGCAGGGCCGGTAGCGCCATCCTCGCCAGCAGCACCCGTCGGGCCAGTCGGACCCGCAGGACCTTCCGGACCCGTCGCACCATCAGCACCAGCCGGACCCGCCGGACCAGTAGCGCCGTCGGCACCCGCAGGGCCCGCCGGACCGGTTGGGCCAGTGGCGCCGTCCTCGCCCGCTGCACCAGCAGGGCCAGTGGGACCAGTGGCACCGTCCTCGCCATCAGCGCCGGGCAGACCCATCGGACCAGTCGGGCCGTCCGCACCCACCGGGCCAGTCGGGCCAGTAGCGCCATCGGCGCCCGCAGGGCCGGTAGCGCCATCCTCGCCAGCAGCACCCGTCGGGCCAGTCGGACCCGTAGGACCCTCTGGACCCGTCGCGCCATCAGCACCTGCCGGACCAGTCGCACCGTCGGCACCCGCCGGACCGGTAGCACCGTCGGCACCCGCAGGGCCTGCCGGACCGGTAGCTCCGTCGGCGCCCGCCGGGCCTGTGGGACCGGTTGCGCCGTCAGCGCCCGCTGCACCAGCAGGGCCGGTGGGGCCGGTGGCGCCATCTTCGCCGGGCAGACCTATCGGGCCGGTCGGACCGTCTGCGCCCACCGGGCCAGTCGGACCAGTAGCACCATCGGCACCCGCAGGGCCAGTGGCACCATCCTCGCCAGCAGCACCAGCGGGACCGGTCGGGCCGGTAGCGCCATCGGCGCCCGCAGGGCCGGTAGCACCATCCTCGCCAGCAGCACCCGTCGGGCCAGTCGGACCCGCAGGACCCTCCGGACCCGCCGGACCCGCCGGGCCAGTCGCGCCGTCGGCACCCGCCGGGCCAGCCGGACCAGTGGCGCCATCGGCACCCGCGGGGCCGGTGGGACCAGTGGCACCGTCTTCGCCATCAGCGCCGGGCAGACCCATCGGACCAGTCGGGCCGTCTGCACCCGTCGGACCGGTCGGACCCGCAGGGCCCTCCGGACCCGTCGCGCCATCAGCACCAGCGGGACCCGCCGGACCGGTCGCGCCATCGGCACCAGCAGGGCCGGTGGGGCCGGTACCGCCATCTTCACCATCGGCGCCGGGCAGACCCATCGGACCAGTCGGGCCATCTGCACCCACCGGGCCAGTCGGACCAGTAGCACCATCCGCACCTGCAGGGCCGGTAGCACCATCCTCGCCAGCAGCACCCGTCGGACCAGTCGGACCCGCAGGACCCTCCGGACCAGTCGCCCCGTCAGCACCAGCGGGACCCGCCGGACCGGTCGCGCCGTCAGCACCTGCCGGGCCCGCCGGGCCAGTCGCACCGTCGGCACCCGCCGGGCCAGCCGGACCGGTTGGGCCAGTGGCGCCGTCAGCGCCCGCTGCACCAGCAGGGCCAGTGGGACCAGTCGCACCGTCCTCGCCATCAGCGCCGGGCAGACCCATCGGACCAGTCGGGCCATCTGCGCCCACCGGGCCGGTCGGACCGGTAGCGCCGTCAGCACCCGCAGGGCCAGTGGCACCATCCTCACCCGCCGGACCCGTCGGACCCGCAGGACCCTCTGGACCAGTCGCGCCATCAGCACCTGCCGGGCCCGCCGGGCCAGTCGCGCCGTCGGCACCCGCCGGGCCAGCCGGACCGGTGGCGCCATCGGCACCGGCCGGGCCGGTGGGACCGGTCGCACCGTCAGCGCCCGCCGGGCCTGTCGGACCGGTAGCGCCGTCCGCGCCAGTGGCACCAGCGGGACCCGTAGGACCGGTGGCACCGTCCGTGCCATCCTCGCCGTCGGCACCTGCCGGACCTGTGGGACCGGCCGGGCCCTCGGGGCCCGTTGCGCCGTCAGCGCCTGCCGGGCCTGCCGGACCGGTAGCTCCGTCAGCACCAGCAGGACCAGTTGGGCCGGTCGCGCCGTCTGCGCCGGGCAGACCCATCGGACCAGTCGGGCCATCTGCGCCCACCGGGCCGGTCGGACCGGTAGCGCCATCGGCGCCGTCAGCACCGGCCGGACCCGTCGGACCTGTGGCGCCATCGGCACCAGGAAGACCCCTGGGACCGGTCGCGCCCACCGGGCCGGTCGCGCCATCGGCACCTGTTGGACCAGTGGGTCCGGTCGGTCCGGCGGGGCCGGTCGCGCCATCGATGCCATCGGCACCGGCAGGGCCGGTGGGACCGGTAGCGCCATCCTCTCCTGCTGGGCCGGTCGGGCCGGTAGCGCCGTCCGCGCCATCGATGCCGTCGGCGCCCGCCGGGCCCGTCGGGCCCTCGGGGCCGGTCGGGCCGGTTGCGCCATCCTCACCGTCGACGCCATCGGCACCGGCGGGACCCGTAGGACCTGTCGCGCCGTCCGCGCCTGCCGGGCCAGTGGGGCCGGTGGCGCCATCTTCACCAGGCAGACCCATCGGGCCAGTCGGGCCGTCCGCGCCCATCGGGCCGGTCGGACCTGTAGCGCCGTCCATGCCATCGGCACCGGCAGGGCCGGTGGGGCCGGTAGCACCGTCTTCACCGTCGATGCCGTCGGCGCCCGCAGGGCCCGTCGGGCCGGCCGGGCCCATCGGGCCGGTCGCGCCGTCCTCGCCTGCTGGGCCTGCTGGACCGGCCGGGCCTGTGGCGCCGTCCGCGCCCGCGGGGCCCGTCGCGCCATCCGCGCCCGCCGGGCCGGTGGGCCCTATCGGGCCGTCTTCGCCTGCAGGTCCCGTCGGGCCGGTGGCTCCGTCCTCGCCTGCTGGGCCGGTCGGGCCATCGGCGCCCGCCGGTCCTGTTGGGCCAGGAGCGCCGTCTGCGCCGTCGGCTCCGGCTGGGCCCGTCGGGCCTGTCGCGCCGTCCGCGCCCGCAGGACCGGTGGCACCATCGGCACCCGCCGGGCCGGTCGGACCGATCGGGCCGGTGGGACCGGTCGAACCGTCTTGTCCATCGGCACCCATCGGGCCGGTCGGGCCTTCCGGACCGGTCGCCCCTTCGGGGCCGGTCGGGCCCTCGGGGCCGGTCGGGCCAGTAGCGCCGTCCGCGCCATCAATGCCGTCCGCGCCCGCCGGACCTGTCGGACCCTCGGGGCCGGTCGGGCCAGTAGCGCCGTCCGCGCCATCAATGCCGTCCGCGCCCGCCGGACCTGTTGGGCCCGTTGCACCGTCGGCGCCCATTGGGCCGGTCGGTCCGGGAGGACCGTCTGCGCCGTCTGCGCCTTCCGGGCCGGTTGGGCCGGTCGGGCCGTCTGCGCCTTCCGGGCCGGTCGGGCCTTCGGGGCCGGTCGGGCCCTCGGGGCCGGTTGGGCCGGTGGCGCCGTCCGCGCCATCAATGCCGTCCGCGCCCGCCGGACCTGTCGGACCCTCGGGGCCGGTCGGGCCTGTCGCGCCGTCCAAGCCGTCCGCGCCTGCCGGACCCGTCGGGCCCGTTGCACCGTCGGCACCTATCGGGCCAGTCGGGCCTTCCGGGCCGGTCGGGCCAGTTGCGCCGTCCGCGCCATCAATGCCGTCCGCGCCCGCCGGACCCGTCGGGCCCGTTGCACCGTCGGCACCCATCGGGCCAGTCGGGCCTTCCGGGCCGGTCGGGCCAGTTGCGCCGTCCGCGCCATCGGTGCCGTCCGCGCCTGCCGGACCCGTCGGGCCGGGTGGGCCGTCCGCGCCGTCGGCGCCAGTCGGGCCGGTTGGGCCAGTCGGGCCGTCGGCGCCTTCCGGGCCGGTCGGGCCCGCCGGGCCGGTTGGGCCTGTCGCGCCGTCCGCGCCATCGATGCCGTCAGCGCCCGCCGGACCTGTCGGGCCCTCGGGGCCGGTTGGGCCTGTTGCGCCGTCCTCACCCGGAGGGCCGGGTGGGCCATCGGCGCCCGCTGGGCCTGTCGGGCCGGTGGCTCCGTCCTCGCCGGCGGGGCCGGTGGGACCGGTGGGGCCGTCCGGTCCCGGTGGACCTGGTGGGCCTGGCTTGCACTTCTTCTTGCAGCATTTCTTTTTGCAGCACTTCTTCTTGCAGCACTTGTGCTTCCCGCAGCCACCGCCGCCGCCCATGCGGTCGGGTTGGTGCTGGCTCGGCTTGGGCCCGTCGCTGATCGGCTTCTGTGACGCGCTACTCGTCGAGGCGGAGGTACTCCGAGAGACCAGTGGCTGAATCAGTGCAAGCAGGAGCAACGTAGCCATGACCACGGCGACTCTGGTCTTATGTCTTCGCCGCAGGATCCAGTAGAACACGCGATTGATTCCCCCTTGGCAATGGGCACGCCAAATGGTTCACTCGGCGCGGCCCACTCATCTGTGAGCTCTCGGCAGAAGCCGCCGGCAAGCCGATCAGCAAGGACCGAAACGCTATTAACGGTCCCCCGATCCTGATCAAGCATGACGGCGGAGCTCACTTTTGGGGATCTTTTACATGTCTCGTTAGGACGCATTGATCAAGCCGCAAGAGTGCTGGCGAAAACGGAGCGTTATGGAGAGCGTCCCACTATGGGCCAGGATCTGGTCGGCAACATTGATTGGTGCCTGTCTGGGCGATTTATCCGACCTGGCGTCTATTTTGACGGTGTGATCTGCGGCGTGCTCGGCTCGTGGTTCTGAGCTGTCGTGCTATGGGGTGGGACGACCGTAATAGGTGCACGTCGAGATGCCGTCGGCGTCGAAGGCGTCGATGGGGTGTTTAGTGCTGGCTAATTGCGGGCCATCCGTTTTGGTATTGGGCCCGCCGATGGCGTTACGGCGCGGTGGTCGTGTTCACCCGGCGCCACGCCACCCAGCCGCCGAAGCCTGGCTTGTGGGCCGAGACGATGCGCCAGTCTGCCGGAGCGGCCGGCCAGGTCTTCGTGAGCGCCGTGCCTGGAGTCCAGGGGACGACGACAACGGTCAGATCCGCCGGGAGCGGAAAACGTCCGAACCGGTCGATCGGCACCAGGCCGTGGCGGGATTGGAACGCCTGCAGCACCCAAATCCGCCAGCCGAGCTCAGGAAAGTTCACACCGACCTTGTCATTGGCCCGAAGCTCGTATTTCAGGCTGGCCGTCGCGGCGTATCGCTTATCCCAGTAGCTGACGACGTGATTGGTGGTGGCGAGCACGGCTGCGATGTTCAGGACGGCGACCAGCCCAACAGCGCCTAGAATCGCTTTCCTGCCACCGTAGACGCTCAGCGCGGCAATAACTGCGAGGAGCAGCAGCGCCACAATGGTCGCGAACCACAGGTGGAACTCTTCCCAGTTCCAGGTGAGGAAGCTGATCTCGGCGAAATCGGTGGAGAGGAAGAAGTCCCGCGAGAGCTGGTCGCCGGCGTGCAGCCAGACGATGCCACCGGCGGCCATCGTGATGGCCGCGGTGATGGGCACCGCACGAAGCGCGGTGAACGCCGGGGCGCGCGTGACGAGGACGACGGCGGCGAGGAAAAGAATCGGGGCGAAGCAGGTCAGGTACCGGCCGTAGACGAAATTGGCCACCGTGCCCTCGTCCGGAGTGGCGGCGGAGGTGGCGAGCGCGACGCCGACCATGGAGACGGCGGCCTGGACGGCGACGACGCGCGTGCCCATTGGAACGCGATCGCGCTTTACGGCGACGGCCAGGGCGATCAGCCCTATCCCGGCGATACCCCAGGTCGAGACGACCAGATACCACAGCTTTCCGGCGGTCAGCGAGAGCGTCCACCCCAGCCCGGAAAGGCTGGTGATCCGGTCGATCAGCAGTTCGTCCAGCCCGTAGGCGCCCCGGGGATACAGCTGGGAGCGCACCCAGTCGTTGAGCTGGATTCCCGCGACGGTGGTCATGATGAGCAGCCAGGCCATGACCGTGATGCCTCGCCGGTTCGCCCAGCGCCGCCACCACGCCACGCCCAGCGTTCCCGCGAACACGATGACGACGACGAAGCCGCGGACGTGGACCCAGGACATGTAGGCCGCCAGAACACCGGCCAAGGCACCGTGGAGCTGCCGCTCGGACGTGAGCCAGGAATGCACCAGCAACAGCCACCCGAGGACCATCACCGGCAGGACGGCATCGGTCAACGCGAACTGGCTGTAGTGGACGTTCGACGTTATGAGCGCGGCCAGCGTTGCGGCGATGTACGCGGGAATCTGATTCATCCCGAGCCGCCTGAGCGCGAGGTACGCCAACGGAAGCAGCGTCGCGGCGATAAGGGCGTTGGTGACCAGGACTGCCCGATACACGATCGCCGGATCGTCGCTGATCCAGTTAGCCGGTGCCAGGAGGAGCGAATAGCCGCCGTAGTACAGCAGCCGTCCGGTCAGGTCGCCGTCCGCTCCGCCGGCGAGCAACCGGCCTCCGAGCAGATATCCGACTTCGTCCGGCACGTAGAGCGGGACGCTGCGCCAGCTCTCCAGCACCACCCGGAACAGCACCTGCGCTAGCCAGCCGGCCGCCAGCAGCACAGTCCACCAGGGGACCTGGCCGGTCCCCTTTTCCGGTGCCTTCGCCCGATCACGGAGAGCGACCGCCTTTACACGGTCGCGTAGAGCCGACTCGTTACCGAACATTGCTAGCCCCCCGGATAATGCCGCCGCCCCACCACGGCCGGATGTCCGTTATCCACCTAATTCTTCATACATTTATATGGAACATTGCCTGCGAGACTTTTGCTCTGCTTGAGCCTAAGAGCGCATGGCCGTCCCATGGATAACATCGCAGGTGAGAGTATCCACGGCTCGCAGAACTCGAACCTTCCCGGGTCGCTATTGGTGAAATCCATAGGCAACTCTTCGCCTATCAAGACCCAACCCCTCGGCACCTGACCGGTTCCCGGCAGCGGTCGCCCCGGTACTGCCCAGCACGCCGTCTCGGCGTTGTCCAGCAGCCACCACTGGTGACGCCCCAGCGAGGGAAGCTCGCGGTAACGGACGCGCGAGGCCCCCGGCAGCCCCCTGTAGAGCCCGGATACGCCGGCGGCAGAGCCCGTTCTCGAATGGGGCGAAATAACAGATCCTTATGAGGTCATAAGGCATCCGTATAGCGCCAGTGCGAACTTATGCGACCAATATTGCGCAGGTGAGAGGCCGTTGTTCGCGTGCTGGTCGCTTCCGTGTCAGCATTCGCGCCTGCCGACGTTCACCGATCTGCGATCATCCTCCTGTATTGATCACAAGGAGGGTGTATGTCGGAAATGTATCCTCGGCGCCGGTTCCTGGCCACCGGCGGAGCCGTATCGGCGCTGGCCACGGGCCATATTCTGGTCGGCCCGGCGCTGCTGGGCCAGGACGGAGCGGTCGCCACCGTCCGCTCGCATGGCGGCGCCCCGCTGCCGAACGACCTGTTCACCCTCGGCGTCGCGTCCGGTGACCCGCTGCCCGACGGTTTCGTGCTGTGGACGCGCCTGGCCCCCCGTCCGGTCGACGGCGGCGGCATGCCCGACCGGCAGGTGCCGGTGGCCTGGCAGGTCGCCGAGGACGAGCGCTTCCAGCGCGTCCGCGCGCAGGGCGTGGAGGTGGCGCGGCCCGAAAGCGGGCACGCGGTGCACGTTGAGGTCGGCGGGCTGCGGCCCGACCGGGTCTACTTCTACCGGTTCCGGGTCGGCAAGGAGCTGTCGCCGGTAGGCCGCAGCCGGACGGCGCCGTCGCCCGGCACGGTCAACCGGCAGTTGCGGTTCGCGTTCGCGTCCTGCCAGAGCTGGCAGGACGGCTACTACACCGCCTACCACCACTTGGCGCAGGAGGACCTGGCGTTCGTCGCCTTCCTCGGCGACTACATCTACGAGTCCGTCCCGCGGACCACGACCGTCCGCACCCATGAGGGCAAGGACGAGCCGTACACGCTGGTCGAGTACCGCAACCGGCACGCGCAGTACAAGACGGACACCGACCTGCAGGCCGCGCACGCCGCCTTCCCCTGGATCGCGACGTGGGACGACCACGAGGTCGACAACAACTGGGCCGACGAGATCCCCCAGGACCCCGACAAGCAGCCGCACGACAAGTTCCTCGCCCGCCGCGCCGCCGCGTTCCGGGCCTACTACGAGCACATGCCGCTGCGCCGGTCCGCCCGTCCGAAGGGCATCGACATGCGGCTGTACCGCAGGCTCGGCTTCGGCAGGCTCGCCACCGTGCACGTGCTCGACACCCGGCAGTACCGCAGTGACCAGCCGGCCACCCTCGCCGAGGCCAACGACCCGGCCCGCACCATGACCGGCGCGGAGCAGGAGAAGTGGCTGATGGACGGCATGTCCCGCTCCGGCGGCCGCTGGAACCTGCTGGCCAACCAGCTGATGTGGGCGTCCAACGACCGCAAGGCGGGGCCCGACCAGGTCTTCGACTTCGACAACTGGGACGGCTACCGGGTGCAGCGCCGCCGCATGCTGGAGTTCTTCGGCTCTGGTCGGACGTCCAACCCCGTGATCCTCACCGGTGACCGGCACGCCACCTGGGTGTGCGACCTGAAGCCCGACTTCGACGACGAGAAGTCCCCGGTCACCGGCGCCGAGATCACCGGGACGTCGATCAGCTCGGGCGGCGACTCCGACCCCGTCGCGTTCCACCGGACCTACAACCCGATCATGGCCGAGAGCCCGCACTGGAAGTACATCAGCAACCGGCGCGGATACGTCGTCTGCGACGTCACCCCGTCCCGGCTGCTGGCCTCGCTCCGCATCGTCGACACGGTGTGGACGCCGGGCGACACGAAGATCGCCACGGCCGCGCGGTTCGAGGTCGAGGCGGGACGTCCGGGAATCCGCGTCGTCGACAAGATCTCGCCCGAGAACGAGGCGCACACCCTCAAGAGGACGTCGCGCCACTACGACGTCGACGACGACCAGTTCTGACCCGGTTCGGGCGACCGGACAAGCTCGACCCTCCGGGCGTGGACCCCACCCAGATAGCCACGCCCGGGGCCAACGACTCCCCCGGCGTCAGGCGTGGCCGCCGACGGTAACCGGGCCGATCGTGAGGGTCGTCTTGGTGGCCTCCAGGACATGCGCCACGCGCTCGACCTGCTCTTCCAGGTCCGCGTGCTGCGCCTTGGTCAGGGTGACGAGCGGCTCCGCGGTGACGTCGATGCGGCGGCCCGAGCGGCGCTGGTGCCACAGGCCGGCGACGACGCCGTCCACCAGCAGGAGCTGGAAATTGCCGCGCAGCGCCCGCTCACCGGCATTTCCCGGATAAAGCAATTCCGGCGGCTGATTGCCGACCCGGTAGGCGTAGACGTCGAAATACGGCAGCAGCCGGACGCCGCGCGGCGCGTCCACTGGCAATTCGGTGTCACCTGCCGCGACCCACGCTTCCGTGCCTTCCACCTCCACGCGTTCCAGGTCGAGCGACGCGAACAGGTCGGCCGCCCACCCGGAGGGGGTGCCCAGCCAGTGCGCGAACCGGTCGGACGTCGAAGGTCCGAAAGCATGCAGGTAGGAGCGGACGAGCCAGCCGAGCGCCGCGTCCGCCGGAGCGGGCTGGAAATCGGGGACCAGGCGTCGCGGGCTGGAGTAGGTGACCTTGCGCCCCCGCATCGGGCCGAAGCACATCGCGCCGCGCTGCCCCGCCTGCCCCATCGCCTGCCGCCAGCGCGGCCACAGCGTCTGGAACGCCGGCATGACCAGGTCGCCCGCCCACGGCCCGGCCCGCTCGACCACCGCCTCGGTGAGCTCGTCGACGGTCAGGTCGGCCTCGTCCACGGCGCCCTCGATGGCCGCGATGACCTCCTCGGTCTGCTCCGCGGTCATGCGCACGCCGTCCTGGAACGGGCTCGGCGCCGGGGGCAGCGCCGACAGCGCCGCGACCCACATCGGCAGATCGCGGGCGGGCAGCACGTGCACCGTCCCGCGCGGCCCGTGGGCCTTGACGAGGCTGCGCTCCTCCCACAGCGCGCGGCGCACGTCGGCGCGGGTGACGCCGTCCATGCGCAGGCCGATCCCGAGCTCGGCCGCGGTCATCACCTGCGCGTGGACGCCGCCCATCCCCGCCGCCACCTCCGCGCAGCCGTCCTTGGACGGGACCGACAGCGCATGCCGCTCAAGCCGCCGGGCGCACACGTCCTCCCACGACATCTGCACCGTCATCAGGGCTCCTCGCGTCCGTTCCGTGGCGGAATGTCCGAGCTAGGCTACTTGGAGTGGTCGGACGTCCGTCCCGCCGGACCACGTCCCCCATGATCCCGTCCGCCGGAAGGACCACATGGACATCGGAATCGGCCTGCCCGCGACCATCCCCGGCACCCCGGGCACGCAGATCATGCAGTGGGCGAAGACCGCCGAGGAGCGCGGATTCTCCACGCTCGGCGTGATCGACCGGCTGGTGTACGGCAACTGCGAACCGCTCGTGACGCTGGCCGCGGCGGCGGCCGTCACCGAGCGGATCCGGTTGATGACCTCGATCCTGCTCGTGCCGTTCCGCGCCAACGCCGCGCTGCTCGCCAAGCAGGCCGCGACCGTGAACCACCTGTCGGGCGGACGGCTCGTGCTAGGCATGGCCGTCGGCGGCTACGAGGACGACTACGCCGCCTCGGGCGTCCCCTTCGCCGGGCGGGGCCGCCGCTTCGACGCGATGCTGGACGAGATGACGAGCATCTGGGCCGGCGAACCCCGCGGAGTCGCCGGGGCGATCGGACCCCAACCCGGCGTCCCGCCCGAGCGCCTCATTTTCGGCGGCCACGGCGAACGCCCCTTCGCCCGAGTGGCCGCCCGCGGCGCCGGCTGGATCGCGGGGAGCCGAGGCGTCGAGACGTTCCAGCAGGGCGCGCACGCGGTGCGCGAAGCGTGGACGCGACATGGCCGCGACGGCGACCCACGCCTGATGGCCCAGCCATACTTCTCCCTCGGCCCCCACGCACAGGCGGACGCCGAGTCCTTCCTCACGGACCACTACGCCGTCGAAGGATGGGACGCGCAGAAGGTCGCGTCCCTGGCACTCACCGACACCACGTCCGTCCGCAAAGCCGTCGCCGCCTACAAAGACGCCGGATGCGACGAACTAATCCTCTTCCCATGCAACCCCGACCCGCACCAGGTGGAGCTACTAGCAGACGCCGTCCTATAGACGTCCCAAACACGCACACGCCCCGAACGCACGACCAGCGGGATAAGCGCGTGGGCGTCCCGAACGCGCATGCGGGGGTGGAC
>NZ_SMKT01000012.1 GCF_004348735.1 Actinomadura sp. KC06
GGCGGGTGTGGTGGACCGCCGATACGCCATGCCTGGGAGGGCCGGGCGCGGGGGCTGGCTGTTTCCGGCGCAGGGTCGTGTTGCTCGACGAGATCGCCGTCCAGTGGGCTCCTGCACAGAGCGGGTGAGGGTACGCAGGTGTGTCTCGTTGCCGTTGTGCTGACGGGCGGGCGGTGAGGCCGTCAGCGGGTGGTCAGTGGCCGGTCAGCGGGGGCGGCGAGTCTCGGGGCATGACGAACACGAGCATTCTCATCTCCGGCGCCGGGATCGGCGGGCCCGCTCTGGCGTACTGGCTCGACCGGTACGGCTTCGACGTGACCGTCGTCGAGCGCTGGAACGGCATCAGGCCCGGCGGACAGGCGATCGACGTTCGGGGGCCCGCGCTGGACGTGGCCGAGCGGATGGGCGTTCTGGACGCGATACGCGCCAAGAGCACCGGCATGCGCGGGATGTCGGTGGTGGACGCGGCGGGTGAGGAGGTCTACCGGTCGCAGGAGCGGACCGTCAGCGGCGGTGACCTGGCGAGCCCGGACGTGGAGATCCTCCGAGACGATCTGGCGCAGATCATCGCGGCGGCGGGCGGGGAGCGGATCGAGTACCTCTTCGATGACTCGATCATGGCGCTGGAGCAGGACGCGGACGGGGTCCGGGTGCGGTTCGACAGCGGCCTGGAGCGGTCTTTCGGGCTCGTGATCGGGGCAGACGGGCTGCATTCCACCACGCGCCGGCTGGCGTTCGGGCCGACGGAGCTGCAAGAGCTCGGGACCTGCATGGCCGTCTTCAGCGTCCCGAACTTCCTCGGGCTGGACGGCTGGCAGGTGATGCACCAGATGCCGGGCGGCGGCCTGCGCGGCGGCATGGTGATGAGCGTGCGGAACGGTACCGAAGCCCGCGCCTACCTGATGTTCGATCCGGCGGGACCACTGGAGTACGACCACCGAGACATCGAGGCGCAGAAGAAGCTCGTGGCCCGCGAGCTGGAAGGGGACAGCTGGGTGATGCCAAAGCTGCTGGAGCTGATGTGGGCGGCTCCAGACTTCCACTTCGACTCGGCGGCGCAGGTCCGTCTCGACGCCTGGTCGAGCGGCCGGGTGGCGCTGCTGGGGGACGCGGGCTACTGCGGGTCCCCGCTGTCCGGGCAGGGAACGAGCATGGCCATGGTCGGCGCCTACGTCCTGGCGGGCGAGCTGAAGGCGGCCGACGGCGACCATGTCCGGGCCTTCGCCGCCTACGAGGAGGAGCTGCGCGGCTACGTCGGCGCGAACCAGCGAATCGCGGTCGAGAACATGAGGGCGCGGCGAGCGCAGCTCGCGGCCGAGACCCAGGGAGAGGAGGCAGCGGCCGAGGCGCTGGCGGAAATAGGGGTGGAGGAGTTCACCGAGGTCGTCAGCTCGTACACGATCAAAAGGTACTGACACGAGACCGCCGGGCGCCGCCCCTACGGTCACTTCCGCACGGCCCGACGCGGCCCTGCCCTGCCACCTCCTCCCGACACAGGAGAGCACGAGTGCTGGTTTCGGTGGGTGCGCAGTCCGGTCGCCTCGGGGATGGCCCGGGCGGGAACTGGAAACGCTACACGACGGCGCTCCAGCCGTTCAGGGCGGCGTAGGTTGGCAGGTCAGATGCGTAGGCAGGAGCCGCCGCAGCCATCGACGCGGGTCGCGCCGTCGCGGATGCCGTGGCTCACCGCACACCGGCGGCTGGCTCGCGACTACGAACGCAATACCGCCACCAGCGAAGTATGATCCGGTGGCCGCCATCGGCCTCATGCATGCCCCGCTGCTTGGGGGGGTGGACGACCGGCCGTCGGTCAGGGCCTGCGTCCGCCCGAATGCCAGCGCCTGTGCAATTCTTCATGGCATTCCGTGCGCAGCCGTTCGAGTGTCTCCCCGGCCGGAAGCGGATCCTGATATGCCTGAAGAGCCTGGGAGGCAAGGCGTTCCGGCCACATCGGCGTCGCCGGACCGGGGACCTGTCTGTACTGGCTGGAGAATGAGTCCTCTCCGTTGATCACTTTGATCTGGTCCGTATCCGTCGAGGTGAAGCGGTAGGTCATCTCCTCGCCTGCGGAATCGATGAACACCATGGCCACTTCGTTATCCGACAAGATCGTCAAGGACCGGAGCGTCAGGTACGTCGCCATGATCCGATCGTCCCACTCTCGGGCGGCTCCACGTCATCGGGCCTTACCACTCCGACAGGCGCTCCCTGAGCCCAACGTGGTCCCGAAGGCTCATCGGGTCAACTTCTCAAACACGCACTCAGAACCGTCAGGTGCGAAGTGTTTAGTCTTGGCTGAGAGTGGCCGCCGCAGTAGCGAGCAGGACTTCAAGATCGCGGATCGCCCGCTTCGGCCGGCTCCCGCACCCGCGTGGTCGACGATCACACGTTCGGCGACGCGCGGTGTGCGGGTCCGAAGGGCGCGGGAACCGGCGTCCGGGGGCCAGATCCTGCTGGCATGCGAGACAACCGGTGTTCCCCGCGTTTTCGCAATTGTCCGGCGCTGTTGACGGTTCTCGCGGGCTGTGTCTTGGCTGCCGCAACGCAGAACGACGGAATCCCGCCTGATCATAAACTCAGACGGGATTCCATTGTTCGGCTCCAGGCCGTCTGGAGGACGGCCATGGGTCACTGCCCCTGGGGGTTTAGAAGGTCAGTTTCCAGGAGTCGAGTGTGCCTTGGTCCCGGTGGAAGATGTCCCGGACAAGGAGCTTCCAGGGGCCGTTGGCTGGTTCGCCTGAGGCGTTGACGGTGTAGGTTTCGGCCAGATTCGCCGCGCTGTCGCCGCCGTTGGCGGGGCGCAGGGGATAGTGCTTGCCGCTGGGAGCGATCAGGTCGATGTGGAGATCACCGCGGTAGGTGTGTTTCACCGACACCGCCGCTTTGAGGGTGGCGGGGGCGTTACCGCTTTGTCCGCTGACCTCGATCGTGCTGGTGACTCCCTTCTGGTCTAGATCGGGGACGGTCATGTCGGTGTCGTTGGTGAATTCCCTGCCGCCGGGGGTCTCGGGGCCGAGTTCGGCGAGGATCGCGTCGGAGTACTTGGTGATTCTGGTGGAGATGCCGGGCCCCTGGCATTGGGAGTCGCCGGATGAGTGGATGCCGACGAGCGTGTAGGTGCCCGATCGAGGTTCCGGCAATATAGGGCGAGCCGCTGTCGCCTCGGCAGCTGCCGACCTCGCCCTTATGCGGGCCGTGGCAGAGCTGGTTTTGCGGGTTGAAGGTGAAGCCGACGTCCTTGCAGGTCTTGCCGTCGATAATGGGGAACTTGGCCTTTTGCAGATGTGACTGGTACCCCGTGCCGCCGTCGGTGTTGCCGTAGGTGAGCATGGTGGTGTCGGTGCCGGGTTTGTCGATTACGCCGTTGTCCTTGCCCAGGGCGACTTTCAGGGTCTGGGTGCCAAGGTTTTTGTCCAGTGTCAGGACGGCGACGTCGCTGCCGTCGAGCTTGCCCGGTGTGTAGCCGGGTTCGATCCACCGCTTGATCGGTTTGGCGGTGGTGCCCTGGGAGGCGTCCTTCAGGTCATCGCGGCCGAACACGATGGTTTTGGACTGCCAGTTGTCGGCGCTGTTGTCCACGCAGTGCGCGGCGGTGATGACCTTGTTGGGGCGGACCAGCGCGCCGCCGCAGTTCAGCTTCTGCGGATGGGGGCTGCCGGGGCGCAAAATCGCAACCGCCCACGGGTACTCGGCGGTGGTGGTGTCGGTGCCGCCCCGGACGAAGGGTTCGGCCGACGGTGATGCGGCGCTGTCGGCGAAGCACATGGGCGAGGAGAGGCCCGACCAGCAGACGATCTTGCGCTGGGTCACGGCGCTCAGGCCGCCGGTGTCGGTGACGGTGAGCTTGCTGATGTAGTCGGCGGTCTTGTTCGGGTAGGGATGCTTGGCGACCTTGTCGCCGCCGGTGCCGCCGTCACCGAAGTCCCACTGGTAGGACGCGATGGCGCCGTCGGGGTCCTTGGAGCCACCTGCGTCGAAGGTGCACTGGCCCGACCAGCACTGCGCGCTGAAGCTCGCGGTCGGCGCCAGGTTGGGGTCGCCGCCCGGCTTGCCCGCGGTGACTTCCTGCTCGGTGGAGTTGCTGTTGCCCGCGCTGTCGGTGACGGTCAGCTTGACCTTGTAGGCGCCGGCCTTGGCGTAATTGTGCTTGTACTTCACGCCGTCGCCGGTGCCGCCGTCGCCGAAGTCCCAGCGGTAGGACGTCGCCCCGGTGGAGACGGACGCGTCGAACGCACAAGACGGAGCCGTGATGGCGCAGCTGGCGGTGAACTTGGCCGCGGGACCGCCGGGACCGGGGTCACCTGGGCCGAACTGGACGTTCAGCAGCTTGTTCGGTGATCTGGTGCCGGGGTTCTTCACCACGCCCTGGGTCGCGGCGTTGACGATCGCGTCGTGGGCCTGCTTGGCGGTCGCGCCGGGGTTGGCGTGCAGCCAAACCGCCACCGCGCCCGCGACGTGCGGAGCGGCCATCGAGGTGCCGGTCTTTTGGGTGATGCCGGTATCGCTGCTGTGCGAGGCAGCGTCGATGTAGGTGCCGGGGGCGAACACATCGACGCATCTGCCGTAGTTGGACATCGAGTTGCGGCGGTCGTCGCGCTCGGTGTTGCCGACCGTGATCACCTCGGGCAGCTTGGCGGGGCCGTAGCCGCAGGCGTCGGCGTTGCTGTTGCCCGCGGCCGCCACGAACACCAGCCCCTGGCCGGTCAGGTTCCGGATCATGTCGGCGGCGAAGTCGGCGGTGTCGAAGATCAGGCTCATGTTCACCACCGCGGGCTTGACGCCGTTGCGTCCGAGCCACTCCAGCGCGTCCATGGCCCAGGAGTCCGGGGCGGTCGAACCGCAGCCGAAGGTCCGCAGGGCCACGACCTTGACCTGTTTGGCGACCCCGTAGACCTTGCCGCCCACGGTGCCCGCGACATGGGTGCCGTGCCCGTTGCAGTCACTGCCATCGCCCGGCTTGCTGTCGGTGAAGTCCCCGCCGACGCTGGCGCGGCCCCCGAACTCGGTGTGGGTCTTGCGAATGCCCCCGTCCATCACATAGGCGGTGGCCAGGGACGCGGTGTTGGGTGGGTTGTACTTTTTGTCCAGCGGCAGGTTCTTCTGGTCGATCCGGTCAAGGCCCCAGGTGGCGTCGTCCTGAGCCAGCCGGGCCGTGCCCTCCTGGTACACGGCCGCCACCGCGGCGTGGCCGGCCAGTCGGCGTGCCTTGGCCTCGTCCAGCCCGCGCACCAGGAACCCGTTGCCGGCGGCGGTGTAGACGGACTTGAGCTGGCCGCCGTGGGCTCGCGTGAGGTCAGAGGCGGTCTGGCCCACTGAACGCGAGTCCTTGAGCTTGACCAGGTAGCTGCCCGGGATGGGTGTGCGGGCCGCGATCACCCTGCCTTCCGGTTCGGCGGCCGAGCCGACGCCGGGCAACAGCGCCGCGACCACGACCGCGGCGAGCGCCGCGACCGCCGATGAAGAGATACGTCTCCTGGGAGCGTTCACGGGGGTCCTCCATTTCTAAAGCGCGGCAAGGATGCACGCGCAGGACGGAGACATCCCAAAGGGTAGGAATCGCAGACCCAAGCCGCATCCGGGAAAGCCCTCGTCTCACCAGCACCGGGAATTTCCCTGTCGTTGCAGAACAGTCGTTGATGAATAACAAGGGATTCCCCTATTTCCTCGGCCGCCGGGTCACGCCACGCAGCAGTTCTCTGAATTCCCCCTGCACGGCGCCCTCCCTGCTTTCGCCACGGGACAGCCGGCAGAAAGGTCAGGTCTGTGCAGCATTTCCCACATCTCGTCCGCTGGAGCGCATTCACCGCCGCCAGCGTCCTGTCCACCACCCCCGCGCAGGCCGAGCCCCGAACCATCCGACCCCGCTGCTGAAGGCCATAACGCGATCTGAGTTTGGGCGCCGCACAGTGCGCGAACCTCTCACGGACGAAGCCACCGCCCCGGACGGCCACGAGCCTGCGAATGACCTCCAGGGCGACCAGGCCGGATACTGGTTCGACACCGCCAGCGGCACACTCGTCGCGGCCGTCCCCAGCGACGCGGCGGCTGATGCCCGTCCGACTGTGCGCCGGCACCCAGCGGGTCAGCCACAGCGCCGCCTAACTGCCCGCATCTGAACCCGTACGGGCCATGCGGACACCCTGGAACCAGGCGAGCACCACTCCCCACCAGGGGTCGTCGCCATGGCCACCATCAGCGTGTTCGCGGCCATTCTCACCGTGCTGTGCGCGGCGTACCAGCGGCGGCACGCCGACCCCGAAGAAGAACCCGAGGAATGGGAAGAACACCAAGGCTCCGGCGTCGTCGCGGACACTCCATCTCCTGTTCAAGCGCACCGGAGATGGCCATCAGCAGTCGGCTTGTAGCTGCGTCAACATCGCTGTCGCAATGACTCGTAGTAAGAGGGTGTCTCGCGTGGGAGGTCTGGTGAGTCGCCAGTAGTTGGTAACGGCGCCTGCAAGGAAGAGGATCCGGGGCCCGTAGTAGGGCGTCGGTGCGGTGGCGAGGGTTTTCCCTCTGTCGGCGCAGGGGCTCACTGCCTACGATCACGTGGCATGGTGGTGCGCGCCGGGTTGACAGCCGCCGCCGGGGCGCTGGCGGCGGGTGAGCGCGTCGTGCTCCGCGGCCCGGCGGGAGTCGGCAAGAGCACGTTGCTGGACTGTCTGGTCCGGGACCGGCCGGGGCCGGTGATCCGGGTGGGCACTGGCAGCGATGCGCTTGAATTTGCGGTCGTCGCGGAGATTATCGACGTTGTGCCCGCGCGGCTGATCGGCACGCTGGCCGGGCCGCAGCGGGAGGCGGTGGGGGCGCTGTTGCGGCGAGAGCCAGGCGAGGCCGACCCGCTGGCGGTGCGGTTCGCGCTCGCCGAGGTGCTCGCTGGATCCGGCGGACTGCTGGTGATCGACGACGCCCACTGGACGGATCCGGCCAGCGTTGGGGCGTTGACGCACGCGCTTCGGCGCTGTGGCGGGCGGGTGGGGTGCCTGATCGCCGAGCGCACGTCACCGGGATTGTCGGTGACCGAACGGCTCGGTGGAGCGTGGACGGTGGTGCCGGTGCCGCCGCTGTCGGGCCAGGAGGTGGCGTCGCTGCTGAGCGAGCACGGCATCGCCTGCCACCTGGCCGGGCGGGTGCACGCGGCGAGCGGTGGATTCGCGGGATGGGCGCTGGAGATCGGCAGGGCTCTGGCGGCCGGGACCGATCCGCGTCCGGTCAGGCGTCTCATTGCCGCACGGCTCGTGGAACTGCCCGCCGCGACCCGCGATGTGCTGCTGCCGGTAGCGCTGGCGCGGCGGCCGACGTTCTCGCTGCTGTGCCGGGCGGGATGGCCGGACGCCGACGTCGAGCTGCAGCCTGCGGTGGCGGCGGGTCTGGTCACTCTGGACGAGATGAGGGGGACAGCCGCAAGAGACGCCACAGTGAGGTTCGCCGGGACGGCCATCGCCGACACGGTGATCGAGGAAGAGGGCGGGAGCCGCCGGGCGACGGTGCACCGGGCGCTGGCCGAGGCGTCCGAGGATCCCGCCGATCGTCTTCGCCATCGCGCGCTGGCCGATCCGGGACCGGACGCCGGTCTGGCCCACGAGCTGGCGGCGGCGGCCGTGGTCGCGCGTGCGGCGGGTGATCGTGCGGGCGCCGCCGAGCTGGGGCTGCTAGCGGCCGAACGCGCTCCGGGCCGGGCGAGCGGCGTGGTGGCCGAGGCGACGGCCGACGCGGCGGCTGCCGGGCGTGCCGATCTGGTCCAGCGGGGCGAGGCGCTCCTGGAGGAGATGGGCACCCCCGCCGAACGCACCCGGGCCCGGCTGGCGGTCATCCGGACGGCAGGGCAGTCGCTGCACGGCCATGACGACACCTTCGCGCGGGCTCTGGCCGACGCCGGTGGCAATCCGGCCTTGCAGGCCGAGGTCCGCATTCGCCTGGCGGTGCGCGCCAACCTGACCGAGGCCAATCCCGCCCGGGCCAGGGACGAGGCCGACCGGGCGTGCGATCTGGCGACCGCCGCCGGCGACCGCGCGCTTCTCGCGGCGGCGCTGACGATGCGCGCCCGGGTCGAGCGGATCATCGGCCATCCGGACGCGGAACGCTCGCTGGCGGACGCGCTGATCCTGGCGCCCGGCGGTCAGGCCCCAATGAACGACTCGGCCAGGTTCCTCGCGGCCCGGCACGCGCTGTTCGACGACCGGCTCGACGACGCCCGCACGATGCTGCTCGACCTGCTGCCCGCGGCCGAACGGTCCGGCGACGCCGAGGACCTGACCGACGTGCTGCGCGGTCTCGCCGAGGCCGAGGTCCGGTCGGGCGCCTGCGTGCAGGCGTCGTCGTATGCGGCGCGTGCGATGGAGCTGACCAAGACGGCGGGGCTGTCCGCGGGACCGGCCTGGTACAGCATGGCCTTGACGGAGGCGGCGGGTGGTGACTTCGGCCGTGCGCGGGCGTATGCGGAGCACGGCGCCGCCGCCTCCGAGGAGGAGCACGACGTGATCTTCCTCGCTCGTTGCCTGCATGTGCTGGGGGTGGTCGACCTGGTCCGCGGCGATCCGGCGGAGGCCGTCCGGGCGCTCGGCCGGGTGGGCGACCTGGAGCGGATGGCCGGTGTCGTCGACCCCTCGCAGCTTCGCTGGCACGGTGATCTGGCGATCGCGCTGGCCCTGACCGGACGTCCCGGCCAGGCACGCCGGCTGCTGGCGGAGGTCCGGCCCACCGCTGAGCAATTGGGCCGGATGGGTGTCGTGGCCGCGCTTGACCACGCACAGGGGGAGGTCATGGCCGCCGACGGCGGTGATCTGTCCGAGGCGGCCGAGGCGCTGGCGTGTTCGGCACGGCGGTTCGGTGAGCTCGGCCTGCCGTTGGAACAGGGGCGGGTGCTGCTGTCTTTGGCCAGCGTTACGCGCCGGCGGCGCCGCCGGGCCGAGGCGCGTGTGCTGGTGGCGCGCGCGGGTGAGGTGTTCAGCGCGGCGCGGGCCTGGCCCTGGCTCCGGCTTACCGGGCAGGCCGCCGCCCGGCTCGACCCGGTCGCGCTCAAGGCCGGCCACGCGGCCGAGCTGACCGCGAGCGAGGAACGGGTGGCCGAGCTGGTCGCGGCGGGCGCCAGCAACCGGGAGATCGCCGTGGCGTTGTCGGTGAGCGTCAAGACGGTCGAGGCGAGGCTGACGCGGATCTACCGCAAGCGCGGCGTCCGCTCCCGCACACAGCTGGCCACCCTGCTTCGCTGACTTCGCACGGAGCAAGGGGTTCCTCGCTTTTGGGGCGGATGCCGGCTCCCTACCGTTCTGGCATCCCCCAACCCCCGAAAGGCGCAATCGATGAACAGGTACACAGGTCTGCTGTTTTCGGCGGGCATGGCGGCCGCGATGGCGTGCGCCGCGCTCCCCGGGGCGGCGGCGCACGCGCGAACGGGCCCCACGGACTCCGACCCGGTCCTGCAGGCGATGCGGCGTGACCTCGGGCTGTCGGCCGACCAGGTACGGCACCGCTGGTCGGACGAGGCACGGGCCCGGCAGGCCGCGCAGGCCCTGCGGCCGGCCGTCGGCGCCGCCGGCATGTGGTTCGACCCGGAGAAGGGCACCCTGGTCGTGCCCGTCACCGATAAGGCGAACATGGGCAATGTCCGTGCGCTGGGCGCCGAGCCCCGGCCCGTGACCCACGGCCCGGCGGTGCTCGCCCGGACGGCGGCCTCGGTGTCGCGGCTGGTCGGCGACGGTGTCCCCGGCGTCACGAGCTGGGGAGCCGACCCGGTCGGCGACCGCGTGGTCGTCCTGGTGACCTCCGCCCTCGCACCGTCGTTCCAGGCCCGGCTCCGCGCGCTGTCGCCCTCGGTCGCGATCGTCCGGTCGGACGCGGGGTTCCGCCAGCAGGGCGGTGACGTGGTCGGCGGCGAGTACTGGAAGCCAGGCTCGGAGGGGTCGTGCTCGATCGGCTTCTCGGCCACCGGCTCGGGCGGGTCACGCCACGTGCTGACCGCGGGCCACTGCACCAACGATGCCGATCAGCCCGCCTACGGCAAGGACGGCACGCGGCTCGGCACCTCCAACGTCGGCGGGAACCGCAGTGTCAACGCGCGCGAAGGCGACTTCGGCGTGGTCGCGGTCACCCAGACCGCCTGGCGGCTGACGGCGACCGTGTCCGGATGGGGCCAGGGCGACGTCACCGTCACCGGATCGGCAGAACCGATCGTCGGCATGTCGGTCTGCCACTCCGGTGGCAACACCAAGTTCCGCTGCGGCACCGTCACCAAGGTCAACCAGACCATCGACTACGGCAACGTGATCATCGAGGGCCTGTTCGTGACCAACGCCTGCTCGGGCGCCGGCGACTCGGGGGGCTCCTACATCACCGGGCCCAAGAGCGGCGCCAATGCCATCGGGCTCCATTCCGGCGGCGGGAACGGCTGCGGGCAGACCGGTCCGACGACGATCGGGCAACCGGTGCGCGAGGCCGCGGCCAAGTGGGGCCTGACCCTGGTCACCGACGACGCGCAGCCCGGCGACCTCACCGTGACAGCGCCCGGCGACCAGTCCGGCCAGGTCGGCACCGCCGTCCGGCTGGACCACAGCGTCTCGGGCGGGACGGCCCCCTACACCTGGACGGCCGCCGGCCTGCCCGCCGGCCTCGCCATCGACGCCTCCACCGGAACGATCACCGGTACCCCCACCACGGCCGGATCGACCCGGGTGACCGTCACCGCCACCGACGCCCAGGGCAAGACCGGCTCCGCCTCCTTCACCTGGACGATCGCCGCGACCGGCGGGACACCGGCCGTGACCGTTCCCGAGTCGCAGACCGCCTACGTGGGCCGCGCGTTCCAGTTGCAGATGAAGGCCACGGACGGCGCCGCACCGTACCGCTGGAAGGCGACCGGCCTGCCCGCAGGCCTGACGATCGACGCCGCGACCGGCCGGATCTCCGGAACCCCGAACAGGTGGGGGATGTACCGCGTCACCGCGACCGTCACCGACCAGGCGGGCAAGACGGGCTCCGCCACGTTCCCTGTGACGGTCTGGAACTCGTGGTGATCGCAGAGGCGCCACACCGATGACGGCCGGGGACGGGACCGCTGCCCGTCCCCGGCCCCTATCAGCGGACCTCCGGCAGTCGGCTCCACCATCTCCCGCCAGCGTCCGCTACCCGGCACCGAGCCGCAGCCCGACTTATCGACATCGCCCTCGTCATAGGACTCACCCTGGCGTTGGTAGCCCTCCTGGTGGCATTCGCCATGATCCGCGCCTGTGAGGGTCCGCCCGGCGGCACGGTCAACATCAGCGGGTTCGTCCCCCTTGCTCCCTTGCCCCAGGGTCCGCCTTCCCTGGGGCGCGGGCGTGGAAAGAGGAAAGAGGTGCGCAGGTGGTGGCGGACCCCGGGATCGAGGCCGTCGTACGGGCCCGCGATCCACGGCGGGCGATGACGCGCGTCGCGCTCGTCCAGGTCGCGAGCCCCGCGGCGGAGCCGCCCGCGCGGCGCAGGGAGCGGGTCGGGCGGATGGTGGCGGACGCCCGCGGCGCCGACCTGGTGCTGCTGCCCGAACTGTGGCTTCCCGGCTACTTCGCCTTCGACCGGTACGCCGAGCTGGCCGAGCCGCTGCACGGCGACACCGTCGCCGCCGCCCGGGAGTGGGCCCGCGAGCTGGGCTGCTTCCTGCACCTGGGCAGCATCCTGGAACAGGCACCCGCAGGACGCCTGCACAACACCGCCGTGCTCGTCGACCCCTCCGGGACCATCGTCCACACCTACCGGAAGATCCACCTGTTCGGATACCGGTCCCGCGAGGCCGAGCTGCTCACCTCCGGCGACACGGTCGCCACCGTCACCTCCCCGCTCGGGACGACCGGCACCCTCACCTGCTACGACCTGCGGTTCCCGGAGATCTGGCGGGCGCTGACAGACGCCGGCGCCGAGGCGGTGGCGGTCCCGGCCGCATGGTCGGCACGGGTCCGCGCGCACTGGCGGCTGCTCACCGCCGCCCGCGCGGTCGAGCAGCAGATGCTGATCCTGGCCTGCAACGCCGCCGGCACGCACGAAGGCGTGACACTGGCCGGCGCGTCCCGCGTGGTCGACCCGTGGGGGACGGTCCTGGCGGAGGCGGGCGCCGCCGAGGAGATCCTGCGCTGCGACATCGACCCGGGCGTGGTGGCGCGGATCCGCGAGGAGTTCCCCGTCCTACGCGACCGCCGATCCGGACGGTCGAGACCGCCGGGACGCGGTACGCCGCGACCGCGTCCGCAGCGATGAGGTGACGCGTTCCGGCCAAATCGTTGGCACCATCCCCCACGTAGCCCCGGAGCAACCGGACGGTGCCGGTCCGAGCGCAGCGTCACCCGGTGTGGAGCGTTGAGAGGGTGGGCAGGTCTGGCGGATCACCGAGCGTTACCGGACCCTCGATGCACGGGCGCTGAGCATGAGCCAGGAA
The DNA here is from genome assembly GCF_004348735.1 of Actinomadura sp. KC06. Taxonomy (GTDB): domain Bacteria; phylum Actinomycetota; class Actinomycetes; order Streptosporangiales; family Streptosporangiaceae; genus Spirillospora. The sequence goes on from NZ_SMKT01000012.1 coordinate 12,404, forward strand.
GAACTGTTCGAGGACAGCCCGCACCAGTCGCCGATCCCAGGCCCAAGCGACGGCGAAGTCGAGGCGATCCGCCTGATGCTGAACGCCCTCATGGCCGCCGACCGCCGCTTCGGTGGACGGCGCATCCGCCGACAGGCCTACAGCTATCTCACCGACGTGATCGAGCCGATACTGCGCGGGTACGCACCCGAGGCACTTCCGTCCCCCGGCGGTGCCCATCTCCGCCCCCGACACCCCGTTCTCCCACCGCCACGCGGCCCTTCGAAACCCCACCCTGGCTCCAAGCGTCAATGACGTCACCTACGCCGGCGCTCTGCTGACCAGTTTCCCGCCGTCCCGATTTCTGGGCCGTCCACATTCATGCTAATGCTTGACCCGAGTAGGCCTTGATGTCTATTTCACCATCGATTTGGTGTTCACGACGATATGGTTACTTATGGTCACGCCTGCTCTTCGGGAGCGGGTTGTAATTGCGTGTTTGACCACGGCCGGGGGTTCGGATGGAGTCATCACAGGTCGAAGCCGGGCTGGCGTATGTCTGCGCGAATTTTGAGGAGATCCGAGACCTCCTCGATGATGAAGGGGCCAGCGAGACGGCGCCGTTGTCGCAGTTGAAGGCAGCGCTCCAAGGTCGGCAGGAACTCGATCGACAGGGGCCATCGAGGGAGCATGTGCCCGAGTTGCTGAACGCGGTGCACCTTGCGATCCAGGCCCGAGGGGACGTGCTGGGCGTATTCGGATATGGCGGTTTCAGGAGCGTCATGGGTGCCGACGGAGTGGAGAGCCTGGAGATCGTGTATCGGTGCCCGCTGAAGGCCTGCACGGGGCGGGATGAGGCTGAGGCGCCGGAGTTCCCGCCGCGCTGTTCGATCAGTGGAGTAGTGCTGGTGCGCGAACCACTCGACCCATGAACGGGCTGCTGGGCGAGCTCGGCAAGAAACTCGCCGAGCGCTGGCTGTCGCTGCTGGTGCTTCCCGGGGCGCTGTACCTGGCGGTCGCCGCGGCGGCCGTCACTCTCGGGCACGGCCACGCGTTGGACGTGGGACGGCTCGCCCATGAGATCACCCGCCACGCCAAATCGCCCTCCGTGACGAATGCCGGCGGGCAAGTGGTGCTGCTGGCCGCGGTGCTGGCCGGGGCCGCTGTGGTGGGCTTGATCGTCCAAGCTCTCGGTGTACTGGTCGAGCGGTTGTCGCTGGCCGCTGGGTGGCGCCGATGGCCGCGTCCCGTGCAGGGCGTCGTCCGGCGATGGGTCGATGCCCGGCAGCGGCGCTGGGACGCCGCCCACGCCGCCTGGCATGCCGAGTACCAGGGGGCGAGGGCTCCGGATCCGGCCGATCGGCCCGATCCGGCCGCACGGCACAAGGCCGCTCGTGATCGGGATCGGATCGCGGTGGAACGCCCCGCCCGGCCCACCTGGAGCGGTGACCGCGTGCACGCCGTCGCCGTCCGCCTGGACCGGCACCATCACCTGGACCTGGCCACGGTGTGGCCACAGCTGTGGTTGATCCTGCCGGACGCGGTGCGCCGCGAGCTGAACGATGCCCGCGCGGATGTCGCACGTGCCGCGACGCTGGGCGCATGGGCCGTGCTCTACGTGCCGCTGGCCGTCTGGTGGTGGCCTGCGGCGCCCATCGCCATCGTGATCGCGGTCACCGCCCGCCACCGTATCCGCACCTCAACGAATGCCTATGCCCGGTTCCTGGAGGCCGCCACCCGCATGCACGCCACGACGCTGGCGGTCCGGTTGGGCATCGTTTCCGCGGTGCCCGCGGACCAGCCCCTCGAAGCGCCGCCAATCCGGCCCCTCGACCGCGATCTTGGCCGCGCCCTCACCCGTCATCTGCGGACCCACCTGCCGCCTCCCAGGCCGCCGGCGGGCCGTTGAGCGGCGCGGCCACGAGCGAAGGCGGGTTCGATGCGAGAGCATGATCTAGCTGCGGTCAAAGCGCGGGTCGAGCGGATCAGGACCACCGGAAAGGCGTCGCTGGCGCTGAAGCGGGGCGCCGTGAAGGAAATGCGCCGGCTCCTGCGGATTCTTCAGGACGATCACGCCGACCTTCAAGCCCGCCACCTGCTCGGCTGGATGTTCTGGTATCGGCATTGCGCCCTGCCCCACAACGACGACGAGCTTGACGCGGCCGTGGAAATGTTCACGCCGTGCTTTATCGATGGCGTCGAACCGTTGCCCGAGGCCGTGCTTCCTGTGCTCGCCGAGTCGGTGGTGCCGATTGCCGAAGCGCGGCTGGATGACCTTGTGAGCCTGGGTCGGCTGCATCGGTTGTCGGACGACATCGCGCTCTGGCGGCGCATCGTCGACGCGACGACTGCAGATGACCCGTTCCGAGCCGCTCGGCTGACACGACTCAGTTTCCTTCTGTGGTTCCGGTTCCTGCGCAACGGTCAGGCGACGGATGTTGAGGAATCGGTGGCCATTGCCCGTAAGGCGGCCGCGCAAGACGAGGTAGGCGACACCGACACGGCGTTTCGGCTGAGTGTTCTCTGCCTCGCGCTGACCGCGAGGTTCAGCATGAACGGAATGGTGACGGACCTCGATGAGGCGATCGAGACCGGGCGTGAAGCGATCACGCTGAACGCCGTGGACGCAACCACGGTCATGGTTCGGATGGCCCTTGGCACAGCTCTGATGACACGAGCCCGCATGACCGGGGACGACGAGGACCTGGAGGAGGCGATCGTCCTCGCCCGCGAAGCGGTACAGAGGGGCGAGGCCGGCGACCCCGATGACGCCTCCGCGCTTTCACTCCTCGGTGGCGCTTTGCTGACGCGCTTCGAACGAAGGGGGAATCTGGCCGATGTGAACGAGGCCATCACGGCGTGCCGCGCCGCCGCCCGAGTCCTCCCCGCCGATCACGCCGACCGCACAGATGCGGTCTTCGTGCTTGGCGAAGCCTTGAAGAGGCGGGCTTTCCGCACACACAGCGAGGCGGATCTGGACGATGCGATCGCCTACCTTCGTGAGACGCTGAAGGTCGGCGGACCAGATAATTCCCGCCGGCACGGCATGCTTTCGTCCTTGGCCGGCGCCCTCCACATGCGCAGTGAGCACACGGGGGACCTGGCCGACTTGGACGAGGCCATCACGCTCGGACGACAAGCCGTCGCGCTCATTCACGATGATCACCCTGATCGGCCTCTCATGTTGGCGAACCTGGCCCGGGCCCTGCAAAGTCGGTTCGGGGCGACCGGAGGCATGGCAGATCTCGACCAGGCGATCGTGGTCGCGCGTGAGGCCGCCAACGTAGTTCCGGCTGACTCCTCCGCGCGCACCAACGTCCTCCTCAACCTCGGCTCGGCCCTGCAACAGCGTTTCGTCCGCACCGAGTCGCGCGAGGACATCGACGAGGCCGTCACCGCCTGTCGCCTGGCGGTCCACACTGCGATTGGCGAGCGAGCCGCCGCTCTTCTGCACCTCAGTCGGGCTCTGGGACCTCGGTTCGTGGCCTTCGAGGAGTCTGCAGATGGTGAGGAGGCCGTTGCCGCCGCGCGTGAGGCGGTCGCGATCATTCCGGCCGACCACAGCCGCCGGCCGATCGTGCTGTTCGAACTGAGTCGTGCGCTGGGCGCCCATTTCAGGATGACGGGTGACGAGACGGACCTTGAGGAGTCCACCGCGCTCCTCCGTGAGGCGATCGAGAGCACCGCAGACGACGCGGATCGCGCGCTCTATCTGAGTCGACTGGGTGATCGCCTTCGTTCCCGGTTTGAGCGTACCGGCGTGCCGGCGGAACGGGATGAGGCAGTGGCCGCCTGGTCAGAGGCGGCGAGCATTGTCTCAGCACCGGCCTCGTGGCGGATCGATGCCGGCTGGGCGGCGGCCGGTTTGATCGCTGATTCCGATCCCGGCCACGCCGCCAAGTTACTCGACGCCGCGGTGCAACTGCTGCCCGAGACAGCTGCTCGGCACCTCCACCGCAGCGATCGGCAACGTGCGCTCGGGGAGTACGCCAGTTTGGCTGCCGATGCCGCCGCGCTCACGCTTACCGACACCACCCTGCGCCGTACGGATGAAGAACGCGCGACCCACGCTTTGCAGCAGCTTGAGCTGGGCCGCGGCGTGCTGCTCAGTCAAGCGCTCGACACTCGTAGTGACTTCACCGACCTCCAGGCACGCCATCCAACTCTGGCCGCGCGCTTCACCGAGTTGCGCGACCGGCTCGACGCGGATGACGCCACGGCGGTACCCCTGATGACGGGCGACGCCGGTTCGCCACAGGATTGGGGTGTTGACCAGAGGCGGCGGATCGCGGCCGCCTTCACGGCCACCGTCACCGAGATCCGCGCGCTTGAAGGATTTGAGAGCTTCTTGCGTCCGCCCGAGCCGTCCGAGCTCGTCCGGCACGCCGCACATGGGCCGATCGCCGTCATCAACGTCAGCCGGTACCGCAGCGACGCGCTCCTTTTGACGGTGGACGGCATCAGGTCACTCAAGCTTCCCGGCATCGACGCGGCGGCCCTTGCCAATGCCTGGATACAAGCTCTCGACGCCGCGCGCGATCCCGAGCAGCCCGCCCGGCGTAGGACCGCCCAGACCACAATCGTCGAGATCATCGAACGGCTGTGGGACCGCATCACCGGCCCCGTTCTCGACGAACTCGGCTATCGGACCACTCCAGCGGACGGCACCGAGTGGCCACGAGTTTGGTGGGTGCCGTGTGGTCCGCTCAGTCTGCTGCCGATCCATGCCGCCGGATATCACCGTGAACGCCCTGGGGCCGGCCGGCGCGCTGTCATGGATCGTGTGATCTCCTCCTACACCCCGACCGTACGAACGCTCGGCTACGCCAGAGACAAGGACAGCACTTCGGCTGTGGTCGACCGGGCATTGGTCGTGGCCATGCCCACCACACCTGGAGCCAAGCCGCTTCGCCATGCGCTGCGGGAGGCGTCGCTGGTCCAATCTCGGTTCAGCCGGCCCACGGCGCTTATCGGTAGCGACCAAGACAGCCCCACAACGCAGCGAGTCTTGGACCATCTGCCCCGCTGTCCCGTTGCCCACTTCGCATGCCACGGCACCATCGACGAGACCGACCCTGCGCAGAGCCAACTCCTCCTGCATGATCACGGGGTCGCCCCGTTCACGGTCGCCAGGCTCGCATCGATTCAGCTCGATCAGGTTCGCCTGGCCTACCTGTCAGCCTGCACGACGGCGCTCAATCCCGCTGCAAGCCTGGTCGATGAGGCCGTCCATCTGGCGACCGCCTTCCAACTCGTCGGCTACCCACACGTGATCGGCACCCTTTGGGAGATCGACGACAGCCTCTCCGCAGACGTCGCCGACACCTTCTACGAAGGTGTGAGCACCGACGATGGACAGATCGACCCAACACATGCCGCACGGGCTCTACACCAGGCGGTGCGTGCCGCGCGCGATCGCTTTCCCGCTGCCCCGTCGCTATGGGGCGGCTACCTGCATGTCGGGGCTTAAAGGAACACGAATGACGGACCGCCAGGGTTCTGAGTGTGCAAGACGGACGCAGGGGCGGGGTGGCCGCCGGATCGCCAGCGCATCTCTGAACGGGCCCAGGGTCCGGTTCTCACATCCGATTTCGTCAGGGGCGTCGAGCTGTTGCCGTGAGGCGAGGACCGAAAGCTGATCGTTCGTCGTAGCGCCGGCCGGTTTGGAGGCAGTGGAACAAGCAGCCCAGCAAACGGTTGAAGGTGTCCCGCAACCGCACGCCACGCGACCGGCCCTCCGGGATCGACTCACCGGTCTCGGACGTCGGCCGGACCGGCACCGCGCCCGGCGCCTCCCGGAAAACGCGGGAGCGTGGGTTAGGTTCGGCTGCATGGACGACGGCACACCGGAGGAGCTGCTGGTGGCGGCGCGCGAGGGCGACGGGGCGGCCTTCGGACGGCTGGTGGCGCCGTTCCTCGGGGAACTGCAGGTGCACTGCTACCGGATGCTGGGGTCGGTCCACGATGCCGAAGACGTGGTGCAGGACACGCTCGACCGGGCCTGGCGCGGCCTTGAGCGGTTCGAGTATCGCGGGTCGGTGCGGCCGTGGCTCTACAAGATCGCGACAAATCGTTCGTTGACGCTGATCGAGCGGCGTGGACGGCGTGAGCTGCCCGTCGATCTGAGCCCCGAACGTGCGCCGCTGGCCGAGACGGTCTGGCTCGAGCCGTATCCGGATCGGCTCATGAACTGGACGGCGCGGCTCACCCCGGAGGAGCAGGCGGTGGCGCGCGAGAGCGTGGAGATCGCCTTCGTCGCCGCCCTCCAGCACCTGCCGGCCTCGCAGCGCGCCGTGCTGCTCCTGCGCGACGTGCTCGGCTATGGCGCCGGCGAGGCCGCGGACCTGCTGGAGACGTCGGTCGCGGCGGTCAACAGTTCTCTTCAGCGTGCCCGCAAGGTCGTCGCCGGGCGGCTCCCCGACGACGCCCAGCGTCAGACCTTGGCCTCACTCGGAGAGGCGAGCGTGCGCGACCTCGCCCAGCGGTACGCGGCGGCCTGGGAGGCCGGGGACGTCGACGCCGTGGTGGCGATGTTGACGGCGGACGCGAAGTTCTCGATGCCGCCGCAGACGGTCTGGTACGAGGGACACGACAGCATCCGCGGCTTCCTGGAGGAGGGGCCGATGCGCGAACGGTGGCGCTTCCTGCCGACGCGGGCCGGCGGGCAGCTGGCGTTCGGTACGTACATGTGGAACGGGGACAAGGGCGTCTACGTCCCGGCGGGGCTGGACGCGTTGATGTTGCGGGACGGGCTCGTCGCCGAGGTCATCTCGTTCCTGGACGCGGACTTCCCGGTGTACGGGTTGCCGGCTGAGCTGGCTGGATAGCGAATTCGGCGCGCCGCGATGATTTCGCGAGCCGGCGCGAGTTGTAGCTGTGACAGAGCTTCGACCCGAGAGGACGCGAACCGATGACCGCAGCAGCCGAAGACGTGATCCGCACCCTGATAGAGCGCTGGGCCGAGGCCGTGCACTCAGGTGACATGGACGCGGTGCTCGCCTACCACGCCAAGGACATCGTGATGTTCGACGTGCCGCCGCCGTTCGAGGGCGTTCGCGGCATCGAGGCCTACCGCGAGACCTGGCCCCCGTTCTTCGAATGGCAGGCGAACGGCGCCTCGTTCGAGATCGAGTCGCTGGACGTCACCGCCGGCGGCGACGTCGCGTTCGCGCACGCCCTGCTGCGTTGCGGCACCGCCGAAGAACTGGCCGCCAACCCGGCCAACCGCCTGCGTCTGACACTCGGCTTGCTATTCGAGGACGGCCGGTGGGTCGTCACGCACGAGCACCATTCGTTCCCCATCACCGATCAGCCGGCTACCGGTCAGGTGCGGGAGCCGGGTGGTGCTCGGTGAGCCGGCGCGAGGACGGGGGCCGCTAGCGCGCGGGTTGATGCGGGGACCGACGAGCCGAACTCGCGGGAGACGAGCCCGTCCTCCAGCTCGTCGATGAGCCTGTCGAGGCCACATGTTCGGCGGCCGGGCCGCCGTCTTCGGACAGGAAACGCTCGAGCAGGTCGTCGAGCATGCACCCATACTAGGATCACCCTGTATAGTCTCAGATGAGACTATCTCGACTAGAGCTAGGATTCGGCGATCGATGGGGAGAGGTCCATGCCCGATCCGACCCACCGGACCGCACCGGTGATCGGGGCTTTCCCCGGCGCGCGGGTCCAAGACCATGTCATGGTGGCCACCGCCGTGCTGAAGACCTATGGCTCCGGCGACGGCGCGGTCACCGCGCTGCGGGAGGTCTCGGCGACGTTCACCCGGGGTCAGTTCACCGCGATCATGGGACCGTCCGGGTCGGGGAAGTCGACCTTCCTGCACTGCCTGGCCGGGCTGGACACCGTGACCTCCGGCACCGTCGTCCTCGGCGAGATCGAGCTCACCGGCCTGTCGCGGACCCGGCGCACCCAGCTGCGCCGCGACCGGATGGGCTTCGTCTTCCAGTCGTTCAACCTGCTGCCGATGCTGACCGCCGAAGAGAACATCCGGCTCACCGGACGGCTGGCGGACCGCCACGCCGAGCAGGGATGGTTCGACACGATCGTGGACGCGCTGGACCTGCGGGAGCGGCTGCGGCACCGCCCGAGCGAGTTGTCGGGCGGGCAACAGCAGCGGGTCGCGGTGGCGCGCGCACTGCTGACGCGTCCCGAAGTGCTGTTCGCCGACGAGCCCACCGGCAACCTCGATTCGCGTTCGGGCGCCGAGGTGCTCGGCTTCCTGCGCTCCGCCGTCGACTCCTACCGGCAGACAGTGATCATGGTGACGCACGACCCGGTGGCCGCCGCGCACGCCGACAGGGTGCTGTTCCTGGCCGACGGGACGATCGTCGACGAGCTGCCCGCGCCCACCATCGACGCCGTGCACGCCCGCATGCGCAAGCTGGAGGGCTGACGCCATGGGAAACGCCATGTGGCTCATCGCGCGCCGTTCGTCCGCCGAAGGCTGGCCGCGGTTGACCGCCACGCTGCTGGCGGCGCTGGGCTCGATCGCGCTCATCGCGGGCTCGCTGCAGTTCGCCCTGCGTGCGCAGGAGGCGGTGTCGGGCAGCGACGCGAGCGAGTACTTCCGCGCGGACGTTCTCGTGCAGGGCGGAACGGTCGACCCGGACGACCCGTACGCGCCGTCCAACGGCCGGATCCGCACGGACCGCATCGCGCCCCGGCCCGGAGTGGCGGCCGTCGCCGGGGACGCCACGGTCACGGTGACGGCCGCCCTTCCCGACGGAAGGGCGATCACGGCGTCGGCCGAGGGTCGCACGCTGCTGCGTCCATGGGTGCCCGACCCGCGGCTCAGTCCCTACCGGCTCGAGGCAGGGCGCTCCCCCGTCGAGGGTGAGGTGGCGATCGTCCGGCACATGTCGCGCGCCGGGAAGGCGAAGGTCGGCGACACGTTGACGTTGACGCTGCCCCGCCAGACGCAACGAGTGCGGATCTCCGGGGTCGTCAGCGTGCAGGATCGTGACGCGGTGGCGGCCGGTGACCTGGTGCTGGCCCCGCCCGAGACCGTCCAGCGCGCCGCCATGCTGCCCCCCGGCACCTGGCAGAGCGTCTGGGTGAAGGCCGCCCCGGGCGTGCCCCCCGAACGGCTGCGCGGTGACCTGGCCCGGGAGTTGGGCGGCGCGGCCACGGTCCGCACCGCGGAGTCCGTACGGCGCGTGCAGAGCGCAGCCGCGGAGGGCGAGGGCGCCTCGATCGCCGGCGTCATCGGCATGCTCGCCTCGGTGGCGATCTTCGTCGGACTGTTCGTGGTGGCCAACACGTTCGGGACGCTGGTCCGGCAGCGCACCCGGCGGCTCGCGCTGCTCGGGGCGATCGGCGCCACGCCCCGGCAGATCAAGCGGCTCATCCGGCTGGAGGCGCTGGTGCTGGGCGCCGTCGCCTCGGCGGGCGGGGTCGCCGCAGGCTATCCGGTGTCCGCGCTGATCACCCGGCTGTTCGCGCGGGACGGCTTCGACGTCTCGGCCGCGGGCGCCCAGTTCGGCTGGGTCGCGCTCGCCGTCCCTGCCGCGGCCGGGATCCTGGTCACCCAGGCCGCCGCGTGGCGGGCGGCCCGCCGCGCCGCGGGCGTCTCGCCGGTCCAGGCGCTGCGCAGCACCGTCACCGAGACCCCGGAACATCGCCGGCCGCGGCTGCTGGCCGCGTTCGCGATCTTCGCCGGTGCGGGCTTCTGGTGGGCGGTGGCGGCCGCGATCCGCACCGGCGATCCGCCCGGCCCCGACCGCACGTTCGGGGTCTCGCTGATGGTCGTCTTCGGTGCGCTGCTCGCCGTGACCGGCCTGGCCGTCCTCACCCCGTTCTTCGTCAGGCCGCTGGGCGGCCTGGTCGGCCGCCTCGGCACGCTGGTAGGCGGCGAGACCGGGCGGCTGGCGCATGCCACCATCACCCGCAGCCCGCGCCGGGTCTCCTCGGCCGCCTCGTCGCTGATGCTGGGGGTCGCGCTGGTCGCGTCCGTGGCGCTGGTCACGCTGTCGGTGCACGACCGGTTCCGGGACGCGGGACGGGAGGTGATGGCGGCCGAGCACGCGATCACCTCGACCGCCAGGACCACCGAGGGCGCGCCCGCGCCGCTGCCCCGGGACGTCGCAACCCTGGTGACGGCCGCGCCGGAGGTGTCGCAGGCGACCGCTCTCACGCAGACCGAGGTCAAGCTGGTCTCGCCCCCATCGAACCGGCTCGAACCGGACGAGGAACCCGAGCCGTTCTACTTCCTCGTCAGCGGCGCCGAGCAGGCCGGGTTGCGCGACGTCCTGCGGCTGGGCGGACGGCCGCCCACGCTGCGTCCCGGCCAGATCGCGCTGTCGTCGACCGTCATGAAGGAGCGAGGGCTGCGCCGCGGCGAGGAGATCGTCGTCCGTGGCGCTCAGGGCCGCGTCACCCTCACGGTGGCGGCCGTCTACCACGACCCGTCCCACCTGTTCGCCGAACAGGCGCTCGCGGCGCCCGCGACGATGGACCGGCTGGACGCCAACGCGGCGACCCAGGCCGTCCTGGTGCGAGGCGGCTCCCCCGAGGACCTCGAGCGCGCGGTGGCCGGAGTGCCGGGCGTGCGGGTCCTCGACCGTGACGCCTACGTGGACGCCGCGTCCAGCTCCCTCACCCGTCCACTACGGGCGACGTACAGCTTCGTCGGCATGGCGCTGCTGCTGGCACTGTTCGGCATGGCGACCACGGTGTCGATGAGCGTCACCGAACGCACGCGGGAGTTCGGGCTCCTGGGCGCCGTGGGCACGACCATGAGGCAGATCCGCTCGATCGTCCGGTGGGAGGCGGCGACCGTGGTCGTCCTCGGCACGATCCTCGGCCTCGTGATCGCCATGGGAACACTGACTCTTCTGCACCTGGCGACGGGAAGTTCCTTCCTGCGCCCGGACCCGCCGTGGTGGCTGGTCCCGATACTGACGGCAGGTGCGGCAGCGGCGACGCTGGCCACCTCGGCCCTCCCCGCACGTCGGGCCGCCGCCATACCCGTCCTGGAAGCCACCAAGGCCGAGTAGGCCCCAGCACACGGCCAGCGGCCGGCAGCGTCAGGTCGCGCGTAACGCCGGAGCTTCGCCGATGGATGAGCAGCCCCACATCAAGCGGTGCGCAGGAGGTCGTCGCGGCGGCGATCGAGCGGAGGGCCTACCCCTCGAAAATCTCCCAACTATCTACTCTCTGCAATCAGTCGATCCCTCTAAGTGAGGGCATGGGATTGGGTGGATGCTCCCGACCCCCAGGAGAGGCCATGCCCGACCACACCAATGCCATCCCGACCGGCAAGGTCTTGATCGTGCACAAGGTGATCAACGCCTACCTCATGCCCGATGGCATCAGCGATGCCGAGACCAGCGACAACGACGAACTTCAGACCTACTGGGTGGACCCCTGGCCCAACAATGCATCGGTCTACTGGGTGTTCGAGCCCGCGCGGGACCGCCCCGGGGCTTACTACATCCGGTCCCAGCCCAACCAGCGATACCTCGGGATCCGGGGGGACGTGGCGAAAGCCGACGCGGTGGTGACCCTGCGGATGAACGAAAACAATGCCGGCCTCTGGGAGCCCGTCCCCATCCCGGGCCTGCCCGACAACCCGAACCACCCGGTGGTACGCGCGCTACGGCTGCGCGGCACCAACTTCGCCATGGCCACAGGCGGGAACCTTCCCAACCGAGACGCCGAGATCCACCTGGACCGCGCCTGGGACGGCGAGTTCAACTTCTACCACGCATTCCTCCTCATCCCCGAAGCGTCGGTCGTCACCCGGCCGTAGCAGCCTGCCCGTACGTGCGCACTCGTCCGGGCACACAGGCGCCTTGACGCCGCCCGCACGATACCCGCAGGCCACCGCCGAGACAGTCCTCGCACGCACGTCATCAGCCCGATGCCGTCTCCGGACGGCATCGGGCGAAAGAGCCGAGCGTGACGTTCGAGACCGACCATCTGCAGATCCGCGGTCATCTATTGAGAGTGGAGCCGGTCCGGTAGGTCGGCCAGCGCGAAGACCTTCCAGAAATAGGCATCCGCCGCGTGCTGGTCGCCGGGGTAGTTGATCGCCTCGGCGATACGGCCCTCCTCGACGCGGAAGGCCAGCGCCCAGGTGATGTCCAGTCCCTTGGGCTTCGTGCTCCACCCGCGGTGCAGGTCGACCACCCAGTCGCCGTCCGCGGCCAGGAAGATCGTCTCGGCCTTGAAGCCCGCCCGGCCGAGCGCCTTGAAGAAGGCCAGCACCTCGTCCGGACCCTCTTTCGTGCCGGCCAGGGGATGGTGTCCGGGGATGGTCCAGGTGATGTCCCGGGCGAAGAACCTCGTGCGCAGCGCTTGGAGATCGCCTTTTCCGTAGGCGTCGTAATACTTGCGGATCAGGGTGACGTTCGGATGCTCGCGAGGCTTGCCGACGGGCGCCGCCGCGGCCGGTTCGGGGCCCGCGATGGTCGCGGCGGCCGCGGCCGCCGCGGTGACGCCGGCGGCGCGCAACAGGCTCGCGCGAGAGATCTCGCTCAAGAGGAACTCCTTTCGGAAATGGGGACAGCGCTTGTCCCGCTCATGTGGTGGTCGGAGGGAAAGACGGCGATGGCCAGTGCGCCCAACGCCGAGTTGCTGCGCGGTGACGTTTAGAGCGCAGGCGACGCCGTGACGAGCCTGTGCGGTACCCCGGTGAGGGACGCGGCCCTCATGGCGGCGAATGCCAGCCCCTGACCCACGCTCATGACGACGACGCCGAAGACGTCCCCCTGCCGGGAGTGAGTTCAGAGGTCACATGAGCTCCGGTCGCGAGTGAGCTGTCACCATTGGCTCTCCATAGACCGCGGACTTTCCGCGCCGCATACCAGCCGCTCAGTAGCGGCCCACAACATCGCGGATCAGCCCGTCCTGGATCAGGAATGCGTAGGAGAAGCTCTCGCCACCGCCCCCGCCCGTCTTGAAGTCGTAGTTCACGACGTACCGGTCGCCGTCCCAGCGGCTCCCGGTGGGCTTGTAGCGGCCGCCGACGTCGAGTACTTCGGGAATGAGGAAGCGATTCATGATGTCGGCGCGCGACGGGTAGACGCGGCCTGCGCTGTCGAATCGGGCGTTCTCCGCGAAGGTGGCCTCGACCCCTTTCGCGTCCCCCGCGTTGGCGGCGTCCAGGAAGCGGCGCGCGACCCGTTCGGCCTCCGCCTTGTCGACGGGCACGGCGACGGTGGACGCCCGAAGAGAATCCGAGGCGCCCGCCTCTGTGCCGGTGCCTGCGGAATTTTCCGGCGAACCGCCGGTATCCCCCGCGCCACCGCAACCTGTGAGCAGTACCGCCGCCACCATTGCGAAGCCGATGTGCCTACGAAAACGCATGACAAAATCTCCAACCCTGCCATTTTCTTTCCTTCGCTTCCCGGCCGACGAGTGGACGCTGTGCCCCCGGCCCTGCGAGCGCAGGGCCTCCGCGGGCCGAGGGGAGGTCTCCGCTGCCGAAGGACGTCCGCTGGGCTCAGCAAAGCGCGGGCTCCCCGCGCGAGTCCAAGACCTTTGCCTATGCAAAAAGCGCATGGTGGCCCAAGGGCTGGCGTCTCACCCGAGATGGCAAGGGAGTATGAGACCCATGCCCATACAGTTGACGCCTAGATCAGCCCTTGGGTCAGGGAGGCCTGCGCATGGACGTGGACACGCGATCCCTGCGGTATTTCATCGAACTCGCCGAACAACTGAACTTCACCCGCGCCTCCGAACGGCTCTTCGTCTCCCAGCCCGCGCTGAGCCGAAGGATCCGCCAGCTTGAAGAGGACCTCCGCACGCCGCTGTTCGAGCGGACCGGTCGCGAGGTCCTGCTGACCGCTGCGGGCGAGGCGCTCCTCCCGCTAGCGCGGCAGCTCATCGCCGACTGGCAGGCGGCCCAGCGCACCGCACGCGTCGTGGCGGCGGCCAGGTCCCGAATCCTGCGAGTCGGATTCGAGGCTTCGGGTGCCGGGACGATGGCCACCCAGGCTTACACCGAGTTCATGCGGCGGCACCCCGATTCCTCCGTCGAGCCCAAGCGCTTCGAGTGGGGCGGGGAGGTGATGGCGCTGCACGAAGGCCTGGTCGACGTCGCCTTCGTCTGGCTGCCCGCCCACACCACCGGATTGCACACCGAGGTCGTGGCCGTCGAGCGGCGGATGGCCGGGCTGGCCACCGGACATCCGCTGGCCGGACGGGACACGATCTCGATCCTGGAGCTGAACGACGAGCCGATCGTCTGGACCCGGCGGGCGCCGCGGGACTGGGTCGACTGGTGGGCGGTGAACCCGCGTCCCGACGGACGGGAGCCGCTGTGGGGACCGGAGAACGACAACGTCGAGGAGATGCTCGAACACGTGGCCTCCGGCCGGGCGATCTGCATCAGCCCCGAGTCGATGACACTGCACTACAGCCGTCCGGATCTGGCCTGGGTGCCCGTGGACGACGTCCCACCGCTGCGCATCGCCCTCTGCTGGCCGGTGAACACCACCAACCAATCCGTCGCCGACTTCGCCTCCGTGGTCAGGCACCTGTCCAGGGAACCCACGTCCGACTCGACCCGCGATCCGATCCCCGGGGAAGCCCGCAGGATCGGCGGTTGACACGGTGGTGCCGCCCGACGGGCTCTAACACCGTTATGAACGCAGTCCGGAGAATCAGTTCACCATTGATGTTGTTGGTCGTTGCTGTCGCTATTGGTCGTCGTTGTGGCTGGCTGCGGAGACGCGGCCCAGGCGCGGTTCTTGATGCGGTAACTGTCTGGTACTGGGGCGACATGGACCCGTACACGGTCAGACCCGGACCCCGCAGATATTCGATACGTACCTGCTCGCCGGGCAGATAGCCGGAGGCCCTAATCCGGACCGTCCACCCGGCAGTTCCAGCGGCCGGCACGACCTCGGCGACCGGCGCGCTCGCACGAGGTGGCATCGGCAGAGCCTGCGTCGGCGGACCAGTGCTTCGCGTGAGGCAGGTGGAAGCCGCCCTGTCCGAACTGCGGTCCTGAACAACCCCTGGGATCGCCGCGGACGCCACCCACACTGCCACCAGCGCCACAACCACGCCTGCCACCTTGGGATCAGTGAAATAGGTCAGGACCAACCACGCGATCGCGGCACACACCGGTGCGGCGGGCAGCAGTAGCCAGGCTGCAGCCACGTTTAGCGTGTAGAGCCACACCCAGCCCGCGCTGCCCGCCACGATCACTGTCCCAGCGGCGATGGGGGTCAGCCACGGCGGAACGGCGATCGGGTGACGCTCAACCGTGTTAGGAGCCGAGGAAAAAGGTCTTGGTGATCACCGGCTGATCGGTGGCCCCTGGGCAACAGCCGCGCCGCAGCCGCCGCGTCCTGTTGCGTCCCCCACGATCTCGGACGCGATCGTGATTAAAGTGAGCGCGCCTCGTCCCGAGTTGGGCGCCGGGCGTGGGACACGGCTTGCGGACGTGCGGCCGTTCGGGTGTGGTGGAGGTGACGTGGGCAGCGCGAGGCGACCTACAGCGCTGCTGCGGCGCATCGGTGAGGAGCCGAGAAGATGAAGGCACTGGCACCTGCGGTGCACCGGGCGATCGTCTGCGTCGACGTGGAGGAGTTCACCGATCGGCGGCGCACTCACCCGCACCAGATTGCGGTGCGCAAAGGCCTCTACCGGGCGCTCGACCAGGCGTTCGCCCGAGCGGGAGTCGCCTTGCGGCACTGCTACCACGAGGATCGCGGCGATGGGGCGTTGATCCTCGTGCCGCCGGACGTCCCCAAGGACCTTCTCGTCGCCGGTGTCCCGCAGGAGCTGGTCACGGCGCTGGCCCAGCACAACCACGAGCATGACGAACGGGCACGGATCCGGCTGCGGTTGGCGCTGCACGCCGGGGAGATCCACCACGACGATCACGGCGTCACGGGCACCGCCATCAACCTCGCCTTTCGGCTGCTGGAGGCCGCGCCGCTCAAGCTGGCGCTTGCCGACTCGTCCGGCACACTCGCCATGGTCGCTTCGCAGTGGTTCTTCGACGAGGTCATCCGGCACACGCCGGGCAGCGCGTCCAGCTCGTATCGGCAGGTGCCGATCGTGGTGAAGGAAACCCGGACCAGCGCGTGGATATGCCGGCCCGATGATCCCTATCCGCCCGATGAGACGTCCATGGCGGAACCGCCCGCACCTCCGCAGGCGCGGGAATGGCCCGTCCCGCGGCAGTTGCCCGCCGCCACCCCGGTGTTCGTCGGCCGGGAGGCCGACCTGGCGGCCTTGGACGCGCTGCCGGGCCGCGATGGCGCGTGCGAGGCGGTGGTGATCTCCGCGATAGCCGGCGGTGCGGGCGTGGGCAAGACGACCCTGGCGGTGCACTGGGCGCAGCGTGTCCGGGAACGCTTCCCCGACGGGCAGCTATTCGTCAACCTGCGTGGCTATGATCCGGGCGACCCGCTCAGTCCGCTGGAGGCCCTGGACGGCTTCCTGCGAGCGCTGGACGTACCCACCACCAAGATCCCTCTCGATCTGCAATCCCGGGCGGCGCTGTTCCGGTCCATGCTGGCGGGACGCCGGATACTGGTGGTGCTGGACAATGCCGGCAGTGCCGACCAGGTCCGGCCGCTGCTACCGGGCGTTCCCGGTTGCCTCGCGCTGATCACCAGCCGCAGCCGCCTGTCGGGGCTGACCACACGCGAAGGGGCCCACCGGCTTCCCCTCGACGTCCTGCCGGTCGATCAGGCAGTACACCTGCTGCGACGGACCATCGGCGCCCCACGGGTGGACGCCGAACCGGACGAGGCGCAGGAACTCGCGCAGCGGTGCGCGTACCTCCCGCTGGCATTGCGCATCGCCGCCGACCGCGCGGCAGGCCATCCGCACCTCAAGCTGGCAGACCTGATCGAGGAACTCGCCGATGAGAGTGCCCGGTTGGACATGCTGGCGACAGACGACGAGACCACCGCAATACGAGCGGTCTTCTCCTGGTCGTACCGGAGGCTGCCCGACGACGCTGCCAGGGCCTTTCGCCTGCTGGGTCTCCACGCCGGACCCGACATCGCGCTCAACGCCGCCGCGGCCTTGCTCGGCCTCTCCGTCTCCCGCACGCGGACCGTCCTCGACACGCTGACCGGCCAGCACCTGCTGGAACACAGCGGACGGGACCGTTACCGATTCCACGATCTGCTTCGCGTCTACGCGGCTGAGCGCGCCGATCACGACGACACTCACACCACCCGCGACACCGCTGTGGGACGCCTGCTCACCTGGTATCTGCACACGGCCGGAGCCGCGCATGACGTCCTGCTCCCACACGGTCACCGGATCGATCTCGACCAATCGAACACCGAAGGACCATCGCCATTGGAATTCGCCCATCGTGACCTGGCACTGGCGTGGTTCGACGCGGAAAGGCATAATCTCGTCGCCGCTGTCCGGCACGCCGCGGAGAGCGGCCGCCACGCCATCACCTGGAAACTCGCGCACACGTTGATCGCCTTTCTCCACATGTGGTGGTATCCAGACGATTGGCTCACGGTGCTGCACACGGGTGGCGTCGCTGCCCAGCGTCTCGATGACGCGGGTGCGCAGGCCGTCATGCTGCTCCATGACGGGGTGTGGCATCGCGAGTTCGGCCGCTATCGCGAAGCCATCGAATTGTATGAGAGATCGTTGAGATTCAATCGCGAGTCCGACGACCGCCGAATTGAAGGCTTCTGCCACAACAGCCTCGGCGTGGCCCGTACCGAACTCGGTGAACTCGATGTGGCAGTGAACCACCTTCAGTTGGCGCTACAGGTCTTCCGTGACATATCTGATCGCCGTGGGGAAGGGATCGCCTTGTCCAACATCGGCGAGGCCTACCAGAGACAGGGACGGCTCGACGATGCGATCGACTGCAACCGGCGGGCGGCGGTGATCCTCCGATCAACCGGAAACCACGAAGGCCGGGCGTCGGCGCTGCGCCGCATCGGGAAGGTTTACCGAGAGCTTCAGCGATACGATGATGCCGCCCACCATTACCGGGAGGCACTCGATATCCTGCGCGATAGAGGACATCGAAGGCAGACCGGGTACGCCCTCGTCGGCCTGGGAGAGGTCCATCTCGATGCCGGCCACCTTGAAGCGGCGCGGCAATGCCTCCAAGAGGCACTCGCCATCTTTACCGACGTTGACACTTCGCAGGCAGCAAAAGTGCGCACCAAGCTGGCTGCTATCGACATTCCGAGAAAGGTGCGATGATGGAGAATAGTCGAGATGAGCTGACTCACGTCTCCTGGCGAAAGAGCAGCAGATCTCAAGAATTCGAAGACTGCGTGCGTGTTGCCCGAATCGGAAACAGCTGCGCCATCAGCGACAGCAAGGACCCGGACCAGGTTATGATCACACTCGCCGTCAAAGACCTCCGACACTTCATCCACTCCATCTGCTCCGGAGAGCACGACCTGCCTCTACCCTGAAACGGCTGCACAGGACCACCGACATCGAATATGAAGGTGCCCGAAAAGGAAGCGGCAACGGTCCTGCACTCGCCCGACACGATGACCGTGCCCTTGTGAACGCTTCCCCGCCTCACCGAGATCCATGGCCTCTCTGGCATGCGGCCCCTGGGTCATCGGCAGAGCTGCGCGAGCTGCGGCGGGAGAGGATGTTGGGGCTGAGGCAGGACCCCCGGGATGGATCGTTCGGTTAAGGGCCGAGGTAGGCCATTAGGGCCTTGCCGCGTGGGGAGAGGCGGTATCCGGTCTCCAGGCTTTCGGTTAGGCCGAGGGATTTGAGGCGGCGGACGTCGGCTTTGAACGGGAGTTTGTCGCGGTCCAGGCGTTCGGCCAGGTCCATGGCGCGCAGGCCGGGGTGTTCCTCGATGAGGCGCAGGACCTCGCGGGTCCAGGGGCCGCGGCGGCTGCGGGTGTCGATGGCGTCCAGGGCGGCTTTGAGGTCGGCCAGTTCCTGGTCGGTCAGGTCGGCGTTGCCGGCCAGCTCCGCTCTGGGATCGGGGCCGCCCAGATGGAGCATGACGCGGTGGTAGCCGCCCTGCTTGGTGCTCTTGGACAGGGCGGTGAGCAGCGCCGCGCGGCTTTTGAAGCCCGAGCGCAGGGCGTCCTCCTCGGTGATCTCCTCGGGGGTGACGGCCGTGACCGAGTCGATGACGATGATCCCCGCCCAGGTGCGCTGGGTGCTCCCGGCGCGGGCCCGGGGCTCGGCCCACACCCGGAACACCCGGTCGATCCGTCCGCCTGCGATCCCCTCAAGGACCTCTCGCTTGAACAGCACAGTTCCCTCCCGGGTGATGCGCCTCTCGTCCTGCAACTTCATGCGGGGGACCCAATAGGTCATGCTAAGCGAGCTGCAGGAGGCCGCCCGAGCAGGAACGATGACCCGAACGGCCACCTCGACCGAATGAGCCGCCGACCTCCGCGGCTTGGGCACAGTGCCGCGCCTCGCCACAGCTGACCGGCCGAGGAACCGCCGGTCACCACTGGCGGACGAGTTCGATCGAGGGTCACGCTGGCAGCGCCGAGATCCCGTTAGGGCTTACCTCACCAGGCGGCCGCGAGCGTTCAACAGCGTTGGAGGGTCGTGCTGGTCGTCGACGATGTGTCGGCGGGACGCATGGCGGCGGCCGCGAACAGTGCGGTGGCCAAGGCGACGATTCCGGCCACGCCGCCGACGAGGTGGAGCCAGTCGGTATGGGCTTGCTGGTGTCTGGGCGGTACTACCGGTTCTCAGGGGTCATGTGGTGCTGGCGGTAATGGTCGGCCAAGATGTCGTCGCCGAAGTCATCCGCGGGGTTGCGCCAGACCGAGTGGATGTGGGCGCCGTTGTTTTGAGAGTTGTCGTGTTCGATCAGCAGGACCGGTCCTTGGATACGGAAGTAGTGCCGGTCTCCGGGTGATGTGCCGCCGGCCCAGGCGAACACCAGGTTATGCAGGCCGGCACGCTCGATTTTGTGGAGCTGCGCTGCCGCCGCGTCCGATGGCAGCCGTCCGGCGAAGGCTTCGACGATGGCGAACAGGTCGCCGAGCTGGTCCTCGCGCAGCGCGTCTCCGGGCAGCCCGCGGGGGTCGTCGCGCACGTAGCTGAGGATGTCGCGCTCGGCCTCGCTGATCACGTAGTCGGGCTCGGGCGCGAACACCGGATCCGGCCGCTCGACGTGACCGATCTTGGGTGTGATGCGGGTCGCCAGATCCGGCGGCGGTCGATGGTGGATGATCGCGGTGGCGCGTTGCGCGGGGTCGAGGGAATTGACGAAGCGGAAGCCGGCCTCCTCGTCATCGGCGAGCGGGGCGAGTGTCCCGAAGGTCGCCGGCTGCGAGCCGAGCAACGACGGGGTGGGAGACACGTAACGTCCGTCCACCACCGTGAAGTTGAGCGAAACATGGTGCCCGGCGAGCTGCCATCCCCACGCGCCGGTGTCGCCGGGACGGCCGAACACCTTGAAGCAGTACCGTCCCGGGTCGAACAGGTCCGCGCTCGCCGGACGTCTCGCGGCGGTCAGCGCGCGGAGCACATGCTCCATGGCGATCACCGAGACGACCTTGGCGTAGCCGGGCATGCTGGTACCGGACACGATCAACTCGTGCGCGAGCTTGCGTTGCGCCTCGTCCAGCGCGCCGATCGGCAAGCCGTCGCGTTGCCTGGCGGGCAGGAACGACCAGTCGCGCCGCTGAGCCTCATCGGCGAAGTCGAAACCGACCTTGTCGCGCTGCGCCTCGGTCAGCGCCGCAAGGAGGGCGGCTGCGGCTTCGGCCATCGCACGTGCGGTCTCAGGAGCAGTCCGCGCCAACTCGTCCACTGTCCATCCCCCGCTCTCAAAGCCTGCACAACCCCCGGTCCAGCGGGCCATTCTGGCAGCTGACGATCAAGGCGTCGTGGCTTGAGCCCCAGCGTAGCCGGAGGGCTTGAGCAAGGAACGCCGGCCTGGACGTTCACTACCGGCCGCGGGGAAAGGCGCCCGACCGCCCTAATGAGCAGCAGATCAGGGTGGTGGCGCGGAGCGCGATGAATTTTGGGGGAACCGGCGGTCTGAGTGTGGAGTGATCACCACTGAGCACGAGCTGATCGAGCGTTTGACGCCGATCGGTGAGGAGCTGGGACCGTCCCGGCGCGGGAGGAAATACAGGGAGGCACGGATGCGGAAATTGGATCAGCCCGTCAACCTGCGCCTGGTGAAAAGCACGGCCTTCCCGTCCGGAGTCCTCGAACTGGTGTACGCGCCAGCCGACAAATAAGACCGGGAAGGCGACGCATCGTCACGGTGTGGGCTCGGTCGTTCGCCCGCGCGCCTGTCACGAGGTGGGGGTGCCTGAGGACTGTTGGTTCGCCGCTTGGAGTGAATCGTGATCGTGGGAGGTCGCCGTCCTCGGCCTTCCTACGAGGCGGGGCTTTCCTGCGCTGAAGGACAGGGCCGCCTGGACGACGCATATCGCCATGAGGACCGATACCGGCGTGGTCCAGGAACCGGTGACGTCCCGCAGCACGCCGACGGTGAACGGACCGAGTGCGGCGAGGAGGTAGCCGGCGCTCTGCGCCATCGCCGACAGGGCGGCGGTGTCCGTCGCGGTGCGGGTTCGCATGCTGAACAGCGCCAGGGTCAGTGGGAACACGCCGCCGCCGATGCCGATGAGCACCGCCCAGAGCCAGGGGACCGACTCCGGACGGAGCAGGAGGCCGGCCAGGCCGACGATCTGGACGGCGGTCATCCCCGCGCCGAGGGCTCCCTGCCGCCGTAGCCGTGCGGCCAGGACCGGGACGACGAAGTACACCGGTACGCCGACGAGGAGCGCGGCGGCCAGGAGGGTGCCGGCCTCGCCCGGTGCGAAGCCGGCGTCGATGTAGATGGTCGGCAGCCAGGCCATGACGACGAAGGCGAGGACGGACTGCGTCGCGAACAGGAGGGTGACCGCCCAGGCGACCGGACTGCGCATCATGGCCGTCATCGACGCGCGGGATCCGGCCGGGGTGCGGCTCCGGCGCAGCTGGGGCAGCCAGATCGCCAGAGCGGCGGCGGCGAGGACGGACCAGGCCGCGAGGCCGCCCCGCCAGCCGCCGGCGGCGTCCCCGATCGGCACGGTCGCGGCGGCGCCGATCGCGGCCCCGGCGGACATGGCGGCACTGTAGGCGCCGGTGACCTCGCCGGCGCGGGCCGGGAACTCGATCTTGACGATCACGGGGATCAGCACGTTGCCCACCGCGATGCCGGCGCAGGCGACGAAGGTGCCGGCGAGGAGCGCGGCCTCGCCGCCGACACGGACCAGCTGCCCGGCCAGGAGCAGTCCGAGCGCGAGGGCGAGCCCGGCCTGCGCGCCCACCCGCCGGATGAGCAGGGGCGTCACCAGGGCGATGCCGCCGAAGCACGCGACCGGCAGGGTCGCCGCGGTCGACGTGGCGAGCGTGGACATCGCGAGATCGGCGCGGGCCTGGTCGAGAACGGCGCCGAGGCTCGTCACCGCGACACGGAGGTTCACGGCGACGAGGACGACGGCGACCAGCACCACCAGCGGTCGCCTGAGCGCGCCGCGAGCGGGTGCCGCCCCGGTGGCCTGGCCGTTCCTGGTCACGTCGCGTCCCGTTCACCAGGGGTGCCCGGCGCCGCGCGGAACGCGGTGTGTGCCTGGGAGCCCCGGCGTCTCGCGGTGGATCCGTCGTCCGGGTTCATCACGCCCCGAGGGTCGGCTGCGCGGACGTGCCGGACCGTGCGCTCGCCGCGATGAGCGCGCGCACCGCGTCGACGGCGGTGGCGAACAGCGGGGCGGCGGAGGGGGCGGTGCCGGTGTCGATGGCGTCCTGGCTCCACATCATCACGACGCCGCCCGTGCGCACCTTGAGCACGGTGCCGACGATGAACACGGCGGCGGTCTCCATCTCCGAGCAGACGGCCCCGCCTCGGCGCCATGCCTCGAAACGCTCGGTCAGCGCGGCCGCCAGCGGCATCCGCTCCGGTTCCGTCTCGCCGTAGTAGGAGTCCTTGGTGTGCGCGGGTCCGCACGTGTACGGGACGCCCGCGCGGTCCGCGGCAGCGCGCAGCGCGAGCACCACGTCGATGTCCGCGACCGCCGGGAACTCGACCGGCAGGTACTGCCTGGTGGTGCCCTCGTCGCGGATCGCCGCGGTGAGGACGGCCAGCTCGCCGTTGCGGGTCTCGGGCCGCATCGAGCCCGACACGCCGACCCGGATCATCGTGTCGACCCCGAGCGCGGCCAGCTCTTCCACGGCCAGGGCGGTGGACGGTCCGCCGACGCCGGTGGAGGTCACGATGACGGTCGCGCCGCCGGCCGTGCCGCGCCAGGTCTCGAACTCGCGGTTGCGGACGACGAACTCGGGATCATCGAGGAGCGCGGCGATCGAGGCCACCTGGTCGGGGTTGCCGGGCAGGAGGGCGTACCGTCCCACGTCCCGGGCGCGAAGGTGCAGGTGGTGGGCCAGCTTGTCGCCGTTCATCCAGTTACCTCCGTGTGTCAATTGCGGCCATAGAGTGTCATAACCCAACTACGTTCGTCACTATTGACATACGCGGACAAGGCACCTACGGTTCCGGCACGGCCTGACGACGAGGAGGCGCCCGTGCGGTACACGCCGGCGATGGAGTCCGCGCTTCTGGCGTTCATGAACGTCCAGGAAGGCCCCGTAGGGGCGCGGGCGGCCACCCGGCACCTGCGCGGACGCGGCTTCGACGTCAGCGAGTCGACCGTCAGCCGGCTGCTCAACGACCTCGACGAGCGGTCCCTCACCCTGTCCCTGGGGAAGAAGGGGCGGATCCTCACCGAGGAGGGGAGCCGCGTCGCGGCCAACCAGCGGCTGGACAGCCGCCGGGAGTCGTCCTTCGCCGACGCCCTCGCGCTGCGCGACGTCCACGACCTGATCGACCACCTGATCGGGCGGCGGGGGATCGAGCGCGAGGCCGCGCGGGCCGCCGCGCTCCGGGCGCGCCCGGAGGAGCTCACCCGCCTCCGGGAGATGGTCGA
This sequence comes from Actinomadura sp. KC06, assembly GCF_004348735.1. Taxonomy (GTDB): domain Bacteria; phylum Actinomycetota; class Actinomycetes; order Streptosporangiales; family Streptosporangiaceae; genus Spirillospora. Next base: position 36,265 of record NZ_SMKT01000012.1, read on the forward strand.
GACGAGCGGCGAGGCGCGCTGGCGGGAGCGGCTCGCCTTTCACAAGATGATCGGCCAGTCCTCGCACAACAAGCAGATCCAGGCCATCAGCACCACCCTGTTCGACGAGCGCCTCGACGTGCTCGAACGACTGCTCATCATGATCGGAATCAAGCAGGATGCACTGCTTCGGTGGGACCAGGAGCACCGCGACATCGTCGCGAGCATCTCGGACCGGGATGCCGACGGCGCCGAGCGGCTCATGGTCGTGCATCTCGACGGAATGATCCGTGAGACGGAGCACTTCGCCAACAGCGGAAACGCTCACGTCATCCACACGCTGCTCGCGGAAAACGACCTCGCGTAGAGCGCTACCCCTTCCTCAACACAGCGATCACGACGACGACTCTTTCGGGAGCACGAATGACTCACTTCTGCGCGCCGCCCGGCCTTGGCCGGCGGTCCTTCCTCCGGGTCGCGGGCCGGAGCGCGGCCGTGGTGGCGGCCGGCTCGGCCGTCCCGTGGCTGGCCGCATGCGGTTCCAGCGCCGCCGGCGGCGGCGACTCCGGCAAGGGCCGGTTCACGGTGAAGCTCGCCTGGATTCCCAACGCGGAGTACGCGGGCATCTTCGTCGGGGCCGAGGACGGGCTCTACACCAAGCAGGGACTCGACGTCGAGGTCCTGCCGGGCGGGCCGAACTCCGCGGTCGTCCCCATGGTCACGACGAACCGCGTCGACCTCGGCGTCGAGGCGATCCCGGAGAACGTCGCCACCGCCGTCGCCCGTGGCTCGAAGCTGAAGATCGTCGGTGCCGGGCTGCTGAAGAGCCCCGAGTCCTGGATCTCGCTCGCCGACCGTCCGGTCAGGAACCCGAAGGAGATCGAGGGCAAGAAGCTCGGCATCACCCTGGCCGGGAAGAACACGGCCCTGGTGTTCATGAAGCGCAACGGCGTCGACGTCAGCAAGGTGAAGCTGGTGCCGATCCAGTTCGATCCCGCGCCGCTCGCGGCCCGCGAGGTGGACGCGATCTGGGGATTCGCGTCCAACCAGCCGGTGTCGCTGGCGCTCCGCGGGGTCAAGACGCACGTGATGCCGCTGGCCGACTTCGGGTTCAACCGGATGCAGAGCGTCTTCTTCGCGTCCCAGAAGACGCTGGACGACCCCGCCGCCCGCGAGCGCGCCCGCAAGTTCATGACCGCCAGCAGGCTGGGCTGGGAGGCGGCGCTGCGCGACCAGAAGCACGCCGCCGACGTGATCATCAAGAGGTACGGCGCCAAGCTCGGGCTGAAGCTCGACGAGCAGGCCAAGTCGCTCGCCGCCATCGCGCCCTACGTCAAGGGCGACGGGTCCGGCATCGGGGCCAAGGGCCTGTTCTGGATGTCGGACGCGCTCATCGAGGAGACGATCACGAGCCTGACCAGCATCGGGATCAAGCTCGACAAGTCGCTCTTCACCAACGAGCTGCTCGGGGGATGAGGCCCGCCATGCCGGAGGAGAGAACACTGCCGGACACCGAGAAGGCCCGCGCCGCCTCAGACGGCGTCCCGGACTCGGCGGGGATTCGCACGAGCGGCTTGAAGAAGACGTTCGCCGGGAAAGGGGCGTCGGTCGAGGCGCTGCGCGAGTTCTCGTTCGAGTCGCGCCGCGGCGAGTTCGTCGGGCTGCTGGGGCCGTCCGGGTGCGGCAAGTCCACGGTCCTGCGCATGCTGGCCGACCTGGAGACCCCCACCGCCGGGACCGTCACGGTCCACGGCCGGACGCCGCGCGAGCTGCGCGAGGGGCACGGCGTCGGCATCGCGTTCCAGGACGCGGGCCTGCTGCCGTGGCGGAGCGTGGAGGCCAACATCCGGCTCCCGCAGGAGGTGGCCGGTCACCGCGACGGCGCCGCGGTCGCCGACCTGATCCGGCTCGTCGGCCTCACGGGGTTCGAGAAGGCGCGGCCGTCGCAGCTCTCCGGAGGCATGCGCCAACGGGTGTCGCTGGCCCGGTCCCTGGTCACCGATCCCGAACTCCTGCTGCTGGACGAGCCGTTCGGGGCGCTGGACGACCTGACCCGGCAGCGGCTCAACTTCGAGCTGCAGCGGATCTGGGCCGAGCGGGGCACGACCACGGTGCTGGTGACCCATGGCATCGCCGAGGCCGTGCTGCTCTCGGACACCGTCGTCCTGATGTCGCCGCGTCCTGGAACGATCCTCGACGTCGTCCGCGTCGACCTGCCCAGGCCGCGCACCCCCGAGATACTGCAGGACGCCGCGTTCCACGCGCTCTGCGACGAGCTGTCGGAGAAGCTGTTCACCAGCCGTGAGAACGGGAACGCTCCATGAACGCCGCCGCCGTCCGGCCTCGCATGGCGGGCCTGCGGCACGTCGTCCCGCCGCTCCTGACGGTCGCGGTCCTGGGCGCCGCGTGGCAGGTGATGTCGCTCGGCGGGCTCGGGTCGCTGGTGCCGCCGCCCGCCGACGTGCTCGCGCAGATGCGGGACGACGCCGGCTACTACGTGCCGAACGCGACCGTCACCATGTCGTCCGCGTTGCAGGGGTACCTCTGGGGCAACGGCATTGCGATCGCGCTGGCCCTGTGCACGCTGCCGTTCCCCCGCGTCCAGGCGCTGTTCGAGCGGGTCGCGGTCGGCGCGATCGCGCTGCCGCTCATCGCCATCGCCCCGCTGCTCGCGATCGCCTTCCGCGGCAACGTCCCGAGCGTGATCCTCGCCGCCCAGGCCGTGGTCTTCACAACGCTGGTCGCCGCCATCCTCGGCCTGGGCAGCGTCGACCGGACCTCGGTGGACGTGGTCCGCGCCGCCGGCGGTTCGGAATGGACGGTGATCCGCAAGGTGCGGCTGCCCGCCGCGATCCCGAGCCTCGTCGGCGGCCTCCAGGTCGCGGCGCCCAGCGCCATCCTCGGCGCGATCATCGGGGAGTACATGGGCGGCGAGGAGGGGCTGGGCGTCGCGATGATCCAGGCCCAGGGCGCGTTCGACGTCCCCCGCGCCTGGGGCCTGGCGATCGTGACCTCGCTTCTGGCCGCCGTGGCGTTCCTGGCGCTGCCGCTGGTCGTGCGGCTGATCCTGCCGTGGACCCGCTCAGCGGACACCGTCCTGGACGCGCGGGCGGCCCGCCCCGGACGACGCGACGCGCGCCGGGCCGCCCGGGTGCTGCGCGCCGCCTTCGCCGCTGCCGGGACGCTGGCGGGCGTCGTGCTCGGCTGGTGGCTGCTGGTCCTCGTCGTCCCGGGCGGTACCGAGGTCGCGAGAGGCCCGCTGGAGGTCGCACCGTACTTCGCCACCGGCGACACCCAGCTGGTCACCGCGTCCGGTGAGGCGGAGGAGCCGCTGCCGTACATGCTGTCGTCGCTGCTGCGCACCCTCGGCGACGCCGGCGTCGGCTTCCTGGTCGGGCTCGTCCTCGCGGTGGCGATGGCGGTGGTCGCGCACGAGTTCCCGGTGATCGAACGGGTGCTGATGCCCGTCTCGATCGCGCTCCGGTCGATCCCGATCGTGGCCGCGATGCCGCTCCTCGCCCTCATGTTCGGGCGGGGGATCGTCGCCGTGACGATCCTGATCGCGGTGATGACGTTCTTCCCGATCCTCGTCAACGTCCTGCTCGCCATGAGAGCGGTCCCGCGCAGCGCCGTGGATCTGCTCACCGCGGTCGGCGCGGGACGCAGGCACCACCTGACGAAGCTCCTCATCCCGTACGCGCTGCCGGCGCTGCTGGCCTCGGTCAAGATCGCGCTGCCGCTGTCGATCGGCGCGGCCATGGTCGCGGAGTGGCTCGCCACCGGCTACGGGCTGGGCGCCTCCATGACCGTCGCCGCGACGCTGTCGGACTACGACTTCGTCTGGGGCGGGGTCGCCATCGTGCTGCTGGCATCGCTCATGGCCTACCGCCTGGCCGCCGCGCTGGAGGACATCGCGCTCAGCCGCCTGGAGTAATCGGAAGGCACGACCGTTCACGGTCCCGGACACCGGGACGTAGGAGAAGGCGAATCATGTCGAGAATCATCCTGTCCAATGTCCGTGTGAACGGCGCCGGCGACCCGCAGGTCATCACCATTGCCGACGGGAAGATCCACACCGTCGGCACCGAGACCCCGGCCGACCTCGGCCCGGCCGACCACGTCGAAGACCTCGCCGGGCAGATCGTCCTGCCGGGCTTCGTCGACGGCCACGCCCACGCCGACAAGAGCCTGTGGGGCGAGCCGTGGGTCCGGCGGACGTCGGAGCCGATCACCATGGAGCAGATGTTCGACGACCAGCTGCAACAGTGGGCGGAGACCACGACGCCGGTCGCCGCCCGGGCGCGCACCTTCCTCGACATGTGCGTCGCCTACGGCTCGACGTCCATCAGGACCTTCACCGACGTGGCCCCGGAGATCGGGCTCGACGGCGTCCACGGGCTGCTCCAGGTGCGCGAGGAGATGGCCGATCTCACGGACCTGCAGATCGTGGCGTTTCCCCAGCTCGGCATCCTGCGGAAGCCCGGCACCGCCGAACTGCTCGAACAAGCCTTGCGGGCCGGAGCCGACGCGATCGGCGGGCTGGACCCCGCCGGCGTCGACGGCGACGCGGCACGCCAGCTCGACATCGTCTTCGGCCTCGCCGAGAAGTACCAGGTGCCGGTGGACTTCCACGCGCACGAGTCCGGCGAGCTCGGCATCTGGCTCATCGAGCGGATCGCCGAGCGGGTCAAGGCACTGGGCATGCAGGGCAAGGTCAGCCTCTGCGACGTGTTCAGCCTGGCCGAACCGACGCCGCCGCAGTTCGAGCGGCTGGCGTCCGTGCTCGCCGACGCGGACATCGCCGTCGCCGTCGGCGTCCACGGGCTCCTGCCGGTGCCCGACGTCAAGGCCCTGCACGCGATGGGCGTGCGGATGTGCCTCGGCTCCGACTCCGCCCGCAGCCGCTGGTCGCCTTGGGGCGAAGGCGACATCCTCGCCAGGGCGATGTTCATGGCCTACAAGCGCTACTGGCGCAGGGACGAGGACCTGGAGTTCGCTGTCACCATGGGCACGACACTCGGCCGCGAGGTCCTCGGCGCCCCGCCGTGCGACCTCAAGCCCGGAGACGTCGCCGATCTCGTCGTCCTCCCGGGCGAGGCGATCGGCGAGATCGTCGTGGCCCCGCCGCAACGGACGCTCGTCATGAAGCGCGGGAAGATCGTCGCCCGCTCCGGCGTCCTGGTCCGCCCATGAACGCGTTCGCGCTGGCGCGGGCTGCCGCGGACGAGTTGCGCGCTCGCGCGTCCGCCGACTCCTTCGACGTCGCCTTGGTGATGGGTTCCGGCTGGGTCCCGGCCGCCGACGCCCTCGGCCAGCCGTCTACCGATGTGCTGGTCACCGAGCTGCCGGGCTTCGCGCCACCGGCCGCGGAAGGGCATGCGGGGCGGGTGCGGGTGGTGGAGGTCGCCGGGCGCCGGGCGCTGGTGTTCCTGGGCCGGACGCACCTGTACGAGGGACACGGCGTCGACGCGGTCGTCCACCCCGTCCGCACCGCCCTGGCCGCCGGAGTCACGACGATGGTGCTCACCAACGCGGCAGGCGGCCTGCGGCCCGAACACCAGAAGGTCGGCGACCCGGTGCTGATCTGCGACCACCTGAACCTGTCAGGCGCCAACCCCCTCACCGGCGCGACCTTCCTGGACCTGACCGAGGCCTACTCCGGACGGCTGCGGACCCTGGCCAAAGAGGTCGACCCGACACTGGCCGAAGGCGTGTACGCGGCGTTCCGCGGCCCGACCTATGAGACACCCGCCGAGATCCGGATGCTGCGCACCCTCGGCGCGGACCTGATCGGCATGTCCACCGTCCTGGAGACCATCGAAGCCCGCCGCGGCGACGCCGACGTGCTGGGCATCTCCCTGATCACCAACATCGCGGCCGGACTGGCCGGCGAACCCCTCGACCACGAAGAGGTCCTGGCCACCGGACGCGCCTCCGCCGGACGCATGGGCGCCCTCCTGGCCACCGTCCTGGCGAAACTGTGAGCGACCTGCGCCGCGCCATCCTGCGGGCGTTCCGACTCGTCGCGGGGACCGGCGCTAGTCGTCTGTTTCTTCTGGACGGCGTTGCTCGGCTGTGTGGGCTATGCCCTGGCACATTCCTCCGAAGATTCGGTCGTGGAATGGCCGGAATGTCCACCAGTACGCGTGGCCCGCCAGCCCTCTGGGGTGGAACAGGGCCCGTTGCGTGAGGACGGTGTGGGAGCCGTCCCGGTGGACGCCGAACTCCAGCCAGGCGAGGCCGGGGAGCCGCATCTCCGCCCTCAACCGCAGCAGCCGTCCCGTCTCGTTCTCCTCCACCCGCCAGAAGTCCACCGTCTCCCCGACGCGCAACCGGCGCGGGTCCCGGCGGCCGCGTCGCAGCCCGACGCCGCCGACCAGCCGGTCCAGGGCACCGCGGACGCGCCAGGCGATCGGGAACGAATACCAGCCGCGTTCCCCGCCGATTCCTTCGACGACCTCCCACAACCGCTCGGGCGTCGCGTCCGTCCGGCAGGATCGCTCGTCGGTGTAGAGGCTGCCGCCCGCCCAGTCCGGGTCGGTCGGCAGCGGGTCGCTGGGCGCTCCCGGTGTGCTCGCCGACGACCACCGCGTGGCGACGTCGGCCTCGCGGACCCGGCGCAGCGCCAACGCCACCGAACGCTCGAAACCGACCGGTCCTCCGGGCGGCGGAGGAAGATGCTCGGCGATGTCGTTCTCGGCGCAGACCACTTCGTTGCGCAGCGATTCCACCAGCGGGCGCGCGAGACCGCCGGGCACGGGGGTGATGGCTCCCACCCATAGGCTCGACAGCTGCGGGCTCAGCACCGGGACCGGAACGATGATCCGGTGCCTGAGCCCGGCCTCGGCGGCGTAGCGGCGCATCATGTCGGCGTAGGTGAGGATGTCCGGGCCGCCGATGTCGAACCCGCGGTTCACGTCCGCGGGAAGGTCGGCGGCGGCCACCAGGTAGTGCAGCACGTCCCGGATCGCGATCGGCTGGATGCGCGTGTGGACCCACCGGGGCGTGACCATCACCGGCAGCCGCTCGGTCAGGTACCGCAGCATCTCGAACGACGCCGAACCCGAGCCGATGATCACAGCGGCCCGCAGCCACACCGCCGGGACTCCGCTGCCGAGCATGATCTCGCCGACCTCGGCACGCGACCGCAGGTGCGGGGACAGTTCCTCCTCGGGGTCCATGCCGCCGAGATAGACCAGGCGCGCGATCTCCGCCTCCCGCGCCGCGTCGGCGAAGGTGCGCGCCGCCCGGCGGTCGGCGTCCGCGAAGCCGCCCTTGCCGCCGATCGCATGGATCAGGTAATAGGCGACGTCGACTCCGTCCAGAGCGCGCCGGGTGGACGCGGAATCGGTGGCATCGGCCTCGACGATCTCCACGTGTCCGGCCCAGGGGTGATCACGCAACCGCCGGGCCGAGCGGGCCATGCACCGCACCCGGTGGCCGGCGTCCAGCAGCTCCGGCACGAGCCGGCCGCCGATGTAGCCACTGGCGCCGGTCACCAGGCACAACCGTTGCTCTGCGGCGCCCGCGTCCGCCTCCTGGCGAGTTCCTTCTAGGACGATCGCGTCGCCGCCGAGTGCACCGCCCGGGCGGTGGACGGCGAAGCCATGTCGATCGGGTTCTGCGGGCATGTCCATCTCCGGGTTGACCAGGTATTTCTCATGCCTACCCGTCCCGGCGGCGGGTACCGCGAGGCACAGGCTTTATTGCCAGCGTTGGCTGGGCCTGGACGTCGTGAGGCGGAAGCGGAGGGTGTCGCCGGGGACGAGTTGCGCCGCACTCGGGAGGCTCGCCGTCGTGACGACGGCGATGACCGGGTAGCCGCCCGTCGTGGGGTGGTCGTTGAGGAAGAGGATCGGCAGGCCGGTGGGTGGCACCTGAAGCGCGCCGGTCATCATGCCCTCTGAGGGCAGCTCGGTGGTTTCGCGCCGGGTCAGGGCAGGGCCGCTGAGCCTGATGCCGATCCGGTTGGCTTCACTGGTGACCGTGTACTCGTTGCTGGTCAGCAGGGTCAGGGCTTGTGGGATGAACCAGTCGTCGCGGGGGCCCGGGACGATGTCCAGCGTCGGTGTCGGTGCTGGGCCGGGGACAGGTGCGATGTCCACGTTGAGCGCGGCCGCGGTCGATGGTCCGAGTGGCAGTCTTGTGCCGTTCCGCAGGGGCGGTGGGCCGAGTCCGGACATCAGGTCTGTCGACCGGCTGCCCAGTACCGGCGGAACGTCGATGCCGCCGGAGATCGCAAGGTAGGTGCGCAGGCCGCGGCAGGATGGGCGCTCGAGCCGCAGGATCTGGCCTGGCCGGGCGAAGTGGGGGGCGTTCGCTGCCAGGGGCGTGTCGTCCAGTCGCGCGGGCGGTTCGGCTCCGGTGAGCGCGAGCCAGCGTCCGGTGGTGAATTCGGCGATGAGGCCGCCGAGGGTGATTTCCAGGGCGGCGGTGTTCTCGGGGTTGCCGACCAGGCGGTTGGCCAGCTTCAGTGCGGAGGGATCGGCCGCTCCGGAGGGTGGGACGCCGAGCGACGCGTGGCCGGGTCGGCCGAGGTCCTGCACCAGTGTCAGAGTGCCGGGGTGGTGTATCAGCAGTTCTCGCCGCGGGTTCATCGGATCGGGTCGAATTGGACGGTGGTGCCTGGGGTGAGCAGCGCAGGGGGGTGCTGTTCCACGTCCCACAGTGCCGAGTCGGTGGTGCCGAGCAGGTGCCAACCGCCCGGTGACGAGCACGGATAGACGCCTGTGTATTCGCTGGCCATGGCCAGGGAGCCCGCCGGGACGCAGGTACGCGGGCTCTCTCGTCGAGGGAGGTGGAGTGCGGGGTCGAGGCCGGTGAGGTAGGCGAATCCGGGGACGAGCCCGAGGAACGCGGTCGCATAGGTGCGGCGGCTGTGTCTGGCGATCACCTCTTCGATGGACATTCCGCACCGTGCGGCGACTTCGGCCAGATCGGCGCCGTCATAGCGCACCGGCAACCTGACGGTTCTCTCCGTCAGCTGTGTGGCTGTCGTGTCCATCGGCTTCCGGGCGCGCTGGACGGCTATGCCCAAGGCCCGGCTTCGGCCCTGTTCAGCAATCAGGAGGACGGTCCGGGCACCGGGCACCACATCGACGATGCCTTCCACGGGGTGACGCACCAAGTCGGCGTGGACGCGCCGTACAGACTCAGGACCGTCCAGATCGAGAAGCACGGCACGGTCGCCGACCGGGTGAGCGGCGCAGATCACGGGGTCGTGGTTCACCGCCGCGTCTGCAGGTGGTGGTAGCCGACGGCGGCGCGGGCGTCCCGCAGGGACGCGCCGTTCACGATCTGTTCCCGGATGGCCTGCTCTGCTCGGGCGATGTCCATCGCGTACCGCAGGACCTCCTCGGCCCTGGAGGCGGGGACGGCGAGGACTCCGTCGGCGTCCCCGACGAGCAGATCGCCCGGCTCTATGCGGACTCCGCCGCAGTTGACGGGGCCCTGGACGTCCTCGACCTGGACCCGGTCCTTGCCCGTGCGCATCCACCGGTGCCGAGAGAAGATCGGATAGCCCGTCTCCAGGGCGACGTCGGTGTCGCGGCAGGTCCCGTTGACGACCGTACCGCCCAGCCGCCGGCGGTGGGCGGTCAGCGTGAGCAGGTCGCCCCAGACGGTGACGTCCGCGCGTCCTTGGTTGTCGAGTACGACGACAGAGCCCGGCGGTACCTCGTCGATGTAGTCGCCGACCGTGCCCGCGTCCTGGCCGACCGGACCGTACCGGACCGTGAAAGCAGGGCCGAGGAGCCGGAAGGACGGTTCGAGCGGCGCGATCGCGGGGATCTGCCCCGCGATCCCGGCACGGTCGAGCGCGTCGGAGACCGTGCTGGTGCCGAGATCGCGCCATTCGCGCTGGTCGATGGCCATCTAGTTCTCGCTTCCCAGGTCCGACCACAGATGGGCGACCGCCTCGGCTGCCTTGAGGAGCAACGGCATCTCGGTCTTCTCGTTCGGCCCGTGGTAGTTGTCATCGGGAAGGGTGACCGCCAGGAAGACGACGGCGGCGTCCAGCACCTCGGCCAGGGTGGCGGACGGGCCGGACCCGCCCTCGCGCGTGTAGAGCACCTGACGGTCGAAGGCCCGCTCCAGAGACCGGGTCACCGCTTCCAAGGCCGGGTGGTCGAGTGGGGTGAGACAGGGCATGGTCCCCTCCCCGAAGAACTCCACGTCGACGGCGATGCCCGGCGGAGCCTGTTCTCGCAGCCAGCGGCGGAAGGACTCCCGCACCTCGGCCGGTTCCTGGTCGGCGACCAGGCGGAAGGAGACCTTGGCGTGGGCCTCGCGCGGGATGATCGTCTTCATGCCGGGGCCGGTGTGGCCGCCCCACATGCCGTTGACCTCGGCGGTCGGCCGGGCCCAGACGCGTTCGAGGGTGGTGAAGCCTTCTTCGCCGTGGGCTGCGCGGGAACGGGCGGTGGACAGCCATTCCCGTTCGTCGAAAGGAAGCTTGGCGAAAAGGTCGCGTTCGGTGTCGGTGAGTTCGATGACGCGGTCGTAGAAGCCGGGGATGGTGACCCGGGATCGGCTGTCGTGCAGTCCGCCCAGGACCCGGCACAGTTCGGTGAGCGGGTTGGGGATCGCGCCTCCGAAGGAACCGGAATGGACTTCGTCGGCGGGCCCGCGGAAAGAGACCTGTGCGGCGACCATGCCGCGCATTCCAGTACAGGTGGTCGGGACGTCGGCCGACCACATCGCGGAGTCGGAGTTGACCACCAGGTCGCACGCCAGCCGGTCGGCGTGCCGCCGGACCAGTGCTTCGAAATGCGGCGACCCAGCTTCCTCTTCGCCTTCGATGAGCAGTTTCACGGTGACGGCCGGCGCTGTCCGGCCGGTGGCCGCCAGGTGCGCGCGGATTCCGAGCGCGTGAAAGAGCACCTGCCCTTTGTCGTCGGACGCACCCCGCGCGTACATGCGGTCCCCGGTCACGGTGGGGGTGAAGGGCGCCGTGTCCCAGGCCTCGACGGGATCGACCGGTTGGACGTCATGGTGCCCGTAGACCAGGACCGTCCGGGCCGACGGCAGGGAGGCGGGCCACTCCGCGTACACGGCCGGATGGCCGCCGGTCGGCCATATCTCCACGATCGGGAAGCCCGCCCACCGCAGGGCGGTCGCGAGCCACTCCGCCGACCGCCGGACGTCGTCCGCATGGTGCGGGTCGCTGGAAATGGACGGAATCGCGAGCCATTCCGCGAGATCGGCGAAGAAGGCTTCGCTTCCGGCCGCGATATAGGAACGCACGGCCTCAGGTGCTGTCATGGTCGTCATGTCCTCTCGTGGCGGTGGGGCCGCGCCTGGATGGCGCCCTCGTAGGCGGCGCCCATGACCTGGCTCATCGCGACGCCGTCCTGAACGGCCGCCGCCATGGCGGCCTCCTTTTCGGCGAGCCTCTCGGCCGTGTCCAGGACCCTGCCGGCCACCGACGCGGGGACGATCACAACGCCGGAGCCGTCGGCGCGGACCAGGTCGCCGGGGGCGACCGTGACGCCCTGGACGTCGATCTCGCAGTTCCAGCCGCGTTCCACGACCGTTCCGCGAGCCGACCGCGGCGTGACGGCGGCGGCGTGCACGGCGAGGCCCAGTTCGTGGATCTCGTCGACGTCTCGTACCGCGCCGTCGACCACGATTCCGGCGACCCCGGCCCGCACCGCGCCCCGGCTGAGGATTCCGCCCCAGCCCGCCACGCTGGTCATCCCGTGGTGGGCCACAACGATGACGGTGCCGGGGGCGGCGGCGTCCAGGGCGGCGGTCCCGAGATGGCGGACGGCCGCGGTCGCGGACCCGGCCGGGTCGGCGGAACCGGCCGGGCCCAGGTCGACGGTGACGGCGCGTCCGGCGAAGGAGCGGCCCGCGATGACGGGGACGAGGCCGGACGGCACGCCCGGGACCGATTCGGCGGCGAGCGCATCGCTGAGCAGGCAGGTGTCCAGCCTGGACAGCCTGCCGACATCGTGATCGGTCATGCCGGGAGCCCGTAGATGCCGAGGGTGGTCTCGCCGGCTTCGAGCCGGGCGATGATCGCGGTCTCGTCCAGGTCCCGGCGGCGTGCGGCCTCGACGGTCGCGCCGGCCGCGTCCGCGGGGACGACCACCACGCCGTCGGCGTCGCCCACCGCGAGGTCGCCCGGGCGGACCAGGACATCGCCGAGTAGGACGGGCACCGCCAGCGCCCCGCCGCGTGCCGGGTCCTTGCCCGTCCCCCGGATGCACGCGCCGCTGCTGAAGACGGCGAAGTCCAGCGAAGCCAGCGCCGCGGTGTCCCGGACGCCGCCGTCGATGACCAGCCCGGCCAGGCCCCTCGCCCGGGCGGCGCGGGTCATGATCTCGCCCCAGTAGCCGAACTCGGTCAGGCCGCCGGTCTCGGCGACCAGGATCGAGCCGGGTGGGGCGGCCGCGATCGCCCGGTGGAGCCACAGGTTGTCGCCTCCCGGGCAGCGCACCGGGTAGGCGGGGCCGTAGGCCCGCATCTCGGGTGTCACGGGACGAAACCTGCCGGGCAGTGCCCCGATGCGTCCTGCCGCCTCGTGAATGGACGCGGCTCCGGGGAACGGGGAGGTGGTCATGATGCCTTCCAGGCGGTGTGGCGCCATCCGTGGGTGTCTTCTGCGCGGCCGAATTGGAGGTCGAGCAGGCGCTGCCCGAGGGCGAGGGTCACGGGACCGGGCTGGCCGTCGCCGATGACGAAGTGTCCGGTCGCGTCATGAATGCTTCCGATGGGCGCGACCGCGACCGCCGTCCCGCAGGCGAACGCCTCGCGGATGGTGCCGTCACGCGCCCCGTCCTGCCACCGCTCGATGGCGATCGGTTCCTCCCGGACGGTCATGCCGCCGTCACGGGCGAGCCCGATGATCGAGTCGCGGGTCACCCCGGCCAGCAGGCTGTCGCTCAGGGGAGGCGTGAGCAGCACGTCCCCGCCTTCCTCCCGGGCGACGAGGAAGAGGTTCATCGCCCCGAGTTCCTCGACGAACCGGCGCCGCTCCGGGTCGAGCCAGATCACCTGGTCGCAGCCGCGCTCCCGCGCGAGTTTCTGGGCGAGCAGGCCGGCGCCGTAGTTCCCGGCGAACTTGGCCGCGCCGGTGCCACCGCGCGCCGCCCGTACCTGGTCGCGTTCGACCCAGACCCGCAGCGCCCGGATTCCGCCGTCGAAATACGCGCCCGCGGGGCTCGCGAAGAGAGCGAAGAGGTAGGTGCGGGAGGCCGCGGCGACGACCGCCTCGTCAGTGGCGATCATGAGCGGCCGCAGGTAGAGAGTCCTGTCCGCACCGTCCGGCACCCATGCGTGGTCGGCCTCCAACAGGGCGCCGAGGCTTGCCAGGAACGCAGGCCGCGGCAACGGCGGCATGGCGATGCGCGCGGCGGACGCCGCGAAGCGTGCGGCGTTCAGTTCCGGACGGAACAGGGCCACCGATCCGTCCGGTTGCCGGTACGCCTTCAGGCCCTCGAAAATGGCCTGCCCGTAATGCAGAGCCGATGTCGCCGGGGAAAGCGGCAGCTCTCGGAAGGGGCCGACGGTGAAGCCGTGCCAGCCCGCCTCCTCCGTGTAGCGGGCCGTCACCATGTGGTCGGTGAACGTCCGTCCGAAAACGGGATCGGCCAGGATGGCGGCCCGCTGTGACGGCGGACCCGGTGTCACGGGCAGGCGCTGGAATTCGAGGTCCTCGCCGGGCGGAGTCGGCGGCGCGCTCATCGCTCCTCCCCCGTTCCGCGGAACGCTCGCAGGGTCACGCCTTCCGCCCTTAGTGCGGCGCCGACCTTGGCGAGCAGATCGACCGCCCCGGCCGTGTCACCGTGCAGGCAAAGGGAGTCGGGGGCGACGTCCAGTACCGTCCCGTCGACGGCCTCGACGGTTCCGTCGCGCGCCAACCGCCGGACACGGTGCAGGATCTCCTCCTCGCCGTGCAGCACCGCTCCCGGCTGCGAACGGGGGACGAGCGTTCCGTCGGGAGCGTAGGCACGGTCCAGGAACGCCTCCCTGGCCACCGTGAGTCCCCTGCGGCGGGCCTGCCTTTCGAGCGCGGAACCGTGCCATGCCATGACGATCAGCCGCGGATCCACGGACTCCACCGCGGCCGCCACGGCCTCGGCCGCCCGGTCGTCCTTCCAGGCCAGGTTGCCCAGTGCCCCGTGCGGCTTGACGTGCCGCAGCCGGGTTCCATGGCGATGGCAGAACGCCTGCACCGCTCCGATCTGGTACACGACGTCGGTGGTGATCTCTTCGGAGCTCAGGGCCATCATTCGCCGCCCGAAGCCCACCCTGTCGGGGAAGCCGGGATGTGCGCCGACCCCTACCCGGTGCTCGGCCGCTGCGGCCACCGCCGCGTCCAGGGTGCGCGGGTCACCGGCGTGGAATCCGCAAGCGATGTTCGCGGACGTGATGAGGGGGATGGCGGCGGCGTCCCCGCCGAGGGTGTAGCGGCCGTACCCTTCCCCCAGATCGGCGTTCAGATCGAGGGACCGCGGTGTCGTGCCCGCCATCGGCTACTCCGCACCATCGGTCGGCCAAGCGGGCAGGTCGATGCCGTGCAGCCCGGCGTAGGACGCGACCGGCGGCGGGCTCCATCCTTCGAGCAGCCCGGCGTCCGGCCGGTACACCTCGACCGCGAGCGGCCTGCACACCTCCAGCGGATCACGGGCGTCCGGGCCCCACAGGGGGATCGACAGGTCGCCCGCCGGGCAGGTGGACAGCGCGCACAGCAGGTCCTGCTCGGCGAAGAACTCGAAGAAGTCCCCCGGCTTCGCGGGTGAGGCCTTCATGAAGTACCGGTCCTCATCGTTGAGGCCGGTGCACTGGAAGATGTTGAGCACGTCGTGGACGTCGAACTCGGTCAGCCCGTAGGGCAGCACGGCACGGACGAGGTTCGAATGGCAGTGGAAGTCGAAGTCCTCGTCGCTGAGAATGCGGTTCACGTACGGGTCGCAGCGTGAGCCGAGCAGGTCGTGCACCCGCCCGCCGTCATCGTCCACTCCGTAGGACTCCAGCGTGTCGTTAGTGATCGTCAGCAACGGGCGCAGGTAGGGAAGCGTGGACCACAGCCGGTCGTACCTGGTCACGTGAGCGCTCTGCAACTGGCGGGTCCGCGCCGCCCACAGCCGCTCCCGCGGATTGTGGCGGTTCCACACATTGAAGTCGCCGACCTGCGGGCCCTCGGGAGTGATCACGCGGCACAGGTGTCCGGCCGGGACCTCCCATGCGCGTCCGGAGCGGATCGGGATGACGAACTCTTCGACGGGCTTGCGCTCGTCCGTCCGTTCGGCCAGGCGATCGTAGAAGGGCCTGTCGACGTCCAGGACACTGCCGGCCTTCGGCTGGTAAGCGGCGGGAGGGTGGCTCATCGGATACCTCTCAAGGCGTGGAACGGAGAGACGGCCGAGTACGGACGACCGTCTCAGGGGGTCGGGGGGCCGTTCAGGCCGTGCGCACACGCCGGAGCGTGTCGAGGGTCTGGCGCTCGGAGTCGTCGAGGTAGACCAGCAGCGCGCCCACTCCCTGCGTCCGGCTGCCCGTGCGCAGGAGGTCGAACAGCTCGCGATCGCGTCCGGCCCACGAGCGCTGGAAGAGTTCCTCGTCCTGCGTCTCGCCCCAGGCCAGGCGGAGCTGGGCAAGAAGGGAGTGAAAGAAGTCGTCGAGCCGGCGGCTGCCCAGCAGGGCGATCAGCGCCTGGTGAAAGCGCAGGCTCGCGGTGCTCGCGGCGCCCCAGGCACGCTCCCGCTCGGCCCGCTCCCCGGCGATGACCGCCGCCTCCATGTCGGTGAACTGCTCGTCCTCCGCGAGAGCGCTCGCGGTGGCCGCCTGGACCTCCAGCGCTCTTCGCGCCCGGTAGATGTCACGCACGTCCGCCGCCATGAGCCGCCTGACCGCCGCCCCCCGGTTCGGGACGAGCGCCACCAGCCCCTCCAGCGCCAGCTGGCGCAGGCCCTCCCGCAAGGTGTTGCGGGAGATCTGCAGGTCGGTCGCGAGCGAGACCTCCCGCAGGGGCGAGCCCGGCGGCAGCTCACCTTCCAGGATCCTGTCGCGCAGTAGCCCGGCTATCCGTTCAGCGGCGCTGGCCGCCTCCGACTCGGCGGTATCGAGTGACATGCCGGGAAGGCTAGCTCAGATATTGCTCAACAATCAAGCGGGGTCGCATCAGGCATCAGACCCTGCGGTTCTGGAGTATGTGCACTGAGCACCACTCTCGAACTCACTATTGACGACAGATTGTTGAGCAATCTATGGTCCTCCTGACTTCGGCGGCGCTCGCCTGCCGGAACCACCGATGGGAGGAACCATGACCACTCCCGACCCCCTCACCTCGCCGCCCACCAGCGCGAGGCCGGCCTCGAACGTCATCGATGACGCCCCGCTGACCGCGTTCCACCGCAAGCTCACGATGTTCTGCTCGGGTGGACCGTTCCTGGACGGCTTCGCCCTCGGCGTCATCGGCTTCGCGCTTCCGCAGATCGCCGACCAGTGGCAGCTGTCCGGAACGTGGCAGGGGATCCTGGCCGTGGCCCCCCTGCTCGGCATCCCGGCCGTCGTCGGGGTCGGCTACCTGACCGACCGGCTCGGGCGGCGGATCATGTACGTGGCCGACATCGCCGCGATCACGCTGCTGTGCATCGCGCAGTTCTTCGTCACCGGTCCCGTGGAACTCCTGGTCCTGCGCGTGCTGCTCGGCATCGCGATCGGCGCCGACTACCCCATCGCCTCATCGCTGCTGGCCGAGTTCGCCCCGCGCAAGTCCAGAGCCAAGCTGATCGGACTGCAAACGATCATGTGGACGGCCGGCAACGCCGCCGCCTACCTCGTCGGCGCGGCGCTGCTGCAACTCGGACCGGAGGCGTGGCGGTGGATCCTGCTGTCCCCCGCCGTCATCGGCGCCCTGCTGGCCGTACTGCGCATCGGCACGCCCGAGTCGCCACGCTGGCTGATCAGCAAGGGCCGGACGGACGAGGCGCTCCGCGTCGTCCAGAAGGTCTACGGGCCGGACGCGACCCTCGACGGCATTGGCGAGGAGTCCGCTCCGACCCGCTTCCAACTGGTCTTCCAGTCCCCCTACCTCCAGAGAACGATCTTCGTCGGAACCTTCTGGGCGTGCTCGATAGCCCCCGTCTACGCGATCTACGCGTTCGCTCCCAAACTCCTGGAGGCGTTCGACCTCAGCGGGAAGGGCGCGGTGGACATCGGCTCCGTGCTGGTCGGGCTGTTCTTCCTCGCCGGGACGATCCTCGCCACCCTGGTCGCCGACCGGTGGCGCAGAAGAACCCTGCTGATCTGGCCCTTCATGATCGCCAGCGCCGCCCTGCTCGCGCTCGGCGCCTTCTCCGACGCCACGGCGATCGTCGTGGTGATCCTCTTCGCCGTGTACGCCCTGGCGATCGGCGGCCCGACGATCCTGCAGTGGATCTACCCGAACGAGATCTTCCCCACCGAGATCCGCGCGACGGCCTTCAGCATCGGCCTGTCGGTCAGCCGGATCGGCGCCATCATCGGGACCTTCGCCGTCCCCGTCCTCCTGGAGCGGACCGGAATCTCCGGCACGATGATCATCGTCGGTGTGGTCAGCGCCGTGGGCGCCGTGAGTTCCCTGGTCATGGCCCCGGAAACGAACGGCCGCCCACTCAACGAAGCCGCAGCACCCCGCGGGAGGTGAGCGTGGTCGTCAGCCGAGCAGGAAGTCGCGTGCCTGGCGGGCGACCGGCTCCGGGGCCATCCAGAACGCGGAATGGTCGTGGTCGGCCAGAGTCAGCACGGAGGCGTTCTTCAGGATCGCGGCCAGCGCGTTGGCGCCCGCGCGGATGAAGGCCTCGCCGTTGCCGCCGACCGCCACCGCGACCGGCGCTTCGATCGACCAGCGGTCGGCGGGCAGCGGCTTCCCGTCCTGGAGTCCGCGCATGATCCGGCCGTCGTAGGCGTAGGTGTGGGCGTACTTGACCATCGTGTCCCAGGACGGGTCCTGCTTCATCGCCGGGATGTACTCGGCCGGGACGCCGATCATCTCGGTCATGAAGTACTCGACGGCCTCGCTGCGCTTGCCCGCCGCGACCAGTGCCTCCTGGTGCTCGACGTAGCCGGCGGGCGCCGGGGGCCGGGAGCCGTCGACGATGAACGGCGGCTCGTAGAGATACACGCCCGTCACCTTGCCGCCCAGTGCGCTGGCCGCGTCGAGTGTGAGGCCGCAGCCACCGGATCCGCTGGTCAGGGCCGCCGAGCCGCCCACGACGTCGATCAGCGCGGCGATGTCGTCGATCTCTGATGCCGGGTCGTAGGGCTGCGGGTCACCGCTGGCGCCGCGGCCGCGGCGGTCGAAGCTGATCACGGTGAAGTCCTTTGACAGTGCCTCGGCCAGGCCCGCGACGCCGGTGTGGTCCTCGGCGACGTTGCTGATCACGATGATCGCGGGGCCTGAACCGGACTTCTCGTAGGCGATCGTGGTGCCGTCGGCGGAGGTGATGGTGGAAAGGGCGGACATGGTGGATTCTCCTTCGGTTGTTGATGCGTCAATGTGATCGTCGTGCGGGGCGTCCAGCAGGCCGGCGAGCCGGTCGAGGGCCTCGGCGTACCCTTCGGCCATCTGGAGTTCGACGGCCCGCCGCAGCGCCCGGCCGTCGGGAAAGGTCGCGGCGACTTCGACGGTGCAGCCGGTGCCAGCCGGGACGAAGGTGACCGAGGTCGGGAACGTGCCCGTGTCGTCGGACCGCCATGCCTCGTCGGCGAACGTGTCCTCGTAGCTCAACTCGGCCCGAGGGGCGATCGCCGTGTAGGTGGCGATGATGCGGACCGGAGAGGCCGATCCGTCCACCGGCGCCATCTGGAATCGCCAGGTTCCGCCGGGCCGGACGTCCATCTCGTAGACGGTCGCGGCCCAGCCCTGGGGACCCCACCACCGGCTGATCGCCTCGGCGTCGGTCCAGGCCCACCAGGCGCGGTCGACGCCGGCGGCGTAGGTGCGGCTGATGCGGACGGTGTTGCTCGCCTCGTCGATCACGATGCCGTCTTCGGACATGGTCAAACTCCTTCCTGGGTCGCCGCGTCGGGTGCGGAGTCGTCCTCTTCGAGGAAGGCGCCGAGTCGGTCCATGCGTTCCGACCACAGGCCGGCGAACCGCTGCACCCAGTCGCTCAGCTCGCGCATCGATTCGGGCCGCAGCCGGTAGATCCGCTGCTGGGCCCGTTTGGTCACCTCGACGACGCCCGCGTCCAGGAGCAGCCGCAGATGCCGGGACACCTGCGGCTGGCCCACACCGAGCGCGTCGACGATTCCGCCCACCGACTGTGGGCCGTCCCTGAGCAACTCGACGATCCGGAACCGGTTCGGCTCCGAGATCGCCGTCAATCGCCGTTGCACGCTGTCGACCATACCCATGAACATACACACTGACATATATATGCGCAAGTGTATGTTCGCACTTCGCCGTGTCGGACGGCTCGCGAGGCCGTGGATCAGGCGGGTCGGGGGTGGGCATGCGACGGCCGGGGCCCGGTCGTGCCTGGGCCCCGGCCGTCCGGCTGTACCGCCTTGTTACTTGGGCGGCATCAGGACGGAGTCGATGATGTAGACGGTGGCGTTGGCGGTCTGGACGTTGCCGCACACCACGTTCGCCTTGTCCTTGCCGACCGTGTAGGAATCGCCCGAGCCGCCCGTGGTCAGGGCGGCGCCCTGGAGGGTTTCGAAGCTGCCGGCCGACAGCCCGCCCGGCGCGATCTTCTGGCCGACGACGTGGTAGGTCAGGATGCCCTTCAACATCTCCTTGTCGGCCATCACCTTGTCGAGCGTGCCCTTGGGGATCTTCTTGAACGCGTCGTTGGTCGGCGCGAACACGGTGAGGTTCTGGGCGGAGTTGAGGGTGTCGACGAGCCCGGCCTGCTTGACCGCGCTGACCAGCGTGGACAGGACCGGGTTGTTGGACGCGGCGGTCGCGACGGGGTCGGTGGACATGCCGCTGAAGCTGCCCTTGCCGGACGCGGGGACGGCCGAGCACGCCGAACCGAACGGCTTGTCCGTCGCGGGCGCGGCGGCGCCGGTGCCGGCCGGGGCGGGAGCGGACGTGCCAGGGGACGCGACACTGGAGCCGTTGTCGTCGTCTCCCCCGGAGCAGGCTGTGAGCCCGAGAGTCAGGGCCGCCGCGGACAGGACGCCGACGGCGATTCGGGTGCGTTTCATGGTGAACTCCTTCGGGGTTGGAGAGCTGTCGATTTCGTCGGCTGCCGTGGTCAGGTCACGGTGACCACCACCGAATGCCAGCCGGTGGCCCCGTCCGGGAAGGGCGGTGACCGTGGCTCGGGTTGGGTCGTTCCGGTCTTGTCGGTGGCGCGGACGCGGAGCGTGTGCGAGCCCGGGACGGCGTCCCACTCGGCGACCCACTGCCGCCAGGTGTCGATGCCGGGGCCCGGGGCGAGCCGCGCCGGACGCCATGGCCCGTCGTCGGCCTGCCATTCGACGGCGTCGATGCCGCGGTGCTGGGCCCAGGCCGTACCGGCGACGGCGACGGGTCCGGCTTTGAGGCGGGCGAACGGCTTGGGGACGTCAATGCGGGAGAAGGTCTTCACCGGCGCGCGTTCGGCATAGCCGCGTCTGGTCCAGTACGCCTGGTCGGTGGCGAACCGGGTGACCTTGAGGTCGACGACCCACTTGGTCGCCGACACGTATCCGTACAGGCCGGGCACCACCAAGCGGGCGGGGAAGCCGTGCGCGACCGGCAGCGGCTCGCCGTTCATCCCCACGGCGAGGACCGCGTCGCGGCCGTCCAGCACGGTCTCCAGCGGGGTGCTGAGCGTCATGCCGTCGGACGAGCGGGACAGGATCTGGTCGGCCCCCGGCAGCACCCCGGCCCTGCGCAGCAGCGGTCCGAGCGGCGCGCCGAGCCAGCGGGCGTTCCCGGCCAGGTCGCCGCCGACCTGGTTCGACACGCACGACACGGTGATGTCGCGTTCGATCAGCGCCAGGCGCAGCAGGTCGTCGAACGTCAGCTCGACGGGGCGGGCGAGCATGCCGTGGATCCGCAGCGTCCAGTCCCGGGGATCGACCTGGGGCAGGACGAGCGCGGTGTCGACCCGGTAGAAGTCGGAATTGGACGTACGGAACGGCGTCATGCCAGGGACCCGCACCTGGGCGCCCGCCGGGACCGGAGGCGCAGGGCTGACCGGACGCGGCAGCCGCACGTCCGCCCGGACCGATGAGACATCACCGCGGCGCAGCAGCATCCGCCCGGATACGCCGCTCACCGCGGCGACGCCGATCACCCCCGCGCCCGTCAGCAGCGCCCGCCGCCAACCGACCTCGGCGCCCGGGGCGGAGGGTCGCTCGGGCTCGGCGTCCTGCCCGGGCTCGGCGTCCTGCTCGGGTTCTGTTGTGGGCTCGGGTCCGGTGTCGCGGCGACGGCGTTCCAGCCCGGCCGTCCGGCTCCTGGCGTCGCCCCCCGTGCCACGTGTCAGCAGGGTCAGGGCGGCCATGCCCGCGAGCGCGCCGACCGTGGCCGGCACCGCGTCCACCGGCTCGGCGACCGGCCTGGTCAGCGCCGCGACGATCCCGACGGTTCCGAACGCGGCGAGCCCGAGCAGGCCCCAGGCGAGCCTGCGCCGGCCGAGCAGCCCGATGGCGGGCGCGGCCGCGGCGACGCCGGCGGCGAGGCCGATCAGCAGGACCGTCTTGTCGTCGCTCCCGAAATGGCGGATCGCGAAGTCCTTCAACCACACCGGTGTGAGGTCGATGAAGCCCGCGCCGACGGCCGGCAGCGGAGAGGACGACACGCGTCCGAGCGCACCGGCCGCGAGCTCCGCGGTTCCCATCGCGGCGGCTGCGGCGAGCAGTCCGCGCAGAGCGGCGGTGACCCACCGCATTCGCCCAGTCGCTCGTTTCGCTGTCACACCGGGTGTTCGGGGCCGGACGACACGTGGATGGGTCGCGTTCTTCAGCGGATCCTGGGCCCATCCATGAGGGCATCCGCTCCGAACCAACGGTGTGGAGATGACCGAGCCGGCCGGCGAGCCGCCCAGAACACTGAAGCCGATCGGTGCCGCGTCCTGCGGTACGCCCGAGCTGGCCGAGCTGCTCGGCCGTGTCGCCCGCGGCGACCAGGACGCGTTCGGGCAGGTGTACGAGCTGCTGTCCGGTCCGGTGTACGGGCTGGCGCTGCGGGTCGTCCGCGACCCGGCGCAAGCGGAGGAGATCGCGCAGGACGTGCTGGTCGAGGTGTGGCGCAAAGCGTCGCACTACCGGCCCGAACGCGGCAGCGCGACGTCCTGGGTCCTGACCGTGGCGCACCGCCGCGCCGTCGACCGGGTCCGCTCCAGCCAGGCCGACCGCGACCGCGAGGAGCGCACCGCCGCGCCCGCGCCCGGCTACGACGAGGTCGCCGAAGAGGTCGGCACCCGGCTGGAGCACCAGCAGGTGCGCCGCTGCATGAGCAGCCTCACCGAGACGCAACGTGAATCGATCACCCTGGCCTACTACGGCGGCTACACCTACCGCGAGGTCTCCGAACTGCTCGGCGTCGGCCTCGCCGCCGTCAAGACCCGGATGCGCGACGGACTCATCCGGTTGCGTGACTGCCTGGGAGTCCAGCCATGACCCACGACCCGCACGACCTGGCCGGACCCTACGTCCTGGACGCGCTCGGCGACACCGAACGGCGCCGCTTCGAGCGCCACCTGCCGGGCTGCACCGCCTGCGCCGAGGAGACCGCCGGACTCCGCGAGACCACGGTCCGGCTGGCGCTCGCCGCCGCCCGCCGCCCACCGGACCGGCTCCGCGAACGCGTCATGGCCGAGATCGCCCGGACCCGGCAGTCGCCCCCTCCGCTCGCCCGCCGCCTGCCGTCCCCCCGCACCCGCGGGCTGAGCCGGATCGCCGCCGCGGCGTGCCTGGTCCTGGCGCTCATCGGCGGCGGCACGACCTGGCACTACCACCGCTCCGCCGACCAGGAACGAGCTCTGAACCGCCAGGTCACGGCAGTGATGACGGCACCGGACGCGCACACCTCCACCGCCCGCGCCCAAGGAGCCGCCACCGTCACCGTCGTGTCGTCCCGCTCACTCGGCAAAGCCGTCGTCACCACGGCCCGGCTACAGCATCTGCCACCAGCCAAGACGTACCAGATGTGGTGGCTTGGCCCGACCGCGCCACGCTCCGCCGGAACCTTGGACCCGTCGGGACGGCAACGCCCGGTCATTACGGTCGGCCTCGGGAACGCGCAGCGCTTCGGCGTCACCATCGAACCGGCGGGCGGCTCCCCTCAACCGACCAGCCCTCCGCTCCTGACCGTCGCCCTCGGCTGATCCAGGGCGGGTTCCGGATCACGGGGGTGGAGCGCGGCAGTTCCGGCTGATGAGGTTAGGCTGCCCTTATTTGCCGCCGTTTCGGAGGAATTGTGGTGCTGGCCGGAATCGGCGGACGCGGATGAGCACGGTGATCGCCAAGCGGCCGCCGGTGTCCCGGGTCGCGGCCGCACGCCGGCGGCGGGTCGTGGGTCTTGGCGTGCTCGTGGCCGTCCTGCTGACGGCGGGGGCGCTGTCGATGGTCGTCGGCGCGCGGGCGCTGAGCCCCCGCGAGGTATGGCAGGGGCTGTTCGCGGCATCGGACGCCGACCAGCGGCTCACCGAGATCAGGCTCATCGTGCGGACGGTCCGGGTGCCGCGGACGGTGCTCGCGATCGTGGCGGGCGTCGCCCTGGGGATCGGCGGGGCGCTGATCCAGGGGTGCACGCGCAACCCGATCGCCGACACGGGGCTGCTCGGAGTGAACGCCGGTGCCTCGTTCGCCGTGGTGTCGGCGGTCTCCCTGTTCGGGCTCGCGAACCCGTTCCAGTACGTCTGGTTCGCCTTCCTGGGGGCGGCGGTCGCCGGGGTCGTCGTGTTCGGGCTGGCGAGCATCGGGCGCGGGGCCGGGAACCCGCTGACGCTCGCGCTGGCCGGGCAGGGGGTCGCGGTGTTCCTGGCGGCGATGACCACGGCGGTCGCGCTGTCGGACAAGGCGTCGCTGAACGCGCTGCGGTTCTGGAACGCGGGCTCGGTGGCCGGGGTGAAGTTCGACGTCATCTGGCCGGTGTCGGCTTTCATCGCGGCCGGGCTGGTCCTGACGGTGATCATGCTGCCCGCCATCAACCTGCTCAACCTGGGCGACGACGTGGCGCGCGGGCTCGGGGTGAACATCGCGCTGACCCGGACGGTCGGCATCGCCGCCATCACCCTGCTGGCGGGCGCGGCGACGGCGGCGTGCGGCCCGATCGCGTTCCTCGGGCTCATGGTCGCCCATGTCGCCCGGTATCTGACCGGGCCTGACTACCGATGGCTCGTCCCGTATGCGGGGCTGCTCGGGGCGGTCGTCCTGCTGGTGTGCGACATCGTGGGACGCGTCGTCGTCCGGCCGGGCGAGCTGGACGCGGGCATCGTCGTCGCCCTCCTCGGCGCCCCGTTCTTCGCGGCTCTGGTCTGGCGCGGAAAGCTCAAGACCGCATGAACCAGACGGATGTGAAGCGGTCCGTGACGCCGGGTGTGCGGCTCGGGCGGGTGTCGTTCATGTGGCGGCCCTGGCCCGTCCTCGTCACGGTGGTGCTGGCGGCGGCGGCGTTCCTGGTGTTCTGCCTGTCCATCGGCGTCGGCGACTTCCCCATCGCGCTGCCCCGCGTGATCGCCACCATCCTCGGCCGGGGCGAGCGGGTCGACGAGTTCGTGATCATGGACCTGCGGATGCCGCGCGCCCTGGCCGGGCTCGTCGTGGGGGTCGCGCTGGGGGTGTCCGGGGCGATCACGCAGTCGATCGCGCGCAACCCGCTGGCCAGCCCGGACGTTCTGGGGATCACGGGTGGCGCAAGCGCGGTCGCGGTGTTCCTGGTGACGGTCTCGGGCGGGGTGTCCGCGTTGGTCGCCGGGTCGGTGGGCATGTCGGCGGCGGCGCTCGCGGGCGGGCTCGGCACCGGTCTGCTGGTGTACTTCCTCGCCTGGCGGCGCGGGATCGACGGCTTCCGGCTCATCCTCATCGGCATCTCGATGAACGCGCTGATGCAGGCGCTCACTGCCTGGCTGCTGGTCACCGCCGACATCAGGGACGTGGCCCGCGCCCAGGCGTGGCTGATCGGCTCGCTGGACGGACGCTCCTGGGACGACATCCGGGTGCCGCTCTGGTGCGCGGCCGTCCTGCTGGCCGTCGTCGGGGCCGCCGCGTTCCAGTTCAGGCAGCTGACCTTCGGTGACGACGTCGCCGCGGGGCTGGGCGTCCGGTACTCGGCGGTGCGGGCGGTCATGCTGCTGTGCGCGGTGCTGCTGGCCGGTGTGGCGGTGAGCGCGGCGGGGCCGGTCCCGTTCGTCGCGCTGGTGGCGCCGCAGGTGGCGATGCGGCTGGCGCGCTGCCCGACGCCGCCGCTGGTGGCGTCCGGCCTGGTGGGCGCGCTGCTGCTGATCGGCTCGGACCTGGTGGCGCGCACCGCGCTGCAGGTCACGCTGCCGGTCGGCGTGGTCACCGCCGCGATCGGCGGGCCCTTCCTCGTCTACCTGCTGGTGCGGGCGAACCTCCGCCAGGCGACACGGGGGTAGGCGATGCCGAGCAAAGGAGATCCAGTGACCGCTGAAACGCAGGCCGACGCGCCGCTGGCCGCGCGGGGCGTCACGGTCGGGTACGGCGGTCGGACGGTCATCGACGGCCTCGACGTGGCGATCCCGCCCGGGGTCATCACGACGATCATCGGCCCGAACGGCTGCGGGAAGACGACCCTGCTCCGGACGCTGTCGCGGCTGCTCAGGCCGTCGAAGGGCACGGTCGTCCTGGACGGCGAGGACATCGCCAAGCTCAAGACCAGGAACGTCGCCAAGAGGCTCGGCCTGCTGCCGCAGGCGCCGGTGGCGCCGGACGGGCTGACGGTCGCCGACCTCGTCGCGAGGGGCCGCCATCCGCACCAGAGCTGGCTGCGGCAGTGGTCGTCGGACGACGCCGCCGTCGTGGAGCGCGCGCTCGCCATGACCGGGGTGTCCGACCTGGCCGACCGTCCGGTGGACTCGCTGTCCGGCGGGCAGCGCCAGCGCGTCTGGATCTCGATGACCCTGGCTCAGGGCACCGACCTGCTGCTGCTGGACGAGCCGACCACCTACCTGGACCTGGCGCACGCGATCGACGTCCTCGACCTGGTGGACGACCTGCACGAGTCGGGACGCACCGTCGTCATGGTCCTGCACGACCTCAACCTGGCGACGCGCTACAGCGACAACCTCATCGTGATGCGGGCGGGGACGGTCCTGGCGCAGGGGCATCCGCGGGACGTGATCACCGCCGGGCTGCTGGACGAGGCGTTCGGCCTGCGCGCGGAGGTGATCGACGACCCGGTGGGCGACCGTCCGCTGATCGTCCCGATCGGCCGCACCCACGTCCGCCCCGGCGGCGCCCACGTCCGCCCTGGTCGGAGGCGGGACCCCGATGGAGAAGAAGATCCTAATTAGGTTAGGCTGCCCTTATTTACGCCTGTTAATGTACGTCTGCTCTGGAACGATCCAGCGGCGTCCGGCCTGGAAAGCAAGGGATTTCGCATGCCACTCCCCCGACTGACACGTCCGAGATCCCGGCGGCGGCCGGCCGCGCTCCTGTCGGCCGCGGCCCTCGGCGCCGCGCTCCTCACGGGCTGCGGCTCCGACTCCTCGGACGACGCGGACGGCGGCGCGCAGGCCGCCGCGGGCGGCGTCTTCCCGGTCACCGTGGAGCACGCGTTCGGGTCCACGAAGATCACCGAGGCTCCGAAGCGGGTCGTCTCCGTCGGCTACACCGACGACCAGGCCATCCTGGCGCTCGGCACCAAGCCCGTCGGCATGGTCGACCAGTACCCGAACCCGGCGGGCACATCCCCCGACATCAACACCCAGTGGCCCTGGGTGAAGGACAAGTGGGGCGACGCCAGGCCCGAGGTCGTCATGAACAACGGCGACACCGGCCCGAACTTCGAGAAGATCGCCGCGCTGCGCCCCGACCTGATCATCGCGGTCTACTCCGAGATCGACCAGGCCGCCTACGACAAGCTCTCCAAGATCGCCCCGACGGTGGGCCGGACGAAGGCGGAGAAGGAGCCGTTCAGCGCGCCGTGGCAGGACAACGCGGTGCACATCGCCAAGGCCCTCGGCAAGGAGGCCGAGGGCAAGAAGCTGGTGCAGGACATCCAGGCCAAGCTCGACGCCGCCCGCAAGGCGCACCCGGCCTTCGCGGGCCAGACCGCCGTCGCCGTGTCCTGGTACAAGGACTCGATCGCGCCGTTCACCACGACCGACGTGCGCGGACGGCTGCTCTCGGGCATCGGCTTCAAGGGCGCCGCCGAGATCGACAAGATCGCGGGCGGCAAGTTCTTCACGGTGCTGTCCCCCGAGCGCATGGACCTCATCGACGTCGACCGCATCTTCGTCATCAACGACAAGGCGGACCAGGAGGCGCTGAAGAAGTTCGAGCTGTTCGCCAACCTCTCCGCAGTCAAGGGCGGGAAGGTGTCCTACCTGCTGGACAGCGAGGGCCCGGCGATCGGCGCGGCCATGTCCCAGGGCACGCTGCTGTCCCTGCCGTATGCGATCGACGAGCTGGTCAAGGCAGCAGCCGCCCAGGGGTGAGCACCACCGACACACGCGCCACGGGGACGACGGCGACCCTGCACACGGCGACCGGACGCGAGGCGGCCCGATGGGTCGCCTCGCATTGCCGGGACGTGCCGTGGCTGACGTCCGCGACCGTCCTCACGACGGTGGCCGGGGCGGCGCTCCAGGTGCTGCCGGTGCTGCTGCTCGGCCGCGTGGCGGACGGGGTGGCCGGCGGCGAGCCGCAGTCGATCCTGGTCACGATCGGCGCGCTGATGGTGGGCGCCGCGCTGCTCGGCGCGGCCGCCACCGCCGCGTCGACGTACCTGATCGGACGGCTCGGCGCGGACCTGCTGGCGCGGCTCCGCGAAGGCGCCGTCCGGGCGGTGCTGGGGATGCCGAGCGCGCGGATCGAGCAGGTCGGGCGCGGCGACGTGCTCTCCAGGGTCGGCGACGACGTGGCCGTGGTGTCCAAGGGCATCCGGACGGCGGTCCCCACCGTCTTCTCGGCGGGCGTCCTGGTCGTCATCGCCACCGGCGGCATGTTCGGCCTGGACTGGCGGCTCGGCCTGGCGGGCGCGGGCGCGCTGCCCGCCTACACGCTGGCGCTGCGCTGGTACCTGCCCCGGTCCGCCCCGCTCTACCAGCGGCAGCGGGCCGCGCAGGCCGACCGGGCGCAGGCGCTGATCAGCGGCCTGAACGGGATCGGCACCGTCCGGGCGTACCGGCTCGAGGACGCCTTCCGCGCGAAGGTCACCGCCGAGTCGTGGCGCGTCCGCGATCTCGGCATCGAGGTGTTCCGGTTCTTCGGCCGGTTCGTCGGGCGGGAGAACCGCGCGGAGTTCATCGGGCTCGTCCTGATCATCGTGGTCGGGTACGCGCTGCTGGAGGCGGACGCCGCCACCCTGGGCGAGGTCGCGGCGGCGCCGCTGCTGTTCCACCGGCTGTTCAATCCGCTCGGCTCGATCATGTTCACCTTCGACGAGGCGCAGAAGTCGGGCGCGAGCCTGACCCGGCTGGTCGGCGTCCTGGGAGAGGCCGCCGAGGACCGGTTGGTCGGCGACCCGGCCGCCCCGCCGCCCACCGCCGCCGCGTACCCGGTGGCGGTGGAGGGGCTGACGTTCACCTATCCCGGCGGCGAGGAGCCCGTCCTCCGGGACGTCGACCTGGCGATCCCGTCCGGCGGCTCGCTCGCGCTGGTGGGGGCGACGGGCGCGGGCAAGTCGACCCTGGCCGCGCTGGTCGCGGGCATCGGGACCCCGCAGAAGGGCTCGGTCCGCATCGGCTCGACGGACCTCGCCGACCTGGACGAGGCCGGGGCGCGGACCTTGGTGAGCATCCTGACGCAGGAGACGCACGTGTTCTCCGGCCCGCTCGCCGACGACCTCCGGCTCGCCGCACCGAACGCGACCACCGCCGAGCTGATGGACGCGTTGCGCACGGTCGGCGCAGGCGAATGGGTCGACGCGCTGCCCGACGGCCTCGACACCAGGGTCGGCGAGGGCGGCGAACGCCTCGACGTCACCAAGGTCGCGCAGATCGCCCTGGCCCGCCTGGTCCTGGGCCGCGCACCGGTCGTGGTGCTGGA
Source organism: Actinomadura sp. KC06 (assembly GCF_004348735.1). GTDB lineage: Bacteria > Actinomycetota > Actinomycetes > Streptosporangiales > Streptosporangiaceae > Spirillospora. Next base: position 65,350 of record NZ_SMKT01000012.1, read on the forward strand.
CGAGTCGACCGCCGAGGCGGGCAGCCAGGGCGCCGCCGAACTGGAACGGGCCGTCCTCGCCGCATGCCAGGGCCGTACCACGTTGTTCGTCGCGCACCGGCTGACCCAGGCGATGACCGCCGACCGGATCGCCGTCCTGGACGCGGGCCGCGTGGTCGAACACGGAACCCACGAAGAACTGGTCGCCCAAGACGGCCGGTACGCGCGGCTGTGGCGAGCCTGGCGAGAAGGCAGTTAGGTCGATGACGACCCCTGACGAACAGCAGCCCCGCACGGGCTCCGCGATCCTCCGGACCGCGCTGCGCCGCAACATCGGCGCGATGACCGGCGGCACCGTCCTCATGGGCCTGTACCAGGCGGGCGAGACCGCCTTCCCCATCGCGCTCGGCCTGATCGTCGAGCACACGATGCGGGACCGGAGCCTCGGCGCGCTCGCCCTGTCCATCGCCGCGCTCGCCGTGATCATCACGACGGTGTCGTTCTCATGGCGGTTCGGGATGCGCGTCCTGCAGAAGGCCAACACGACCGAGGCGCACCGCTGGCGGGTGGAGGTCGCGTCCCGCGGGCTCCAGCCGGTGGCCAGGGACACCGATCTCAAGTCCGGCGAGGTGCTGACCATCGCCACCGAGGACGCCGACCAGACCGCCGACATCATCGAGGTGGTGCCGCTGCTCATCAGCTCGCTGGTCGCGGTGCTGGTCGCGGCGGTCGCGCTGGGCCTGGCGAGCGTCCGCCTCGGCCTGCTGGTGATCGCGGGGACGATCGCGATCCTGACGATCCTGAGCGTGCTGTCCAGGCGGATCGGCTCCGGCACCCGCGAGCAGCAGGCACGGGTGGCGCGGGCGGGCGCGAAGGTCGCCGACCTGATCATCGGGCTCCGCCCACTGCGCGGCTTCGGCGGCAACCACGCGGCGTTCGGCTCCTACCGGACGGTCAGCACGGAGGCCAAGCACCAGGCGGTGATCGTCGCGCGGGCGAACGGCGCGTACGCGGGCGCCGCGCTGGCCCTCAACGCGCTGCTGGCCACCGCCGTGACGCTCGTGGCGGGACGGCTCGCGTTCCAGGGCCAGATCACCATCGGCCAGCTCGTCATGGCCGTCGGGCTCGCGCAGTTCATCATCGAGCCGCTCAAGCTGTTCTCGCAGATGCCGACATACGTGATGATCGCGCGGGCGTCGGCGCAGCGGATGGCGCTGGTCCTCGCCGCGCCGCCGGTGACGACCCCGGGCCGCGGCCGTCCGGCGCCGGGCGGCGGCCTCGACGTCGACGGCGTCCGGTATGGGGCCTTGAACGAGCTGAAATTCACGGTGCCGTCCGGCGAGTTCGTGGCGATCACCGCCTATCAGCCGCGCGCGGCGGCCGACCTCGCGTCGGTGCTGGCGGCCGCCGTCCCGCCCGACGCGTACGAGGGCGTGGTGCGGGTCGGCGGGCAGGAGACGGCCGACCTGTCGATCGAGACGCTCCGCGAGCACATGCTGGTGAACCCCTACGACGGGGAGATCTTCGCGGGCACCCTCCGCACGAACATCGACCCGTCGGGCGCCGGACGGATGATCGCCGAGGCCGTCGCGGCGTCCATGCTGACCGACGTCGTCGCGCTCCACCGCGACGGGCTCGACCACCCCGTCCGGGACCGGGGCGCGAACCTGTCCGGCGGGCAGCGGCAACGGCTGTCGCTGGCCCGCGCCCTCGCCGCCGACACCGACGTCCTCGTCCTGCACGACCCGACGACCGCCGTCGACGCCGTCACCGAACAGCTCATCGCGCGCAACATCGCCGCACTGCGCCGGGGCCGCACCACCATCGTGATCACCAGCAGCCCGCCCTTCCTGGACGCCGCCGACCGGGTCCTCGTCCTGGACGGCGGCGTCATCACCGCCGAGGACACGCACCGCAACCTGCTCGGCACCGACGAGACCTACCGGCTGGCCGTGGCCCGCTGACCCGACTCCCGAGTCACTGCTGGGCCACTGCCATGGCTCGCAGCTCTATGTCCGCCGCCACCGACCGGAGGGCCTCGAGGACGAGCTTCACGTGCGGCAGCCGCGCGTCACCGATCCGGGTGAACGCATGGACGACCCGGACGACCGGATGGACCAGGGGGTGCAGGCTGACGTTCGAGGTGTCGGCGGGCAGCGCCATGCGCGGCACCAAGGCGACTCCGGCGCCGACGGCGACGAGTTCGGTCAGCACGGAGAAATCGCTGGCGATCACGGCGGGGCGGGGCACGAACCCCGCGCTTCCGCAGGCGCGCCTGGTCAGCTCGTGGCAGGAGGTCTCGGGGCCCGGCATCAGCCAGTTCTCGTCGGCGAGGTCGGCGAGGTTCACGCGCTGCCCGGCAATCAGGGTGCGCTCGGCGGCCAGATGCTGAGGCAGGGCCAGCAGTACCGGCTCGTCCATGAGCCGGTGCTGTTCGCAGCCCGCCGGCAGGTCGCGGGGCAGCAGGCTGTAGGAGTGGACGATCGCGATGTCGCTGTCGTGGCGGCGCAGCCCCTCCGCGGCCTCGTCCGGCTCATGTTCGATGACGCGCAGCTCGGGTGAGCGCCCCCGCTCCTGGGAGAGCGCGCGCCACATCCGGGACACCAGAACCCGGGCGGCCGACGGGAAGGCGGCGACGCGGACCAGCCCCTGGTCTCCGCCGCGCAGCGCGCGAAGATCGGCCTCGACGGTGGCGAGCTGGCCGAGGATGACCTCGGCGTGCTCGACCAGCAGGTTCCCGGCCGCCGTCAGCCGCAGCCTCCTGCCCTGCTTCTCCAGCAGCGGCATGCCGGCCTCCTTCTCCAGCGCGGCCAGTTGCTGGGACACGGCGGGACCGCTGAGGTGCAGGGCCTCGGCGGTCGCCGTGACGGTGCCGTGGACCTGGAGTTCGCGTAGCAGCCGCAGGCGGCGTACCTCTAACAAGAAGAACACCTTCCTGGTTCCGAAAGGAAGATTAATTAGATCTTCATCATTGTATAGGGAAGGCTGGGACCTGTGAATCGATCGAAGACACTTCGCTTTCCGGCCCTGGTCACGACGGTCGTCCTGTGGGCGTCGGCCTTCCCCGCGATCCGGGTGGCGGTCGACGGCCTGGACGTGGGAGGCCTGTCGTTCTGGCGCCTGGCCGTGGCCTCGCTCGCCCTCGCGGCCGTCAGCCCGCTGCTGAAGGTCCGCCGGCCGCGCAGGCGCGATCTCCTGCTGATCGCGCTGTGCGGGGCCACGGGGATGAGCGCCTACCAGTTATTGCTCAACTGGGGCGAGGTCCACGTCCCGGCGGGTACCGCGAGCCTGCTGATCGCCACCGCTCCGGTGTTCAGCGTGCTGCTCGCGACCGCGTTCCTGGGCGAACGCCTCACCACGACGATCGTGCTCGGCAGCATCATCGCGATCTCCGGCGCGGCGGTCATCGCCTACGCGGGCGGTTCGACCCGGGTCACCACCAGCGCCCTGGCCATCCTCGCGGCCGCGGTCGTGCAGGGCGTCTACCACTTCGCGACCAAGCCGCTGCTCAGGCGCTACACCGGGCTGGAGGTCGCCTGCTACGCGATGTGGGCGGGCACGATCTTCCTCCTGCCCCTGGCGCCCGCGGCGGCGCGCGGGCTGGCGCAGGCCCCCGCCGACGCCATCGGATCGGCGGTCTACCTCGGGCTGCTGCCCTCCGCGCTGGGCTTCGTCACCTGGGGGTACGCGGTCGCCCGCTACACGATCGCCGAGTCCACCGCCGCGCTCTACCTCGTCCCGCCCGTCGCGATCGTGGTCGCCTTCGTCTGGCTCGGCGAAAGGCCCACCCTGGTCGACCTGCTCGGCGGCGTGGTCAGCATGGTCGGCGTCGTGGTGATCAATCGCCGCTTCACCCGGCCGCCGACGTCCGCACCCGAGGATGACCCCGCCGTTCAGCGCGCGAAGACCAGGTGATGCGACACAGCATGATGGAACGGTCCATTCGAGGCGTGACGGGCGCCGGGGCCGCGCGGGGATCTACGCCGTGGGGGCCTGCACTGCCTTCAGCGCGGTCGTCACCATCAGCCGGACGCCGAGCGCGATGCATCTTTCGTCGACATCAAAGGCACCGACATGCAGGTCGTACTCGTCGGCGCGGTCGAACCGCCGTACGCCCAGTCGGCCCAGGGCCCCGGGAACCGATTCGAGGTAGTAGCCGAAGTCCTCTCCACCGAGGCTCTGAGGGGTGTCGACCACGCCGTCCTCGCCGAGTACCGTCCGTGCGGCCGTACGGAACAGCTCGACGCTCGTCTCCTCGTTGACGGTGGGCGGGGTGCCGCGTTCGTACGTCAGCTCGGTCTTGACGTCGTACGCTCTGGCGACGGTGTCCAGAAGGGCCTCCATGAGATCGGGCACGGTGTGCCAGAGGCCTCCGTCCAGGCATCGGACGGTGCCTTCGGCGACGCCGTCATCGGGGATCGCGATGGCCACCGAACCCGCGGCCACCCGTCCCCAGACGAGGCTGAGGCCGGCCCGGGGGTCCACCCGGCGGGACAGGGCCGCGGGCAGTTCGGTGAGGACCTTGCCCAGCGCGTACACCAGGTCCGCGGTCAGGTGGGGACGCGCGGTGTGCCCGCCGGGCCCGCCCACCCGCACGCGCACCTTGTCGCACGCCGCTGTGACGGGCCCGGCCCGGAGACCGAACTCGCCGACGGGGAGGCGCGGGTCGCAGTGCAAGGCGAAGATCCGCCCGACGGATGCCAGACCGCCGGCGTCGATGACCTCGCCCGCCCCGCCGGCCAGGCCCTCCTCGGCCGGCTGGAAGACCAACCGCACCCGGCCGGGCAGCAGCCCCGCGTCCGCCCATTGGGCGAGGAAGAGACCGGTGCCGAGCAGGATCGCGGTGTGCACGTCGTGACCGCAGGCGTGACAGGCTCCCCGCAGCCGCGAACGGTACGGGACGTCCTTCTCGTCCGTCACCGGCAGCGCGTCGATGTCGGCTCGCAGCGCTACCGCTGGACCGGCGCCCGAGCCGATGTCGCAGATCAGGCCGGTGCCTTTCGGCAGGCCGACAGGCCGCAGCCCGCCCCCGGTCAACGCCTCGGCGATCCGGGCGGTCGTCCTGTGCTCCGCGAATCCGAGTTCCGGATGCATGTGCAGAGCGCGGCGAAAATCGATCAGTTCGTCCTCTGATCTGGTCAGGAAATCGTCGAGCCGTTTTCGTAGAATTTCCTCGTTTTCATCAGGGCTGGATTCCTGCATGCGCACCTCCCGTGCGGCTCGCTTTTGCCGCTACACGGGTACTGCTTCGTGCAGCGCTGAAATTTCTTGGAGGAGATAGGTGTGCGTCTCCTCCAAGCAGCCAGGGCCGCACTGCTCAAGCGGCCTGCGTTGGACGACCACTTGGTAGCGGGCATCTCCGACTCCGACCTGCACCATGCAGACGGCCTCATCAGTCGCCGCGTAGAACAGTCGTCCCATCCGGACGTCGTCCACCTTGAGTGCACCGGTGTGAATACGGATGAAGTGCTCGGCGGCCTGTGCCGGTTCTGGCACACCGGCCTTTCCGCGGTAGCGGTTCAGAGATATCTCGTCGCGGTAATAGGCTTCGGCCGACGAGATCGCCTGTTCCGGACTGAGAGCGCCGTAGTACAGGCCGTGGGGAAGGCACACGAGATTGGCCGCATAGCGGTCGCCGCCGACGTGGGTGGTCTCCCACACCGCGTCCCCGAAACGGGCCTGCAAACCGCGTGCGAGTGGAACTCCGTGGCGGGCGCAGCACACGTTCCTCTTACCGTTCACGCACACCAGCAGGATCGGCCCGGCGACGCGCGAGCCGAAGGCGGGCGGACGACCGGAGCCCGCGGCCCGCAGATCAAGCCCCGCCAATTCCTCGTCATCGTCCAGTTCCCGGCCCTCCAGCCAGGGGGGATGGCCCTGGCGGTCGTCCCAGGCGGCGGCGTCGAACGGACCAGACCACCCCACGTAGATCTGACGGGGCGGCGGTGTGCGCCGCCTCCCCGGGCGCCGGATGAGCTGCACTCGCAGCCCGTGGGAACGGGCCCGCTCCACCGCATCGGCCAGCGGGGCCGTCAAGCCGGTTCCCTCAATCCGATCGGCCCAGGGGCCTCGATGCTCGATCAGCAGCCAACCGCGCGCCCTGACGGTCGCGCTGGCCATCGTCGGCACGCCGCCTGAATGGCTGCCAAGGCAATGGCTGCACTCATGGAATTCCACCGGATGCCTCCCTTTCAGCTGGAGTGGGGTGCGGCCGGTCGACCCGCATTCGCCTTTCTTCGGATCATCCTACGCCGTTATGTCCGAAAAATTCACGACCACCGGCGGCGGCCTCTGAAACGTGCCGAAAAGATGGCAGCCGACTGGTGATTCAAGTAGAATCCGGACGGTCTCGCCGGAGCGCCCGGAGTCACTCAACCTGAGCGGAGGATGTACCTGCATGCCCGAAGGTTCATCGACAATGATTCTTCTCTATGCTTTTCAGTACGCCGAGCGCGCCTTGGCAGAAGTGCCCTACCTCAGGTTCTCCGCCGAGCGAACCCTGTGTTTTCTCGACGACCTCCGCGACCCGCGCAGCAGGATCGTCGCCGTGATGTCGGAGCCCGTCGACCCGTACACGCTCGAATACCACTTCCGGGACATCTTCCGATTCGACGACCGGATGGTGGAGAGTGCGCGGGAGCGGCTGACCATCGTGGTCCCCGCCGCTCCCGAGGTCCGTCCGCTGGACGAGCTCGTCCACCGCGACGACCAGGTCATGGAGCTGCTGCGGAACACCGTCCGCGCTGATCCCGCGGCGGTCATCGTCAATTTCGCCGCGTCACGGCGGACGGACGAGCTCGCGAGGGCGATCGGTTCGAGCGCCGAAGAGAGCGACCACCTGTTCGCCGACCGATGGGGAGGCAAGGCCGGCGGCAAGGAGCTCCTGATCCGCGCGGGTGTCGCCGTCCCCGGGGGGACCCCGGAGCTCGCGCACGGCGAGGCGGCGGTCGTGTCGGCGGTCAAGCAGCTCACCTCCGGGCCGATACCGCCGCGGCGCGTCCTGGTGAAGTTGAGCGCGAGCACCTGGGCCGCGTCGATCGGCAACGTGCTCGTCGACTGCGACCGGCTCCTCCGCACCAGGGACCTGGTCGGGTCGGCCGAGATGATCCGCATGCCCGGGGACGACTTCCGCCGCGAACTCGCCGAGAGCGGAGCGATCGTCGAGGAGTTCGTCGACGAGGCCGTCTCCTCGCCGAGCGCACAGGGATGGATCGGGGACGGCGGCACGGTCGACACGATCGCCTGCCACGAACAGCTGCTGGTCGACGGCCAGTACTGGGGGTGCCGGTCCGCGGTGGACGAACAGTGGCGGCCCGCCATGGTGACGGCGATGGAGCGCACCGGCGCGGCCCTCGCCGAACTGGGTCACCGGGGCTCGTTCGGAGTGGACTTCGTGACCGTGCCGCGGCGCGGGCTGCTCGCGGTGGAGGTCAACCTGCGCAAGGTCGGGCCCAGCCATGTGGTCCGGTACGTCGAGGCGATCGCGGGCGCGAAGGCAGGAAAGGACGGGCTTGTGCGCAGGCCGGACGGACGGCGGGTGCACTACTCCCACCGGCGTCTGTTCGAGCCCGACGTCCTGACGGCTCTCGACCCGAGGTCCGCCGTCGATCGGCTGCGCGCGGAGGGGCTCCTCTACCGCCATGAGGCGGGCGAAGGGGTGGCGCTCCATGTGCTCGGCGGGTTGGACACCTGCGGATTCGTCGAACTGACCGCGCTGGCGCCGTCCGCCGAACTCGCCGACACGCATCGCGAAGCCGCCGAGGCGGCGCTCATGCGCACCTGAGCCCCTCTTTTGGTAAGGCAACGTTTCGCCGGTCTGACGCGCCTCCCGCGAGGGAGACGAGCCAGACCGGCGAAACGATGGCCCCCGCACCTTCACCCGACCGGGCTCGCCGGGCTCTTGGGGGAGCCGAAGACTTCCTCGAAGGTCTCCAGAATCTGGTCCGGGTCTTCGGTCCCGACGGAGATCCGGAGCATGTCCCGATGCAGTCCGTGGGCGCGCAGTACGGCACGTCCCTCGGGGGTGGACAGCAGATCGAAGTGGGCGACGAAGATCTGGGGCGACGCCATCGTGAAATCGGCGCCGAAACTCGGCCCCTTCGCCACGGCGAGCCGGTCGTACGCCCGCTCCAGCGGCACCCTCAGATCCACCATGAGCAGACCGCCGGGCGCGTCGGGGCGGCGTTCGATCTTCCGGTAATTGGCCCGGGAACGGGCGTCGTAGGGCCAGGCCACTCCCCTGACCAGGCTGGACTCCTGAAGAAGCCGCGCGAGCGCGACCGCGTTGGCGTTCACCCGGTCGATCCGGGCGGCGTAGTCACGGATCCGGGCGGCGACCCGGGCCACGTCGCGGTGGTAGGGCTCGTCACCGTGGCGCGCCAGCCCGTCCCGCAGCCTGGTGGCGAAGGACGAGCCGGCGTTGACCACCGCCGCGCCCATCAGCACGTCCGCGGAACCGGTCGCGTACTTCGTCAGGCTCTCGACCGCAACGTCGGCGTAAGGAAGCACGTCGACGTTGTACGGCGTGGCGATCGTCGCGTCGATCACCAGCGCGCACCCGGCGCGGTCGGCGATCTCCCGCAGCGCCGGGACGTCCGGCACCTGGAGGCTCGGATTGCTGGGAACCTCCACGACGATGCCCGCGAGCTCACCCGCCTGCGCCGCCGCGGCACGGGCGACCATCGCCAGGTCGAACGGGTCCGGCAGGACCATGCGCTCGACGTCGACGACACGCTTCTCCAGCAGGCTCACGGTGTCGAAGAAGATCCAGCCCAGCTGGATCCACCGCCGCCGTCCGTTCGCCCGCTGGATCTCCGACAGCGCCGCGACGGCCGCGGCGACCGCGTTCATACCGCTGTTGTGCAGAGAGACGTCGGCCACCGAGCGGGCGCTGTAGGCGTCCGAGAGCACCTCCCTGACGGACGCGGCCGGATCACCGTCCGGTGCGCTCCCGACCTGAGGGTCGTCGATCAGACCGGCGTCGATCAGACCGGCGGTCAGGAGGACGTCCTCCGCCTTGCGCGACGACAGGTGGCCACCGGTGTGCTGCACGTACTCGCGAACCCGGGTCCGCGCCACGCTCGCGTCACGGGGCAGCCGCACGCCGTGCACCCCGAGGGCCTCGAACGCGGCGTCGGGCGCGAGCCCGGCGTGGGCCGCGGCGGCCGCCGCGGCCCGTGCCGAGCAGGTGAGGACCATGTCCTCGGCCGGTCCGCCGATCTCGCCGGCCACCAGCCGCGCCACCCGCGTCACGTAAGGGTGCGCGCGGAATCGCGGATACCCCCACGGGATGCGCCGCAGCACGGCCTGGTCGCCCGACTCGAACCCGGTCATCGACCCGACGTCCGGGATCGACACCGACACCGAATGCACGGGGCCGGGGATCCGCCGTCCGGCGGGGACATGCCGCAGGCTGACCTCCGCCCACGGCCGTGCTCCCTGCTCGATGCTCACGGCGTGGCGCTCACGAGCCGCTGCACCCCGTCCCAGTAGTTCTCGACGAGCCGCAGGAACTCGAACGCGCCCGCCTCGAACTCGGCACGCGCCTCGGCCGATTCCACATACGGCGCGATCGCGTTGAAGACGGAGTTGCTGTGCCCGACCTCGACGTCGATGTGCAGCGTCCAGAAGTGCCGGACGTCCTCGTCATACCCCTGGTTGGCGAGCCCGTCGTTGATCTTCGAGACCATGATCGAGGACATCGTCTCGTCGGCGTACAGCGCACCGAGCGCGGTGTAGATCGACGACTCGGTGTAGAGCCGCCGGATACCGTCGTTGAGCTGCCGGGTCACCTCGAGCGGCTCGTACTCCGCCAGCTGCTCCCGCTCGATCCCGAGCCGGGACAGGAAGCCGGCGAAGACGGCCGAGTGCGTGGTCTCGCCGCCGACCTCGTCCGCCACGTTCAGGATGATCTCGCGCAGGATCATCTCGTCCCGGGTCTTGATCGCCATTCCGGTGATGTAGAACGGCAGGTACTGGAAGAAGTAGTAGCACTCGCTGAAGAACCGGCGTTCCTGCTCCGGCTCGAACGCCGTGGTGCGGTAGGCGTTCAGCAGCGGGTGCTCGACGGCGCGGTGGGACGCGATCCGGGCCAGCGTCTCGTCGAGGTAGGTCTTGATCTCCGGGTTCTCGACGGCGATCCGCCGCCGGATGCCGGCGTCGACGTTGTCGAAGTGCTCCCACACCGGCACCGAGGCGGGTTCGGTGGTCTTGAGCTCGGTCATTCTTCCTGCTCCTTGCTGTCGTGGCTGCTGTCGTGGCTGCTGTCGTCGTGGCTTGTCGTGCCGCCGCGTGCCCGCTCGCCGGTCAGCGCTCGACCGAGGTGGCCGCCGAGACGCCGGCGTCGTCCCACCAGCGGTCGTCGGCGTCGAACTCGCGGTTCAGGTCGCGGGTACCCGCCCACGTCATGTTGAGGATGATGCGGGTGGTGCTCTCTTCGAGGGGGATCGTCCGGTGCAGGGTCGTGTCGGTCCGCAGGAAGTACACGTCGCCGGACGTGAAGAAGTAGGTGTCGATCGGGTTGTCGACCAGGTACCTGTTGATCTGCGGGTTCGACTTGTCCCAGGAGGTGTGCGGGACGCACTGGAGCAGACCGCCCACATTGATCGGCGGCGATACCAGAACCCAGATCAGGGCGAAGCTGAAGTCGCCCCAGTGCCATCCGTGCGTGTCCCCGCTCTGCTCCTGGCGGGTGATGAGGAACTCCTCGTCCGGCTTCGGGCACGGGTGCAGCTTCTCGCCGGCAATGGCCTCCAGCGGCGAGGTCAGCTCCGAGTGCGCGTACAGCCTGCGCACCAGCTCGCTGTCGTTCGCGATCGTCTCGCTGGGCACCACGGACATCGATCGGCGGGTGTTGTCGGTGGTGGCCAGGCGCAGGTCCCGGCGCTCGGCGTGGAGGTCGAGAAGGCGTTCCGCCTCCTTCCGGAGGAGGTCGCGGACGTTCTCCTTGATGAGCTCGGTCACGGTGACGATGCCGTACCGGTGAAAGCGATGCGAGAGCCGCTGGATGTCGCTCCTATCGAGCTTTTCGCACACTCCGTTGAGTTCGGCTTTGTTCTCCGCATGGTCGACGGTCATGACGAACCTCCGGTATTGGCCGATGTGTGATTCGCCTCGAAGATCGCACCGGGCCGGCCCCGGAATCGGATCTCAGGCTGGCCTGATAGTAGGCAGATCGCGCGCTTTCAACCAAACAGTTCTGCGTGCACTTTTGAACCCTTGCGAAACTTCGCCGCGCATTACAATCCCGTCATGTCGTTTTCACCGTGCTATCCGGCCCCGGCCATCGAACTGGAGGACAAATGTCCGGCACGGCGCTCGATCCCACGTTCACCGCGGTGGACTCCCCCGCCTTTTCCCGCGCGCAGATCGAGGCTCTCGCGACGGGCGGCCTCGCCGCACTTCGCGTCCCCCGCCTATTCGGGCCCGACCTCGTCGGCGGGACGGTCGGCAGGCTGCACCGGCTGCCGGCGGCCGACTACCAGCCGGCCCGGACGGCGATGACGCGTTTCGGTCCCGCCCTCAACGACTACCGCCATCCCGACGGCGGCCTCGATGCCGACCGCTACTGGCACGACGCCGAAACCGCCCGGGCCCAGTGGCGGGGGACGGGCTTCGATCCGGACCCGACCAGGTTGTGCCTGGACGCTCTCGGCGACGCCTGGGGAGAGGCGCTGCGTCCCGCCACCATCGGCGGGCGTCCCGCGTTCGTCGGCATGCTGCGTGAGATAAACGCTGGCACGCTCATCCATTACGACGACATTCGCCTGGAGTACCCGGACGGTCTCTTCGATCAGGAGATCGTCGCGCAGCTCACCTTTAACCTCTGGCTCGTGGTGCCCGGCGACGGCGGGGAGACCACCGTATGGCGGCACCGGTGGGCGTTGGCCGACGACGTCCATCGTCACAAATACGGCTACACCCCGGCGGTCGTTGAGAACTACCAGGAGGTCACCGTGACCCCAGAACTCGGGGACGGGTTGCTTTTCAATCCGAACAACTACCACACGGTACGGCCGAACGGTGAAGGGCATCGGAGAATAACGCTGGCATTTTTCTTCGGCCTCACTCCCGAGGGGAGTCTCGTCGCGTGGTCCTGAGCCGACGATGTGGTGCCATCGGCAGAGGGCCCGCCGCAATTGCGGCGGGCCCTCTCTCAATCGCTCTGGACGGCGTCGGGAAGGCGACTCCATTCGCGGTGCCTTGCCTCGCGTAGTTCCTCGTCGGCCGTCCGCTCGACACGCTCCATGGCCAGTCTCAGCAGCGGCGGCGCCATCAGCGACGTGACCACGGCGATCAGCACCACGATGGTGTAGGCCGGAACGCTGAGAATGCCGAGCCTCAGCCCGACCATCGCGACGGTGACCTCGATGACTCCGCGGGCGTTGAGACCGGCGCCCAGGGCCAGCGCCTCCCACCGGTTCAGCCCGCTCAGCTTCGCGCCCGCCCAGGCCCCCACGAACTTGCCGATGATCGCGACCGCCAGCATGCCCAGCCCGGCCACGGCGATCCTCGGATCGAGGAGCGCGCCGAGATCCATGCGCAGGCCGGCGGTGGCGAAGAAGACCGGCCCCAGGACGGACAGAGCGATGGTGCGGAGCGGGGCCAGGCGAGCAGGTTCGATCCCGCCTACGCGTCCGATGAGGATGCCCGCGAGGAAGGCGCCCAGGATCGGCTCCAGGCGCAGCGCATGGGTGGCGGCCGCGGCGAGGAGGATCAGCACGACAGCGGCCGCGACCACCGGGCCCGGCTCGTTGCCGAGGCCGACCAGCCGGAACGTATGCCGGACCGCCCAGCGCCCGGCGGTCAGCGAGATGAGGGCCACGACCGCGACGGAGGCGAGCGACTGCAGGATGACCGTGCCGCGGACGCCGGCGACGGCGACGGACGACACGACCGACAGCATGAACCAGCCGAAGACGTCGTCGATCACCCCGGCGGTCAGGGTGAGCTGACCGACGTTGCGGTGGAGCAGCCGCATGTCCATCAGCGTCTTCGCGATGACGGGAATGGCGCTCACACACATCGCGACGCCAAGAAAGAGCGCGAAGACGACTCGGTCCGCGCCCTTCGGGGATAAACCGGCGGGAAGCAGGAACGCCGCGCCGATGCCCAGCCCGAGCGGGACGATCAAGCCGCCGCCGCTGACCATGACGGCCGTCCTGCCTCGCCGGCGCACAAGGTCCAGATCCAGGTGCATCCCGGTGACACCCACCAGCAGCAGCACTCCGATCTGGGCGACGGCGTCCAGAAGGTGCATCTGCTCCGCACCGCCAGGGAAGAACCGCCCCGACAGGTCGGTGGGCAGACGGAGGAGGAGCGACGGCCCGAGCAGGATGCCCACAAGGAGTTCGCCGACGACGGCGGGCATTCCAAGCCTCGCCGCGAGCCTGCCGAAGGCCATCGCCAACGCCAGAATCGAGGCCAGCTGGAGCAGAAAGACGAGCAATTGATCCGCTGAAAGCACCGCGACGGTCGTGGGCGTGGATGAGGAAATCATGTGCTCCCCGGACTGTCATGGCTCGACCACAGGAAAGCCGGGCGGAGGGTTGATTTCGGACCTTAACCGACGCGGTCGGCGAGGCACATCGACGAGCCGCCCGCCCTGAATGATCGGTAGGTCCGTGAGATCGTTCGAGTTTGGACAGGGACAAACACGAACAGTGCCGTCCTGATCACGCAATGACGACGGAGGTCATTCAACTGAGGATTTTCTTCAGTTGAAAGAAGGCTCAGCTTCATGGACGTGTCCAACGGTTGCGGCCGGTCACCGTCCCGGCAGGTCGCGGTCGTCTCGCGGGGCACCGTCCGGCAGGTTTCGGACGAGCATTCCGGCGAACCAGGCCCGTCCGAGTTACGTGGGGTGCCCGCTAATCCAGTTGGTTCTCACGTTCCTGGAGTTCCCGGGCAAGGCTACGCCACATTTCAGAGCACTGAATGGCCAAGTCGGCGACGACCGCTAGAAGATGTGCCGGCAGGTTTTCCACCACGCGCGACTGGTGGGCTCTCAGTTGCTGCTGCAGATGGAGCCAGCGCAGGAGTTCTCTCCCCGATTCGGAAAACCGCAGTGACGGATCTTTCCGCAATGACCGCAGCCGTTCCTGCACGCTGTTCTTATCCGTTCTCCGGACGGTGCGCAGGCCGCTCACCGGTTCCGCCGGCCGGTCGCGATCGTCCGGCGTCGCCCCGTCGGGTCGCGACTTGCGCCGGTCCCTGGACGCGACCGGGTCCTCGCCTCGGCGCAATCGCTGCCTGACGTCGTGCGCGGTTCCCACGGAGACGCCCGCGACCTTGGCGATCTTGGTCAACGGTGCGTCCGGCTCGGCTGCCAGGGCCTCCGCGGCCTGGCGCCGTCCCTCGGCGGCGCTGAGCGGACGGCGGCGCCCGTCCTTGCCGATCCGTGTCGCCTCCTCGGGAGATCGCCGGCCCAGCCTCGCCCGGATTCCGCTGACCGTCTTGGCGGATAAACCCGTGCACTCGGCGATGGCCCGGTCCGACATGTTCTGCCGCGAAAGGATGATGCGCTCGGCCGCGGCCCGCCGTTCCTCCATGGAAAGGGGAAGGCCATGCCTCACATTGGACTTCACCGCTTCGATGAAGGCCGCTTCCCCGGTGCCCTCGAAGAATTCGACCCTGACGGCGTCCTCACCTTTGAGCTTGGCCGCGCGGAGCCGATGCATACCGTCGATGACCCGCATCGTGGGCCGATGGACCAGAATCGGCGGCAGTGCGGATTCGATTTCGACCAGCCTTTTGATATGCCTCGCGTCCTCCCCTTCGAGGCGCGGAGTATCGGCCGGCCGAAGCTGATCGATGGGGACCAGGTACGTTTCTTGTGCACCGGAGAAAGATTCTCCGGACCTGTCGACGCGATCGGAAGCATTCATATATGTTCCTCAGTGCGCATCATCACGGAAGAAATGAGAGTGCCGCTGAGCAGACGTCATCCTCACCTTCGACCAAGGTCGGCGGAGAGCTTCGGCCACGACTACCGACCCTGGCCCGGCGCTGACGTTGACGTGCACTACCGTCGGGGCTTCCACCGGCCAGCGGCCGTGACGGTCCATTTTTCCCCGGTTCCAAGGCCATTCGTTACAGGTGGAACGTTGGAACGCAGCGACGCGCATTGAGAGGACCGCCCCATGTTTCTACTCCTCGTGTATCTGCGACGCCCACCGTCTGGCTATACCTTGCCAGCGGGTGACCACTTGATCACATATCAAATATCGAATAGATCAATATGTCAACCGACCAATCTCATGGGTCACCCCGGCTCCGTTCCGCGACCGGCACGTATTTGATCACGCCAGGAGTTTCGGCGCTGCCCTCGATCTGTCCAAATTAGCCAGGGTGTTCGCAGACCAGGCTTAACGAGAAGTAAGACAGTGCGGCGGCGACGCAGCTACAGAAGAACGAAACCGCAAAGAAGAACACGCACCCAGATCCGGCCCGATGGCGCCACCGGGCTGGACGGCGACGAATACGGATTCACGGTGGGCCGGACGGGGTCTGACGTTGAGTTAACCCCTTTCCCTACAGGACGACAAGGATGCGGAGCAAACGCTTTCCATTACGCAGCAAGGCACCACGGTGGACCGGCCACTAACACGATTAGCGGCGGGCCGCTTAAGCACCGATGATCGTCGGCACTGTCGGCCGCCAGCTCGCAGCACATGGGTGACGGTCTTTCCGGCGGCGGTGTGCCAGCGAGGCCGCCATACCGCAACTCGTACAGCCGCGCCGACAGCAGCCTCGGCCGACTGCCGGTTCCGGTGCACCCGCAACGCAGCGATGGTCAAGGCGCTGTACGCGGTCTTGTGCAGTCACACCTGCAGGCGACCGCGGCACCGTGCTCCAAGTCCACGTCCACCCAGCGCAACGCCGCCGCCTCACCACGCCGCAACCCCGCAACGCGATCAGCAGCAGGCGGCATTCAGCCGGTGGCCGCGGATGGCGTGCAAGAACGCGGCGGTCTGCTCGGCTCCCGGTCCGTCTCCAATGCTCCAGCCGGACAGCCGTCCACACCACCGCCCGCGGCCTCCGCCCCGTTGGTATCACCAGCAGCAGTGCAGACCTGCGCGGCGCTCGGGCCGCAGCCTGGCCGCGCTCACCTTCGGCGCTCTGTGGGCGCTGAGTTCGACACGGCCCGAGGCGCATGCGCACCTGCGAGGGCATGGCCTTAGCATGCGGTGCTGGAAACCGACCGCGACCAGGGTCGCCTCTCGGCGCTCCGTGACACGACCGCGACGGCGTCAGCGAACACGTCCGACCCGAGGGGCCGAACCAGCCCCGCGACGCCTGCACCGCTGCCGAGGTCCTGGCCTGGCACCTCACCCTCACCGCAGTCGGCCTGACCGGCGACGCCCACGCGCCTGAGCTATATCGCGGGTGTATCGAAAATCGCATACGTCACTGCAACAGCCTCCCGTCTTCAGTGGGAGGCATGGACCACAGCGCATCAGTGCCACCGCCGCGCTCGGCGATCAAGGCGCGCGTCCTCGCGACCGTCACCCGGCTCGTCGCGATGCTGCTGGTGCCGATCGCCTTCTGCCGCGCGCCGGGCCGTGCCCGCTTCCTGGCCTGCCAGTGGGCGTTGAGCCTGCGCTTCCCCGCCGAGGACCTCCGCGGGCTGGCGCCGGAGACACTGGCGGCGTTCACGCACGCGCGGGCCGAGGCGTTCTGGCGGGACGGGCAGCTGATCGGCCTCACCTCGGGATATCGCGACGCGACGGAGCAGCGCCGGATCTTCATGGCAGAGGTGCGGCGCACCGGCTCGGTGTCCGCGGCGCGGCGCCGGGTGCTGCCACCGGAGGAGTCCGGCCATGTGCGGGGGCTCGCGATCGACGTCCGGCCGACCGAGGGCGCGCGGTGGCTCGAACAGCACGGTGGACGGTACGGGCTCTACCGCGTCTACGACAACGAGTGGTGGCATTTCGAGTACCGCACGGTGGAGCCGGTCCGGCTGCCGCATCCGGACGCGGCGGGTTGGCTGTACGGGCACGGTCCCGCGTACGGGCACGGTCCCGCGTACGGGCGACGGCCTCAGACGTACGGCAATGAGACGTGGCCTGACGTAACGCGTCCCGATGCCCTCGACGGCCGTGGCTCGTGGATGTGCGAAGACCCGGGGATGCGGCCGTGAATCGTGTCTCGGTCGCGCCGGAGCGTCGTGCAGGTACTTTTCGGCCACCGACGTTGCAGACGCTGCCCGTGGCGGTGACCGCGAACGTGGCCAGGGTCCGTACGCGGACCCGGAGCACGATCATGGCCGTGGTCAAGGCCGATGGCTACGGCCACGGCGCCGTCAGCGTCGCCAAGGCCGCCGTCGCCGCCGGTGCCGCATGGCTCGGGACGACGAGCGTCACGGAGGCTTTGGAGTTGCGCGCCGCCGGTCTGGCGGTGCCGATCCTCACGTGGCTGCACCCGTCCGGGATCGATGCCGAGGCGGCGGCCGCCGCCGAGGTCGATGTCGCGGTCGGATCGGTGGACGAGCTCGACGCACTGCTCACGCAGACCGCGCCAACGGTACGGATTCATCTCCATCTGGATACCGGCATGTCCCGTGGCGGCTGCCCGCGTGCGGCCTGGACCGAGCTGATCGGCCTGGCTCAGCGTGGTCAGCGGGCTCGGAGGGTCCGCGTCGTGGGCGTGATGGGGCATCTCGCGATGGCCGATCAAGCCGATCCGGCGGCGAACGCGGGGGCGGTCGCCGGTATGCGCGCGGCGCGGCGGGTGGTCCGGGCGGCGGGTCTCGGCTCGCCCCCGGCCCATCTCGCGGCCACGTCGGGGGCGCTGACCGATCCGGCGACGCATTTCGGCATGGTCCGCGTCGGGGCGGGACTGGTCGGTATCGATCCTTCCGGGACGGTGGAGATGCACGGCGCGTCCCGTCTGACCGCGCCGGTCGTCCACACGTCGGAGGTTCCGGCGGGCACGCCGGTCGGCTACGCCGGTGCGTACGTCACCGACCGGGCCACCCATCTGAGCGTCCTGCCCATCGGATACGCGGACGGGATCCCGCGAGAGTGCTCGCCCCAGGCCGGCGTCGAGATCGGCGGGCGCCGTTTCCCGGTCGTCGGACGCGTCTCGATGGACCAGATCGTGATCGACACCGGCGCCGTGGCCTTCCCGGTCGGCACGTCCGCGACCGTGTTCGGCCCGGACGGGGGCGCGACCCCGACCATCGGGGACTGGGCGCGCTGGGCCGGAACCATTCCGCACACCATCGTCACCGGCATCGGCCCACGCGTGAAACGGAGCACCGCATGAAGAGAAGCCCGCATGAACGGGGACTCGGAACGAAGGAGAGCGCGGAATGATGCGGCGGATCGCGGTGATCGGCGGCGGGCAGAACGCCGAGCACGACGTCTCTCTCGCCACTGCCGCAGCGGTGGCGAAGGCGCTGTGCTCCAGCGGATTCGACGTGGACGAGCTGACCATCGACCGCGACGGCAAATGGTGGCGAGGAACCGACGCGCTCGGAACGAAGACCATCCCTTCCCTGGCGGCGGCCTTGCGCGTCATCGAACGTGCCGACGTCGTCTTCCCCGCGGTCCACGGCCCGTCCGGCGAGGACGGGACGCTTGCGGCGTTGTGCGCCCTGGCGCACACGCCGATGGTCGGGTCGGACCTGCGCGCCAGTGCGCTCGGCATGGACAAGTGGGCCACCAAGCTCGTGGCGGAGGACGCCGGCATCCGCACCGCTCCGGGCCGCCTGGTCATGGCGGCGGAGATCAACGACATCGAGTTCGAGACCGATGCCGTGGTGAAACCGGCCTCGGCCGGGTCGAGTTTCGGCGTCGCCCTGGCGCGCGACGCCTCCCAGCTGCGCGAGGCACTGCGCCGCGCGGCGCGGTTCGACGACCGGATCCTGATCGAGGACGTCGTCGCGGGCCGCGAGATCGATGTGGCCGTCCTGCGTGAGGCCGACGGCCGTCGATGGGCGTCGCCGCCGCTGGAGATCCACACCGACGGCCTGTTCGACACCCGGTCGAAGTATGACGGTTCGGCCCGGTTCAGCGTCCCCGCAGACATCGACGGCACGGACCGCGCGGCCCTGACCGAGGCGGCGCTGCGGATGTTCGACGCGCTCGGCTGCGCCGGCGTCGCCCGCATCGACTTCTTCCTCACCGGTCACGGGCCCGTCCTCAACGAGGTCAACACCATGCCGGGAATGACGGCCGAGTCCCAGGTGCCCAGAATGTTCGCCGCGGCCGGACAGTCCTACGAGCAACTGGTCGAACGCCTCGTCGACGCCGCCACCGTGCCCGGACAGACCCACGATCCCGGCCCCTGAGAGGCCGGAGCGCCGGAGCCACGGGCGGGTCCGTTCGCATACGTCGGCGATAGGTCGCGTTGCATACCCTGCGGAGATGCGTGTGCTGATCGTGGAGGACGAGCCCTACCTGGCCGAAGCCGTCCGTGATGGGCTGCGGCTGGAGGCGATCGCCGCCGACATCGCCGGGGACGGCGACACCGCGTTGGAGCTGCTCGCCGTCAACTCCTACGACCTGGCGGTGCTGGACCGCGACATCCCCGGCCCCTCAGGCGACGAGGTCGCCCGCTGGATCGTGGCGTCCGGCAGCGGCATCCCGATCCTGATGCTCACCGCCGCCGACCGGATCGATGACAAGGCGTCGGGGTTCGGGCTCGGGGCCGACGACTACCTCACCAAACCGTTCGAGCTCCGCGAGCTGGTGCTGCGGCTGCGGGCGCTGGACCGGCGGCGCGCGCACGCCCGTCCGCCGGTCCTGGAGATCGCGGGCCTGCGGCTGGACCCGTTCCGCCGGGAGGTCTTCCGGGACGGACGCTACGTCGCGCTGACCCGCAAGCAGTTCGCCGTGCTCGAAATCCTGCTCACCGCCAAGGGCGGCGTGGTCAGCGCCGAAGAACTCCTAGAGCGGGCCTGGGACGCCAACGCCGACCCCTTCACCAACGCCGTCCGCATCACCGTGTCGGCCCTGCGCAAGCGCCTCGGCGAACCCTGGCTGATCGCCACAGTCCCCGGCGTCGGCTACCGCATCGCCCCCGACCCCGCCGCCCCCGAC
>NZ_SMKT01000130.1 GCF_004348735.1 Actinomadura sp. KC06
GCCCCAGCCGGTGCCGTCCCGGTCTGCCCGGCGCCGCGGTCGGGGGCGCTCATGTCCCCTGTCCCAGGCGTGCCCCCGGCCAGCCCGTAGCGCAGGTACACGGTGCCCGACGGCGCGGCCACCGGCGGTTCGAGGAGGGTGAGGTTCGTGGGCACGGCGCCGCCGTCGAACACCTTCTTCCCGACGCCGAGCACGATCGGGTGCACCCACAGGTCGAGGCGGTCGAAGAGCTTCTCGCGCAGCAGGGTCTGCACCAGATTCAGGCTCCCGACGACCTTCACGTGCTCGTGCCGGTCGCGGATCTCGCGCACCGCGGCGGCCAGATCCGGGCCGAGCTGCGTGGACCCGGCCCATGACAGGTCGGGCCTGCCGCGGGACGCGACGTACTTCGGGACGCTGTTGAACAGCATGGCGATCTCGTTGTCCTGGCCGCCCTCCTGGTGCGGCCAGAAGGCGGCGAAGATGTCGTACGTCCGCCGGCCGAGCAGGAGGGCATCGGTGCCCTCGTAGGCGGCGCCGATCTGCGCGCCGGCGACCTCGTCCATCAGCGGCGCCTGCCAGCCGCCGAACGGGAACCCCACCGGATCCTCGTCGGGCTTGCCGGGCGCCTGCCCGACCAGGTCGAGGGTCGCGAACATTTCGATGTGGATCAGGCCCATTGCTTCCTCCCGATGGTGTCACGATAGATCACCGGTCACAGGCGGTGGTCAGTTGGCGCTCGGTGACAAGATCTTGTTGACGGCTGCCGGATCCGGAGATCGCCGTTGCCGTCGCGGTGCGGCGGCCACTACCAAGACATGCGAGGTAGAGGGTCGTCCCACTCCTAGGAAGAGACGGATATGAAGAGAGTCGTTTCGGTCGCCCACTTGGCCGTGCTGGCCACACTCGGGGGAGCGGCGGGGGTGGTGGGGATATCGGCGGCCGTCCAGGCGGCGACCGGCGACGGCCGCCAGGGTCTCACCGCGCAGGTGCTGGACGTCCAGGGCAAGGAAGTGGGGAGGCTGTCCGTCGAGGGAGCCGGCTGGGGACGCCAGCGAGTGTCGGTCCAGGTCTGGAACCTTCCCGCTGGTTTCCATGGTTTCCATGTGCACGCGGTCGGCAAGTGCGATCCCGCGGCCGTCGACCCCAGCACCGGCAAGGTCAGCCCGTTCTTCACCGCCGGACCCCACCTGGACGTGGGCGGCCCCCACCCGCACGGATCCCATGCGGGCGACCTCCCGAACCTGCAGGTCGGGCAGAACGGGCGGGGCACCGCCGAGACGCTCACCGACCGGTTCAAGACCCAGGACCTCCTGGACGCCGACGGCAGCGCGATCGTCGTCCACGCGCTCGCCGACAACCACGCGAACATTCCGGAGCGTTACGAGTCCGGAGGCAAGAAGGGCCCGGACGCGGACACCTTGAAGGCGGGCGACTCCGGAGGCCGCAGCGCGTGCGGAGTCATCAAGGACCGGGAGAGCTGACCCTCGGGCTCACCGGCACCGCCCGCCTCCTTCGACAGCGGGCGTTGTGTCGAGGCGGAGGTGGACCATTTCCGCTATGTCGTTGATGGTCCCGCCCTTGCGGACGAGTTCCATGGGCGGGATCTCGATTCCGTAGGTGTTGCGGAGGACGGCGATCAGCTCGGCCGCCATCAGCGAGTCGACGCCGAGTTCTTCCAGCCGCTGGCGCCGGTCGAGCCGGGCGGGGTCGGTGTGCAGGACGCGGGCCGGCTCCCGCGTCAGGTTCTCGGCGATGACGTCCCTGGCCTCGGCGTGCGGCAGTGCGCGCAACTCGTCCGGGGGCCGGCCGGTGGATGCGCCGTCCCGCCGGTCCAGGCCGGCGGGGAAGATGAGCTTGACCCGGGTGGCGGTCTCGGTCTCCGGGATCTGCCCGCGGACGGCGGCCCAGCGGTAGCGGCCGACCGTGACGACGTCCGCCCGGTCGCCGGACGCGGTGAGCGCCTCCGCTGCGGTCATGGCAGGCATCCGTAGGCGGTGAGCAGGTCGCTGAGCCGTTCGCGCGCGACGTAGCCGGTGTCGCCGATGTGTCCCCAGGCGACCGTCCGGGAACCTCCGCGGTCCGCCGACCGGCGCGTGTCCAGGGACGGCCGCGCGGTCCTGGTGGAACTGCACCCGCTGGGGGTGCTGGTCGCTCACACCGCTCCTGGGAGTGCCCGCGACCGGGCAGCTGTCGTCCACGACGCCCGTCCTGGTGCTGGCGGTGGCCTTCGGGCTGTCGGCCGACTACGAGACCCTGCTTCTCAGCCGCGTGCGGGAGGAATGGCTGCGCAGCGGCGACAACGTCCACGCGGTCGCCACCGGACTGCAGCGCACGGGCGGCATCATCACCAGCGCCGCGCTGCTGCTGACCATCGTCACCGGGCGCTGGCCACCGCGCGGGTCGTCCCGGTCGCGATGATCGGCGTCGGGCTCACCGTCGCCATCGCGGTGGACGCCACGGTGGTACGGCTGGTGCTCGTCCCCGCGGCGATGCGCCTGATGGGCCACTGGAACTGGTGGTTCCCGCATCGCGGCGTGGAGACGGTCTCCAGCCCTCCGCCTGCATACAGAGAGGGTTGACAACCATAGATGGCGGATACTTATAATCTGAGTTGTAGGTTTCCTTCTCGGCCAGACCACTCGTCCCGGGCTTGGAGAACCCGGGGATCTTCGGAGGTGAAGCAACGATGCTGCTGACGTCGATCGACCCCTTCGTGCAGGAGTTCGAGCGCCAGTTCGACCGGGCCGTCCGCCAGGTCACCGGGCAGGCGAACGGCGCGAGCATGCCGATGGACGGCATCCGCCGCGCCGACGACGTCGTCCTGCGGTTCGACCTGCCCGGGATCGACCCCGGCTCGATCGAGGTCACCGTCGACCGCGGCGTCCTGTCGGTGACCGCGCGCCGCGAGGAGGAGTTCGGCGAGGACGAGCGGGTGTTCGTCCGCGAACGGCCGATGGGCTCCTTCACCCGCCGCGTCTACCTGTCCGACCACCTGGACGCCGAAGCGATCGAGGCCGCCTACAACAACGGCGTCCTGGCCGTCCGGATCCCGGTGCTGGAGAAGGCCCGGCCCCGCAAGGTCGCCGTCCAGCAGAGCGGCGAGACCCACAAGTCGATCCGCGCCTGACCGGCGGCTCGGCGGCTCGGCGGCGAGCCGGTTCCGTGGCCCCGCTCGGCGGAGACGGCCCTGAACGCGCCGTCCACCGCCGAGCAGGGCCGCCCGCGTCCGACCCGCCGATCACCGGGCCGCGCCGACACGAACGAAGGGAGGGGCGGTGAAGCTGCCCATGGACGACGAGTACGCCGCCCTGTTCACCGTGGGGCAGGTCGCCGACATGCTGCACGTGCAGCAGGCGTTCCTGCGCCGCATCGACGTCCACCAGGTCGTGTCCCCGCAGCGCTCGGCGGGCGGGCAGCGCCGCTACTCCCGGCACGAGATAAGCCGCATCCAGCAGGTCGTCGGAATGATGGACCAGGGCATGACCCTGCCCGCCATCCGCCGCATCTTCGAACTCCAGCACGAACTCGCCCAGGTGACCCGCGAACGAGACGAACTCGCCCGCCGCCTGAACGCCCTGCACACCGACGAGCCCCCAGCCGACCCCTAGCCCACGCAGCGCGGGGAGCCTGCCAGTCTCAGCGAGCCCCTGGCCCTCCGCCGGCCCGCGCACCCGGTGATCAGCCGACGACCGAGGCGACGAATGCGTTCAGCTTCGCCTTGATGCGCGCGACCTTCTCCTCAAGCGGGACACCGTCGTCATGGCCGTCGCCCAGCAGCGTCTGCTTCTTGCCCCGCACGTACAGGGAGCAGGCCAGGTCGGCGCACAGGTACCGTCCGACGGTGTTGCCCTGTTTGCCCGCCTCACCGCTGCGCCGCGCGCTCATCAACGCGACACCGCCGCCGGTGTGCACGGTTTGGCAGAACGAGCACAGGCTGGTCGAGTTGAACCCGCGCGCCTTGCCGGGCGCGGACGCCAACCGCAGCGCGATTCCGGTGGGTCCTGTCTCGGTGACCAGGTAGGCGCGATCGGGGGCCTTGGGATCCCGCCAGCCGAGGAAGTCGAGGTCGTCCCAGGGCGACTGTGCGAAGTCCTTGGGGAGGGTGAGGCGCTTGGCGTCGCCCTTGGAGCAGTTGACGAAGCAGGACCGCAGGTCGCGTTCGGTAATCGCGCGCATGAAGTTCGAGCCTAGATTCGCGTTCGTAGCACGACAAAGGGTTATCCGGCTGGCACCAGCCACGCCTCCTGCCGCCATCGCCCCCTGGGGGGCATCAGAATGTGGTGTCAGGGCGAGATGAGGTGGTCCGCCATTCTGGGTCGCGTCCTGATAGAGCGACCGCGCGGTCCAGAGGGGAGGTGCTGGCCGTGGGTACCGGCCTCTGGTACCAGTCGTTAGTCCGCTTGGTGTCATCGTCGTGTTCGAGCCACTGCAGCACCGTGGTCGCGACCTCATCGGGGAACCGGGGGACCTGCTGCGTCGCGGCGGCCAGGTCCCAGCTGTGCAGAACGATTTCCTGCATGAGGTGGGCGGCCAGCGCACGGACGTCGTATTCGGGACATGGCGTGCGGTCGGTGAGCTGGGGTGGGCTCACTCCGCGGGCAAGCCGTGCCGCCTCATGCGCCGCTACCGCAAGCTGCTCGTAGATCTCTGACATGCCCGGGCCCTACCGCGGCGCACGACGATGAAACCCGTGCGCAACCGGGCGTCTGTCTCCACGTTCGGGCGTTATACCGCCGGGCGGACGGGAATGGGCGGGCAGGAAAGGCGCGGGCGAGGGGTTTCCCAGGATGAGATCCGCGCCGAGGACGAGCGAGCGAGGTGGCGAACGTGGGCGGTCCTCCGGGCCAGAGCCAGCCCTATCCGGGCGAGACGTCGAAGATGGACCCGCGGCCGCGGGACGAGATGCGCGGCTACGAGGGCCGGGGCCTGCTGGCGGGACGGCGGGCGCTGATCACCGGCGGCGACTCCGGCATCGGGCGGGCGGTCGCGGTGGCCTTCGCCAAGGAAGGCGCCGATGTCGCGATCACCTACCTGGAGGAGGACGCCGACGCGCGGCACACCGCCGGCCTGGTCGAGGACGAGGGGCGGCGCTGCCTGACCTTCGGCGGCGACCTGGCCGAGGAGCACCACGCCCGGAAGGTCGTCGGGGAGGCGGCCGCGCGGCTCGGCGGCCTGGACGTGCTGGTCCTGCACCACGGCACCCAGCGGCCCGTCGACGACGTCCGCGAGATCGACACCGAGCAGCTCGACCGCACCTTCCGGGTGAACGTGCACAGCCTGTTCTGGACGGTCCAGGAGGCCCTCGCGCACCTGCCGGACGACGGGTCGATCGTCATCACCGGATCGATCAACGGGCTGCGCGGCAACAAAAGCCTGATCGACTACTCGGCGAGCAAGGCGGCCGCGATGACCTTCGCGCAGTGCATGGCCCAGGCGCTGATGGACCGAGGGATCCGGGTCAACGTCGTCTCCCCGGGCCCGGTATGGACGCCGCTCATCCCGGCGACGTTCGACGAGGACCGCGTGGAGGGCTTCGGCGAGCAGGCCCCGATGGGACGTGCGGCCGACCCGGACGAGATCGCCCCCTCCTACGTCTTCTTCGCCAGCGGTCGGCTGTCGTCGTACTACACCGGGCAGAACCTCGTCCCGGCCGGAGGAGAAATCCACCCCGGCTGACCGCCGTCCTGCTATGGCCTGCGGCGCCGTCTGTGTTCGGTGGTGAGGTCGTCGCCTATCAGCCAGCCCATGCCGAAGGCTGCGAGCAGGCCGTTGCCGGATAGGTAGCCGTCGGAGTGGGGGCCTGCGAGGCCGCAGGCGGTGCCGCCGCCTGCGTACAGGCGGGGAATCGGTTCGCCCGTGGCGGTCAGGACGCGGCCGGACGGGTCGATCACGAGGCCGCCCTGCGTGGCCAGCAGGCCGTGGTCGACGACCTCCGCCTGGGAGATCAGCCCGATGTCGGGAAAGGCCTACGAGGTGTGGCTGGTGATACCGGGATTGAGCCAGTCACATGTGGGAGCCGGAAGCCGCCTCAACACGTCCCCTCCTAGAGGAGGCGACGCGGTGGACAGGGGGTCGGCTCTTCGGCAGGTCGGTCTGCTCAGAAGGGCGGCGTGCCGCTTCCGGCCAGCGCGATGACGTCAGACCAGGCTGCCGAGCTGCCGAGCGTGACCTGTGCTTCACGGCCGTCTGGAAGCCTCAGCGTACGGTCGTGAGGACCGGAGGCGTCGAAGTCGCCGATGGTCGCGGTCCCGGACCACTCCCGCTGCTTGGCCCGCAGGTCGACATAAACCTCGACCTCGGCTCCGTCGCTGCTGATCAGGGTGGCTGGTCCCCGGTAGCGGCTCACGCTCGGGTCGTCTCAGGAGGGCTGCTCTGGAGTGTCTTCATGAAGACGCACGATAGCGCCCGGCATCGACATTTTCGGCCTGGCGACCGTGCGCCCCTGTTGATCTCACTACGTGACGAGTAATCACGCTTGGTAGTTGAGCGGGTTTCGGGGTATGGCGACTGCGGGCCCCCCACGCAGGATCGTTGGCTGTATCAGGGAGGTTCCAGTGCCCGCTGACGGCGGCAATGACAAGCAGCGGCAACTAGATCACTACCGGGTGCAGGAGGACGGCACCCGCTACACGACCGACCAGGGCGTAGGGGTCGACGACACCGACAACTCGCTCGCGGTGGGGGACCGGGGCCCGACCCTGCTGGAGGACTTCCACCTCCGCGAGAAGATCACCCGGTTCGACCATGAGCGGATCCCCGAGCGGGTCGTGCACGCCCGCGGGTCCGGGGCGTACGGCGAGTTCCAGGTCTACGAGTCGCTGTCCGAGCTGACCTGCGCCGACTTCCTGTCCGACCCGTCGCTGGTCACGCCGACGTTCGTGCGGTTCTCCACGGTCGCGGGGGAGCGCGGGTCGAGCGACACGGTGCGGGACGTCCGCGGGTTCGCGACCAAGTTCTACACACGGCACGGCAACTACGACCTGGTCGCCAACAACTTTCCCGTGTTCCCGATCCAGGACGGCATCAAGTTCCTCGACTTCGTCCACGCGGTCAAACCGGAACCGCGCAACCAGATCCCGCAGGCGCAGTCCGCGCACGACACCCTCTGGGACTTCGTCCAGATGCAGCCCGAGACCATGCACTTCATCATGTGGCTGATGTCGGACCGGTCGATCCCGCGCAGCTACCGGATGATGCAGGGATTCGGCGTCCACACCTTCCGGTTCGTCAACGCCCGGGGCAAGGGCACGTTCGTGAAGTTCCACTGGCGGCCGAAGCTGGGCACCTACTCGCTGGTGTGGGACGAGGTGCTGCGCGTCCAGGGCAACGACCCCGACTTCAACCGGCGCGACCTATGGGACGCCATCGAACGCGGCGACTTCCCCG
Organism: Actinomadura sp. KC06; assembly: GCF_004348735.1. GTDB lineage: Bacteria > Actinomycetota > Actinomycetes > Streptosporangiales > Streptosporangiaceae > Spirillospora. The sequence continues at coordinate 7,369 of NZ_SMKT01000130.1, forward strand.
AGTTCGAGCTGTGCGTCCAGCTCGTCGCCGAAGAGGACGAGCACAAGTTCGACTTCGACCTGCTCGACTCCACCAAGATCATTCCGGAGGAGGAGGTGCCGCTCCGTCCGATCGGCAGGATGGTCCTCAACCGGAACCCGCGGAACTTCTTCGCCGAGACCGAGCAGGTCGCGTTCTGCACCGCCAACATCGTGCCCGGCATCGACTTCACCAACGACCCGCTGCTGCAGGCCCGCAACTTCTCCTACCTCGACACGCAGATCACGCGGCTAGGCGGGCCCAACCACCAGCAGATCCCCATCAACCGGCCGATCGCGCCCGTGCACAACGACCACCGTGACGGGTTCCACCAGAACATGATCCACGACAGCGACACCGCCTACTCCAAGAACACGATCAGCGGCGGCTGTCCGGCGACCGCGGCCGACACCGGGAACATGGAGGGCGTGTTCCGGCACTACCAGGAACAGGTGTCGGGAGAGGTGATCCGCCGCCGCAGCCCGAGTTTCAACGACCACTACAGCCAGGCCACGCTGTTCTGGAACAGCATGGCCGACTGGGAGAAGACCCACATCGTCAACGCGTTCCTGTTCGAGCTCGGCCATGTGGAGCGCCGCAACATCAAGGAGAAGGTCGTCGAGCGCCTCGTCAACGTGGACGGCGACCTCGCGCGGCAAGTCGCGCAAGGACTCGGCTTCTCCCCACCCGAGGCCACCGTCCCCAACCACGGCAGGTCGTCCCCGGCGCTCAGCATGGACGACCAGCCCAGGTCCGTCGCCACGCGCAAGATCGCGGTGCTGGTGGGCGACCAGAGCGACCCCGAGGTCGTGCGACCGGTTATGGAGGCCCTGCGCGTCCAAGGCGCGATCTGCGACGTCCTCGCCGCGCATGAGGGCACGGCGGCGACGTTCGAGGTCGGCAGGCAGCTCAGCGCGGCGACGTCGGTGCTCTACGACGCGGTGCTGGCCGCCGCCGGGCAGGAGCTCGTCCCGGACGGGTATGCGGTCCAGTTCGTCCGGGAGGCGTTCAAGCACGGCAAGGCCATCGGCGTCCTGCCGGGCGCCGAACCGCTGCTGGAGGCCGCGAACCTGCCGGGACGCCAAGGAGTGGTGGACGCCGGCGCGGGCGACGACTTCTCGCAGCGGTTCGCCGACGCGGTCGCCGCCCACCGCCACTGGAACCGCGACCACGCCGCCTTCCCGGCCTAGCAGCCCCGCACCCCGGTCGTGACACAGGGGAGTAGCTGCCTCACGGTGGGTAGCAGGCTGGGTGGACGTCCATGATCAGAAGGAGTGAACATGTCCGAAAGCAACTTCAGCATCGATGTGGAGGCGATCCGCGAGCGGGCCCGTTCCAAGATGGACGCCGGGCCCGTGACGAGCACCTACGGGCGGGACGTCGACAAGGTCATCGAGGTACTCAACGACGTCCTCGCCACCGAACTCGTGTGCTGGATGCGCTACACCCAGAACGCCATCGCCTGCTCCGGCATCGACAGCGCCCAGGTCGCCGAAGAGTTCCATGAGCACGCGAAGGAGGAGCGCCACCACGCGATGCGGGTCGCCGAGCGGATCAGCCAGCTCGGCGGCGACCCGGACTTCGATCCCGAGACCCTCGTGCGGCGTTCCCACACGCCGTACACGACTTTCGCCGACACCGAGCTCACCGCGATGCTCAAGGAGAACCTGTTCGCCGAGCGCATCGTCATCCAGTCCTACCAGGACATCATCCGCTGGCTCGGCGACGCCGACCCGACCAGCCGCCGCATCATGGAGAGCATCCTCGCCGAAGAAGAGGACCACGCCGACGACCTGACCGACCTCCTGGGCATCTGACCCGTCCACCCACGACGCAACAATCCGGCCACCTTGAGTTCGTGGCCCTCGAGCAGCTCACGGCGGATCCGCTCCCTGACACAAGCACCCGCGCCTCGATGCCCGCGCGCGGCAGGAGAGGCAGCGCAGCCAGCAGCTCATACCGCCCGCCCCACGGTCCTCGGTGAACGGCGCGCAGGGCGGATGCCGCGCTGGAGCCAGGTGCTCACCATCGCCGGGGGAGCGGGGAGGTTGCTCGGCGGCCACCACCGCGGCGTCGCGACGGCCTCCGACCCGCCACTGATGGCCTCCCGCGACCCCCGCAACACCGCGGAAACGCCGACTCGCCGCACGCCGGGCCGTGGCCGTGGCGTGTGACGGCACCTTGCGCGATCAGGGACGCCGGCAGGGGTAACGCCACCTGACCTGGGCAGAACCCGCCGCATGAATCGGATCATGACGGGAATCGCTGCGGGCGCGGCCGGTACGACGGCGCTCAACGTCGTGGGCTACCTGGACATGGCGGTGCGCGGCCGTCCAGCCAGCAACACGCCTGCCGAGACGGTCCGCAAGAGCGAACGGCTGCTCGGTATCACACGATCGGACAAGGACCGCGACGACGACGACGTCGATAATCGCCGCTCGGCCATCGGTGCTCTCCTCGGGGTCGGCTCCGGCCTCGGTGTCGGGGCGCTCTACGGGCTCGCGGCCTCCGAACTCGCTGGTGCACCGCTCATCGTGCGCGGCACCGTCATCGGGCTGACCGCCAATGTCGGCACGACCGGCCCCATGATCGCGCTTGGCGTTACCGACCCGCGCACCTGGCCGATCAGCTCGTGGCTCTCCGACCTGGGACCGCATCTGGCCTACGGCTTCGTCACCGCGGCCGTCTGGGACCTGATGCAGTCCAGATGACCCGCGGGCCCGGCCGACCCCCAACCAGCCCAAGACCACGCGAACCAGCGTCTGCCCCCTCGCTCACACAAACACCCAGCTCAGCCAGTCCCCGAAACAGGGCTGGCGGACGGGTTGGCCGGTTCTGCGGCCGTCAGCATGGTCCGTTGTCGGTCCAGACGTCCTGGGAGTTGTTGCCGGGCACGTCGCCTCGGGTCCACCATCTGGCGGTCCAGGTGTGGTCGTTGTACGACACCTGCTGACCACCGACGTAGGCCGTCGAGGGGTCCCACGCGGCTGCGGAGCATGCCCCCGGGTCGCCGCTGGTCTTCCAGGGCACCTGGCTTGATCGGTAGAAGTCGACGCCCATGACCTGCCACCGCGGTCCCTGCGCGGCCAGCCGCTGCCGGAAGGCGCTCCAGTTGTGGGTGGACTGCGGCGACCAGCCGAGCTCGGCGATGGCCGGCAGCCGGGGGAACGCCATGAACTCGATGTCGTCGATGGTCTGCAGGGTCTCCGACCACAGCGGCGCCTCGACGCCGAACACCTGCGACTCGCTCACGCCGGACAGGTGCGCTCCGGGATTCCACTCGTAGGCGGTCTGCACCTCGATGAAGCCCGCCCAGCTCAGCCCGAGACGCGTGCTGGAGTTGTACTTCATGTCGAGGTAGGACTTGTTGGCGGGTGACATGAGGATCTTGTTGCCGCGACGCGCCGCCGCCTGAACACCCGCGTGCGACGTCCCCGTCTGCCAATACTGCGGTACGGCCGAGGTGGGCGGGGTGGCGTCGACGATGTCGTGCCAGCCCATCACGGTCTTTCCCTGCTGCTGGACGAGCGGCAGCACCTTGTTGAAGAACGTGATGTAGTCCTGCTGGGACGTGGAATTGGCCTCGTCGCCGCCGATGTGGAGGTAGGGGCCGGGGGTGAGCGCCGCGACCTCGCGGATGACGTCGGCGACGAACCGGTAGGTGACGTCCTTGCTGATGCACAGCGAGCTGTAGCCGACCTCGATGTCGGTGCGGCGCGGCGGCGCGACGCCGTTGCAGTTGAGCTCCGCGTACGAGGCCAGCGCCGCGTTGGTGTGGCCGGGCATGTCGATCTCGGGGACGACGGTGATGTGGCGGCTCTGCGCGTACGCGACGATGTCCCGGTACTGGTCCTGGGTGTAGTACCCGCCCGGGGTGCCGCCGACTTCGAGCTCGCCGCCGTACGTCGCCAGCCGGGGCCAGCTGTTGATCTGTATCCGCCAGCCCTGGTCGTCGGTCAGGTGCAGATGCAGATGGTTGATCTTGTACAGGGAGATCTCATCTATGTACCGCTTGACCTCGTCGACCGTGAAGAAATGGCGGGCGACATCGAGGTGGGCGCCGCGATAGGCGTACCGCGGATGGTCGACGATGCGGCCGCCGGGGATCACCCACGGACCCGGTTGCGTGCTGGTGCTCTCGACCGCCGCCGGGAGAAGCTGCCGCAGCGTCTGCACACCCGCGAACAGACCGGCGGGCTGATTCGCCCGGATGACCACCGCGGACGCCGTGACGTCCAGCTGGTAGCCCTGGTTGCCCACGGACGGGTCGGCACCGGTGAGCAGCAACGATATGCCGTCGGCGGGCGTTGTGGGCGCGCTCTTGACCGGCAGCGGGTAGCCGGTCGATCGGCGCAGGAGGGCGGCGAGATAGTCGCCCACCCCGGCCGAACCGGGCTGGATATAGATCGCCGTGTCGCTTGTGATCGTGTGGTCGGCGCCTGTGGCCGGTTGTGTCGTGACCGGCACCGGAACCACGTCCTGCATGCTCGCGACCTGGGCGGTGGCGGGCGCGGGACGCACGCCCGCACGCACCGCCGGCCCCGCACCGGCGACTGACACCGCCAGCGAGGAGAGGATGACCAGCAGCTGCATGGAGCGCGATCGCGCGCCCGGAAGTCGGGTGGAGTACATCGGAGCCGGACCCTTCAGCGGCGGGGGAATTGAAAGGTTTGTTGCCAGTTAGATCGCTTCCCGCCCCGCTGTCAAGGGGGGTCCTGAAGTCCACCGACTCTGATGCAGTCCGATACACCCGGCACCGATCGGTGCCAGGTGTGTTGAATCGAACGGAGGTACTTCGCCCAACCTCAACGAACGCGCACGCTCCTACCAGCACACGGTGTTCGGCGAAGTGGGCCAGGTCGCGCCTGCACTTCGACAAGGACACCCGCAAGTCCTCAAACGCGACGCCAGGCGGTGCTACCTGGACTCTCGCGGAGACGTTTATCGCGACAAGCTCTCAGACCCGGCCTGCGCCGCCGACACGGCGTCCGGAGGGCTGGTCATCGACCACCTCGCCGCCATCTACGACCACGTCTACGTCGACGAAGTGCAGGACCTGGCCGGCTACGACCTGGAACTCCTCGATCTGCTGTTCACCTCGTCCATCGCCGTGACCGTCGTCGGCGACCCGCGTCAGGGCGCCTATTCGGCCAACGACTCCGGTGAGAACCGCAAATACCGGCGCAGGGACGTCGCTGACTGAGTCCAAGAACAGCGACCTCACCGGCCACGACGGAATCTTCTACAGCACACCGGCCGAGGTCGCCTCCTACGCGGAACGACACCAGCCCACCGTCCTGCGCTGGAACCGCAAGACCCGACACCCTTCGCCTGTCAGCGATGAACATGGGCCAATCCAAGGGACAGACCTTCGACCGCGTGCTGATCTTCCCCACCAGCAAGTTGAAGACCTACCTGCACACCTGCAACCCCGCCGACGCAGGCGACCGCGCCAAGTTCTACGTCGCGGTCACGCGCGCCCGCCATAGCGTGTCCTTCGTCTTAGACGGCTGACCCAGACGCCCTTTTCGGTCTCTTCGCCTTACCGAGAGCCAGCGTGCCGTGGACATGCGCGGGAGATGCTGACTCTTCGTATGAGCCTAGGCGGCGAGTCGGAGGCGGGGCGGTTGATACCGACCCGGTCACTTGCATGCCGGTCATCGCAATAGCGGCGTTGGCGGAAGTCGCCCAGCGCGGCTGCCGGCAGCCTTCGCCTGGCTGGGGAGGTGCTGGCCAGTAGGCCCTTAGTCCCTGGAGCTCCCAGCTAGCTCTTGGCCGGGAGCTCGGCCGCATTGAGACGGATAGGGCGGAACTTGTGCCGACCAGAGTCGGGCTGGCCGATGATTGAGTGGTGGTGCGGTGGTTAGTCGCTCTGCGACTGATGCGGGCCGCTTCCTGATACTGGGGCTGGGGCTGGGGCTGGGCGTCACGGCGGTGGACATCGGCGGCGATGTTCGCCGAGGGAGAGGCTTTCGACCGGAACGTCGGCATCGCCACCATTCTGGGGGCGTGCTTCGGGGCCCTCGGGCTCGCCGGGTTGGTCTTCGGATGGCTGACGCCCGGCTACGCCAAGGTCGTCTCGATGATCGCCACTACCGTCCTTGCTCGGCCCGCAGCCGGTCACCTTCAGCACACTCTCCGGTCACCGATACGAGGAAGCCGGCTACGGCCTGAGCGCGCTGGCGCCCACCTCCGCCCTGATGGCCGCCTTCCGGCCGCAGCACAGCGGCATCGCTGTAGCCACCATCAACGCGACCCGGTTGACCGGCACCACCCTGGGCACCCTGCTAGCCGCCTAAGCCGCCCATCCCGGTGCCCGCTTCGCCGAACAAGCCCACACACGGGGCCACCTGGGGGGGCGGTGTCGCCGGAATCGTTGCCTTGGCCACCGCGGTGTTCGCGGCTGCCGCCATGCGTCCCGCCGACACTTCGTCGACGACCAGCACGACACCTCAACGGTGTTGGACGCTCGCGGGCGCTCGGTGCAGCTAGCCCTAACCGAGGTCTTGGCGCTGCGGTAGTGTCCGCCATCCCGCTCTCACTCGATCATGGTCGCTTGGGTGGACGACTACGCAAGGCGTCACGACCCCACGCTGTTCCCACGGTTGGCCGGACTCTACCGGGGGCTACGGCCGACTACGGACATGGAAACGTGGATGCGGGAGTACCCTCAACGGCCGTTGACCGAGCGCCGCGCCTCGGCCGGACGCGCCGCGCGCGCTGTGGAACTGCTGCGCCGTCGAGGCACCGACGCCACGATCCTTCGGTACGCGACCTTCATCTCCCAGGTCGCGACGATGTACTCCTATAACCTCAACGACCAGGCCGAGCTCCTCAAGGCGGTGCAGTACCGCGAGCAGGCGATGGCCGACAACACCGTCTGGTGGAGCCGCCGCACCGGCCGGACGCTGCTGTCGGCGCACAACGGTCACGTCGCCTACGGCAACTCACGTCCGCAGTACCCGTACCGGATCCAGGGCGACCTCATCCGCGAGCAGATCGGCCGGGGTTACGTCAACGTCGGGTTCACCTTCTACCGTGGCGCGTTCAACGCCTTCCCACCCGACGGCGGCCCTCTGCGCCGGGTCGTCGTGGGCCCTGCTGCGCCGGGCGGTAACGAGCACACGCTCGACAAGGTCCGCTACCGCGACTTCTTCTTCGACACCCGCACCGCCCCTGCGGTGGCGCGCGGCTGGCTCGGCCACGCACGCCCTACGCGGGACATCGGCGCCGAGTATCCCGACCAGCACAAGCCGGTCGTCGCCCTCGGCACCTTCTACGACATCATCATCCACCTACACCGAATACAGGCAGCCGACCTCCTGTAAGAACAGTCCGCCTCAACCCAACGGCCCTGCTACCGACGCCGCCGCCCGCCACCCGCACCAAGACCCGACACAACAGAACACCGGGCCACCGACCTCTTAGTTGCGACCACACCATGGCATCGACGAAAATCCGCCTGTGCCGCGATGGGCGGTGCCGATTTCGGTCTCAGCGCCAGCCGAGTTCAGGTGCCACGTGGGTCAGGATGTTCTCTAGGACGTGTGCGTTGTAGTCCACGCCGAGCTGGTTGGGGACCGTGAGCAGTAGTGTGTCCGCGGCTTGGATGGCCTCGTCGCCCGCGAGCTGTTTGACCAGTACGTCCGGCTCGGCCGCGTAGGAGCGTCCGAAGATCGCTCTGGTCTTCTCGTCGATCATTCCGATCTGGTCGGCCGAGTCGGCGTTCCGGCCGAAGTAGGCGCGGTCCAGGTCGCTGGTCAGCGCGAAGATGCTGCGGCTTACCGACACACGCGGCTGGCGTTGGTGTCCGGCGTCCTTCCACGCCTGCCGGTATGCCTGGATCTGCTTGCGCTGCTGGACGTGCAGCGGCTCGCCGGTCTCGTCGTCCTTGAGCGTGGAGCTTTGCAGGTTCATGCCCAGCTCGGCCGCCCACACACTGGTGGCGTTGGAGCCGGAACCCCACCAGATGCGGTCGCGCAGCCCTTCGGAATGCGGCTCGATGCGCAGCAGCCCGGGTGGATTGGGGAACATCGGCCGCGGATTCGGCTCGGCGAAGCCTCTGCCCTGCAGCACCGTGAGCAGTACCTCGGTGTGCTTGCGTGCCATGTCGGCATTGGTGTCGCCCTCGGACGGCTCGTACCCGAAGTACCGCCACCCATCGACGACCTGTTCCGGTGATCCCCGGCTGATGCCCAGCTGCAGCCGCCCACCGGAGATCAGGTCGGCGGCCCCGGCGTTCTCGGCGAAGTACATCGGGTTCTCGTAACGCATGTCGACCACGCCGGTGCCGATCTCGATGCGCGAGGTCTTCGCGCCGATCGCCGACAGCAGCGGAAGCGGAGAAGCCAGCTGCCTGGCGAAATGGTGGACCCGAAAATAGGCGCCGTCAGCACCGAGTTCCTCCGCGGCCACGGCAAGATCAATCGACTGCAGCAGCGCGTCCGCCGCAGACCGGGTCCGCGAGCCCGCGCTGTCACTCCAGTGACCGAACGAGAGAAAACCGATCTTCTTCACACCGGCATCAACCATCTCCGCGCACGCGAGATTCCACAGCGACTGACCACACGGCAACCCCGCGGTCATCGACCGCCCCGCGTCAAGACCAGCGAGGCCCTGCGATCACCTCGGGCATCGGTCGGCCTCCGCTTCCTGGCGGAGGAACTGGGGCCCGGCCACTACGAGCTCGAAGTCTCGGCGTCCACGACCGAGCTGTCCGCGGTTCTCGTGAGGTACACGACCGGAACCCACGAACTGACGACTCTCTACGTTCCCCTTGTCCCGTTGGCCGGTGGCCGGGCGTCCTCGCGTGTCATGCTCGACGCCGTCATGCACACCGCGCCCCTCACGGTCGAAGCGCCTCTGGGGACGGCTGATCTGGACCAGGCGGACCCGCAGGTGCTCATGCGGCTCTCTGCGGCCAAGCCCCCTGCGCGGACGGTCGCTGGTCACCGCCTGACACCAAACCCACCGGGCGGTTGTACATCCGCTGGCCACCGCCATCGAGGAGGGCCGGGCCCTCCTGGACTCGTGAAGGGCTATTTGGCCTGCATGACGATGATTGCGGAGGGTATCTGACGTCCGGGATGGTTGGGGGTCCCGGCGCTTGCCCGCAAGTACGGGGTGAATCGCCTGGCCCCCCTTCGCCATCACAACAGCAGGCCATGCAATGGATGCAGGGCCACGTGCGGCCGCACGCACCGCAGGGAGGCTGACCGTCAAAAGCCCGTCAGGGCCCCGGAGACCTCCCAGTACGCTTCGATTCGGTGACCGTCCGGGTCTGTGCAGGTAAACGAGACGTAGCCCGGATCGTCATACTGCCCGATGATGTCCACTCCGTCCGCCTGCATTCGGGTGAGCAGGTCCTTCACCTCCTCGGGCGCGAAGAGCCGGAAGCCGAAATGGACGAAGGCAGGCGGCTCGATGTCCTGGCCGCCGTGGAAGGCGAGAGTTACGCCGTCGGCGTTGCGGATGGTGATGGTGCCGTCGCCGAGTCGCGCGGAGGCGGGGTCGAAGTCGAAGTAGGTCTCATAGAACCGCCGGCTGCGCTGCAAGTCACGGACCGGCAGGCCAAGATGAATCAGACGCATGATCCAGCATGAACGCCGGGGCCGCTGGGGACAAGCGGGCCGCTGGCCTAAACGGCGCCTAACAACACCACCAGGTGGGGCCAAAACCCACTCGTGATCAAGGCCGCCCAGATCAGCAAGTGGGACCAGAACGCATCCGTAGATGGGCCACTGTTCGCCCTTGTAATCAAAACGCTGCCGCCAGACCGCCTACCGCGAACGCCAAAGGACCGAACCAGATCGACTCCGACAGCATCGAGCCCGCCGATCCGATGAGTTGCCTCAAATTAGATGGCGCCCGCCCTGCCACTCAATCCGAGGCACTACAGGTCAGCCGCTTCCCCTGCCTCAGATCCACTGCCACAGGACAGTCGCCCAGGTCCTCCAGAAGCATCACCAAGCGCCAACCCGCCCGCACACCTGAAGGCACACGACCTCGATCGGCACCTGCTTGCGATGCCCGAGTCGGAGATCCACGCCGTCGAACAACTCGCCGTCACCCCGCTACGACGGCTGATCGTCACCTTGACCGCGTCCATGCGGCCCGGCCAGCGGCCGTCCGGAACCTGACGCTGGACGACCTTGACCTGCCGAATCGCCGCATCACCCTTGCCGACCGTGATCAGCGACTCGGCGAACTGCCCACCTCGTACTGCGAGCATGGCTCCACGAACATCGCGCCACCTGGCCGCACACGCCCAACCAGCACGTCCTGATCTCCCGAAAGACCGCGCTCGCGATCGGGCCCGTCTCCGACGGGTTCATGAGGTCGCACTCAATCCGGCTCGGCATCGACCTTGGGCGCATCCGGGGCGACCGGGTGCTACACGCGGCGCTGACCGTCGCGCCCGATCCCCTTCACCTGCCTTGGTCTTCAAGCTGTCCCACAGCAGCGCCATCAGATACTCCACCATCGCCGAGCCCATCCTGGACAACCACGGACGCTCCTAAGAATGCCGTCCTTTGAGGCAGACGGCGACGATCGGTGACGGTTGCCGGCAACTGTGGGTCGATGCCGCGGTGGCTGATGGCGGCCGCGGGATCGGTCTTTGGTGCGGTTGGGCGGGGGGGTCGGATCGTTGTCCGTAAGGTCGCAGTGTGGAGTTCCTGCCCGGTCTGTTCCGCCTGACGAGCCCGATGGGCCAGAACCGCTGGGCCCGGCCGGCCCGCGGACCGGGTCGCTGATTCGCGTGGTCGGGCGCGTTGGGTGTGGTTACTGGATGCTGCTTCGGTCGTGCTAGTGGTGGCGGTCGGGGTGGCGATCAACCAGATCCTCAACGACGGCCAATGGGCTTGGTGGTGGCTGGTCATCGCGCTTGCCCTGGCCGTGACCTGTTCACCGAGCTGCTACCGATACCGAGCGGGTTCTGGGCCACGCCCACCCCAGGACTTCGGCCATCCGCCACGACCTCGCCTACTGGAATCGGAGAGCGCAATTCCGTCGACGCACTCGCCGGGCTCGACGGTCTCGCTGATCCAGTGCGGCAAAGGGTTGTGGAGACCACGAAGGATTAACCGTCATCGTGATTGGGGGTCGTCGGCGTGCTCGCCGTCGTCGCGTTGCGCCAAGACCTGCCGGATGGTGCCGACGCGGCTCTGATCGGCCCATCATTGGTGACGTTGAAGGACCAGACATTCCTGCTCGTCCCCGCATTCTGTGCGGGATTCGGTAACGGGCTGCTGGTGGGCTACCGGGTGTACCGGTCGGGCCTTGTGCCGCGTCCCATGGGGCTCATCGGGCTGATCGGAGGCCTACCGCCTGCGTTACGGCGACCGCCGTTCTTTTCGCACCTACGAGCAGCAGTTCGCCGTGAATTCCTGTTCACGGCACCGGAAATCGCTTGGGAAGCATCACTGGGAGTCTGGCTCGTCACCAAAGGGCTTCTGCTCCGCACATATCACGAACAGCATTCACTAGATTACACAGTGTTATCATCGGGCGTGTGTGTGGTCGTTACGAGTTCGGGCTGCTCGGGCCGCTGGAGGTACGGCGGGACGGGGCGCCGGTGCGGATCGGGGCGGCCAAGCTCCGCGTCCTGCTGGCCGCACTGCTCATCGACGCCGGTCGCGTGGTCACCCTCGACACGCTGACGGATCGGGTGTGGGGCGAGGAACCCCCTGGCCAGGCCCGCAACGCTCTGCAGAACTACGTCCTGCGGCTGCGTCGCGCGCTGGGCGCGGGCGGCGGCGAGGTCGTGGTGTCCCACCCGTCCGGCTACTCGGTCGTGGTCGAGCCGGACGCGATGGACCTGCACCGGTTCGCCGCGCTGGTGCGCCGGGGACGCGCCGTGCTGGAGGACGAGGAATCGCCGGAGCGTGCTGCGGGCCTGCTGCGGGAGGCGCTCAGCCTGTGGCGCGGGGAACCACTGTCGGACCTGCCCGCCGGGCTGCTCCCGGACGTCGTCGCGATGCTGGTCGAGCAGCACCTGGACGCGCTCGAGCTGAGGATCGAGGCCGATCTGGCCCTTGGCCGCTCCGCCGACATCCTGCCGGAACTGCGCGCGCTCATCGGCACGCACCCGCTGCGCGAACGATTCTGGTCGCAGCGGATGCGGGCGCTCCACCAGTGCGGACGGCGCGGCGAAGCCCTGGAGTGCTACCGCACGGTCGCCGCCCTGCTCGCCGACGAGTTGGGTGTCGATCCGGGAACCGACCTCCAGGTCCTGCACCGGCGCCTGCTCGCCGAAACCGCGGAAGCGGAGCCCTCGCCCAGGCGGCGGGCACTGGGCCCGGGGAACCTGCCCGCCGAGACAACCTCCTTCATCGGACGCGAGGACCAGCTCGCACAGACGCGGCGGGCGCTGGAGGCGTCCCGGCTCGTCACGCTGACGGGAGTCGGCGGGGTCGGCAAGACGCGGCTGGCGCTGCGGGTGGCGGCGGAGGCCGCGCGAGTGTTCGCCGACGGCGCCTGGCTCGCCGATCTGGCGCTGCTCGCGCAGCGCTGCGGGGACGAGCAGGTCCACCGGACGGTCGCCGAGTCGCTCGGCCTTCAGGACCATTCGCCCCGCTCACCCGCCGACGCGGTCGCCAACCACCTGCGCGACAAGCGCCTCCTGCTCGTCCTGGACAACTGCGAGCACCTGGTCGGGGCGGTCGCCGTACTGGCGCAGCGGCTGCTGCGGTCGGCGCCCGGGCTGCGGATCCTCGCCACCAGCCGCGAACGGCTCGCCGTGCCGGGCGAGCATGTCCTGCTGGTCAGACCACTCACGCTCCCGGGCGACAAAGAGGACACCGGCGACACGGACGACAGGGGCGACAGGGCCGGCGGCTCGGAGGCGGTGCGGCTGCTGCTGGACCGCGCCGCCGCGGCCGTGCCCGGCTTCGGCGCCACTGGCCGCGACCGGGCCTCCATCGCGCGGCTGTGCCGGCGGCTGGACGGCATCCCCCTCGCCATCGAGCTGGCCGCGGTGCGGCTGAGCTCGATGGCGGTGGAGGAGATCCTGGACCGCCTGGACGACCAGTTTCAGCTGGTGTCGGCGTCCCCCGCCCGGAGCGCCGGCCGCTACCGGCAGACCTTGCGGGACGTGATCGACTGGAGCCACGGGCTGTGCACCCAGGGCGAGCGGCTGCTGTGGGCGCGACTGTCGGTGTTCTCCGGCGGGTTCGATCTGGAGGCGGCCGAGGCGGTGTGCACGGGCGGCGGCGTCCCCGGCGAGGAGGTGGTCGATCTGCTGGCCGGCCTCGTGCACAAGTCGATCGTCATGGCCGACGGCGCCGGGGACAGGACGCGCTACCGGCTGCTGGAGACCATCCGCGGTCACGGCCGCCAGCGGCTGCGCGAATCGGACGGCATCGACGAGTACGGCGACCGCCACAGCCGCTACTACCACGGCCTGACCGTCCGCGCCGCCGAACAGTGGTGCGGCGCGGACGAGGCCGACTGGCTCCGCCGCCTGCACCGCGAACTCCCCAATCTGCGGGTGGCGTTGGAGCGCTGCGCCACCTGCCCGGACCTGGCCGCCGCCGGGCTGGACATCGTGATCAACATGCTGCGGACGCGGTTCTGGTTCTTCAGCGGCACGCTCGGCGAGGCGCGGCACTGGCTCGACCGGCTGGCCCCGGTCCGGACCGACCACGCGCCGGGCGAGCTGGACGTGGTCGTACCGGCGATGCGGGCCTTCCTGGTGATCGTGCAGGGCGACCTGAGCGCGGTACCGGACGCCATGGCGGCGTGCCGCGCGGCCGCCGCGGCGCGTCCCGCGGCGCTCGCGGACTACATCGAGGGCCTCCACGCCCTGCTCTGCCAAGCCGATCCCGCCTCCGTGGCGATGCTCGCCGACGCCCGCGCGGAGCTGCTCGCCGCGGGCGGGGTGGGCGACGCGCACATGGCCACCATGTTCTGGGCCATGGCGGCCGCCTATCTGGGCGACCGGGAAACCGCCTTCCACGCCCGTGACGTGTACCTCGCCGAGGCCGAGACCGTCCGCGCCCCGTGGGCCGCGTCCTGGGCCCTGTGGATCAGCGGCCTCGCGGAGCTGCGGCATGGCGAGCCCGCGCATGCCCTCGCCCCGCTGCGCAGGGCGCTGGTCCGCCAGCACGCCATCGGCGACACCTGGGGACCGGTCTGGGACGTGGAGGCCCTGGCCTGGACGGCCGCCGCCACTGGGCACCACCTCCACGCGACCGTCCTGCTGGGCGCCGCGCACCGGCTGCGGGAGGCGGCCGGAGTGGCGCTGACCGGTCTCCTCCCGTTCCAGGCCGCCCATGCCGAGGCCGAACGAACGATCCGGGGCGCGCTGGCCCGGGACGCCTACACGCGGGCCTGGCGCCGAGGCTCCACCGCCGCCGACACCATCGGGTTGGCGCTGACGACGGTGGACGAGATCACGATCCCGCTGGAGGGCACCCCGGCTCCCGGAGCCGGGGTGCCCTGACCTGCCGCCGGGGAGGGCGTCAGGCCGGTGCGGCGCAAGCGCTCACAGGGTGATGCAGGCCTCGCCCTTGGCGTGGAGGTCCGGCATCTCGTATCCGCGGGCGCAGATCGTCGCACCCGCCGGATAATTCAGGTGCTCGTTCTGCGTGGCGGGCGGCGGCGGCTTCCCCACCGCCCCCTGGATCGTGGGGTGACCCATCCTGATCAGGTCGATCTTCCCCTCCCAGGGGCCGGTGCGGCCGTCGTGGTAGGCCTGGGCGAAGTCGACCGACGTCCCCTCGCGGGCGAGCTTGAGGCAGACCCCCAGGCCGTCGCCGCAGGTCTGGTCGCCGGCCGCGTACGCGGCCGACGCGGGAACCGTCAGCAGCGCCAGCACCCCGACCGCCGCGGCGCCGACGGCGGCGGCGGTGCGCAGGTTCGGGCCGCCCCTCCGGCCCGGCTTTCTGTATCTGGTCTTCACGTGCGTCCTCCTGTCGGTGAATGACCCTTCACCCGACAGGCTCCCCTGGGCCGGTCACCTCTCGGTATCCGCACCGTCACTCCCCGCGCACGCGGGAGCTGCCGTCTGTGCGCTTCAGGCGAAGCGGTCCATGAGGGATTGGAGGAAGTGGACGACGCCCAGCGCCAGGAAGGCCAGGACGACGGCGCAGCCAAGGCCGATGAGTCGGCTTCGGACCGAGCGGCCCAGCAGCAGCGGGATCAGTGCGCCGATCACGGCATAGCTGATCGCGTCGCTGTAGTAGTGCAGGACGATCAGATAGTGCAGGGCGTCCATGCCGAACACCGCGCCGAGAACGGCCGGGCCTGCCAGGCGCCGCCACCCCTGTCCGGTGCGCCACCAGGCACCTGCGGTCCCGAAGATCGGGCCCGCCGCCAAGGCGAGTACCAACCAGAACAGGGGCCAGGTCAGATCGCCCACGCCGTCGCGGACAGACTCGGCGTAGGCGTAGTACCCCACGACGGCTCCGACCTGGGTCGCGGCACCTGCCGCGCAGGCGCGCCACCCCGGTGCCCGCACCGCCGCTCCAGCGACGAACGCGGCGACCACCCATACCGATCCGGAGTTCGAGAACGCCTGCAACGCATCCGGGAGGACGCCTTGCAGAAGGTTGGTCACGCAGCCGACAGCGAACCCGCCCAGGACCGCAACGAGAGCCTTTGGCGCGAACCAGGCAGGAGGGACGGTCGCAGTGGACATCCATGCACGATCTCTGGAAAGGGTGTCTGCTCGCAACATCCCGGTCTGGCTGTCTGTGTCATTCCTGCGTGGGAACGTTCGGGTCGCGATGGCCGACCGGGCGGCGGGGCCCACAGCGGTCGGTGAGCCAGCCGGCAATGGCATCGCCAGCGCGGTGCCGAGGTCGTAGGCCGGGGGAGCGGTCGAGGGATTCGCTGGTCGTAGCGGCGGGTGGTGCGGGGGGCGGTGTGGCCGAGGAAATCCTGCACGACGTGCAGCGTGTGCCCGCGGTCCAGCAGCAACGTGGCCACCGAGTGGGTCTTTCCGCGGGCTCGGCAGCGGTTGTGGTAGGTGCGGGAGGCGGGGTCGTGCAGGACGGCGAACGCGGACAGGAGCATCGCGCGTCTGAGTTGCCGGTTCGGTCAGTCTTTGTCGCGGGCGTCGCGGATCATGTCGCGGACGCGGTCGACCATGGCGACCATGGGCCCGGCGAGCATGTTCTTGGTGGCGGTCTCGGTGCCGGGATGGGGGTGCGTGGGCGCCGTGGCTTCGGCGGCGCGGACGGCGGCGGCGAAGCCCCTCAGCTGGGCGGGGGTGAACTGGGCCTTGAGCCGGTCGAACTCGTAGCGTTCCTCGGCGCGGGCATGGGTGAGGACGTCGATGCGCAGTTTGTCGATCGATTTGAGGAAGCCGGGATCGTCGGTGTCCATGCCGTCCAGTTCGGCCAGCAGTTCCTTGGCCTCGCGTTCCTCGGCGAGCCGGTCGTCCACGATCCCTTCGCCGCCCGGCAGTTTCCGTGCGACCGGGTGGATGATCTCCTCCTCGGCGGTCTCGTGGACGGCCAGCAGCCGCACCAGTTCCCGGAAGGAGTCCTTGCGGGCCTGCCCGTCGGAGTTCAGCACCTGGTCGAACAGGTCGCGGATCCGGCCGTGCTGGGCGCGCAGCAGGTCGATCACGTCCTCGGTGGTCCGGGCGTCGGTGGGTGTGGTCTGCATGAGCCCTCCTGGCTCTCGTGGTCGGCTTCGTGTCGGCGTCGGGTCACGGGCCCGCCCGCGGGTACGTGACGCGGCCTCCAGTACCCGACGTCCGGTCGGCTAAGCGAGCCGTGTGCAGGGAGCCCGCAAAGATCTTGTCCGGGTTCTGAAATCGGTGTGCGGAATCGACCTGCCTGGGTAGGGGCGCGTCCGCCGAGACGATCAGACCGACAAGGAGGGTGAGCCCGGTGGCGTTCAACCCGCTCGAACACCGCGGTATCCCGCTGGACGACCAGCTGCGCAACTGGAGCCAGCTGGACGTCGCGCCCGTCGACC
>NZ_SMKT01000131.1 GCF_004348735.1 Actinomadura sp. KC06
GGCCCCCGCCCCGAGGCCCGGGGTCCGAGCCCCGAGCGTGAGCCGGATGCGGAGCCCGGGGGCGCGGTCGTCCGAGACGGTCGTCCCATCGGGGACGGCGGTCGGTTCGGGGGAGGTCGTGGTCGGTTCTGGCTTGCGGCGCCGGATGTCGGGGTACCGCCGTAGACTCCTCGTCGTGGCAGGCCGTATTCGCAATGAGGACATCGCGCTCGTCCGCGAGCGCTCGTCCATCGCCGATGTGATCGGTGAGTACCTGCAGCTTCGCAGCGCGGGCGGCGGGAACCTCAAGGGCCTCTGCCCGTTCCATGACGAGAAGTCGCCGTCGTTCAACGTGACGCCGTCCCGCGGGCTGTACTTCTGCTTCGGCTGCGAGGCGGGCGGTGATGTCATCAAGTTCGTCCAGGAGATCGAGCACCTGTCGTTCAGCGACGCGGTGGAGCGGCTCGCGGTGCAGGCCGGCGTCCACCTCCGCTACGAGGACGGCGGCGGGCGCGGCCCCCGGCAGGACGGCGGCCAGCGCGCCCGGCTGATCGAGGCGCACAAGGCGGCCGCGGAGTACTACACCGAGCAGCTGAAATCGGCGGACGGCGTGATCGGCCGCACCTTCCTCTCCGAGCGCGGCTTCGAAGCGGCGGACGCCGAGCGCTTCGGCGTCGGTTTCGCGCCCCGCGAGTGGGAGGGCCTGGTCCGGCATCTGCGCCAGCGCGGCTTCGCCGACCGCGACATCGTCGCCGGCGGCCTCGCCAAGGAGGGGCGGCGCGGGCCGATGGACCGGTTCCGCGGCCGGCTGATGTGGCCGATCCGCGACCTGTCCGGCGACGTCATCGGGTTCGGCGCACGGCGCCTATATGAGGACGACGACGGCCCCAAGTACCTCAACACCCCCGAGTCGCCGCTCTTCCACAAGGGCTCGGTGCTCTACGGGGCCGACCTGGCGAAGAAGGAGATCGCGAGGCGGCGGCAGGCCGTGGTCGTCGAGGGCTACACCGACGTGATGGCCTGCCACCTGGCGGGCGTCCCGACGGCGATCGCGACGTGCGGGACCGCGTTCGGCGACGAGCACATCAAGGTGCTGCGCCGCCTGCTCATGGACCAGGACGAGTTCCGCGGCGAGGTGATCTTCACCTTCGACGGCGACGCGGCCGGGCGGAAGGCGGCGCTGCGCGCGTTCGACGACGAGCAGAAGTTCGTGTCGCAGACGTTCGTGGCGATCCAGCCGGACGGGCTCGACCCGTGCGACCTGCGGATCCGGCACGGCGACGCGGCCGTCCGCGACCTGGTGGCCTCGCGGCTGCCGCTGTTCGAGTTCGCGGTGCGCAGCGCGATCGAGCAGCACGACCTGGACACCGTGGAGGGCCGGCTGAGCGCGCTGGACGCCGCGGCCCCGGTCGTCGCCGCCATCAAGGACCGGTCGCGGCGGCACATGTACGCCGTCAACCTGGACCGCTGGCTCGGGATCATGGACGAGCAGTTCGTGCTGCGGCGCGTCCGGGAGCTGGCCGCCCGGCGCCACGGCCGCCCCCAGAACGGCAACAACAGGAGCGGCAACAACAGGAGCGGGAGCAATAGGAGCGGCGACAACACGAGCGGGCCCGGTAGAAGCGGAGACCACGGAGCGGCCGACGATCGCGGCGGGGCCGGAAACGGCCGGGCCGGAAACGGCCGCGCGGGTAACGGGCGCGATTCCGGCGGCCCGGTCGAGAATGGCGGCGACGAGAACGGGCGTTACGGGGCCGACGGGGCGGGGGCCGGGCGTCCGGCGTTCGATCCGAGCGATCCGGAGGTGCAGCGGGAGCGCGAGCTGCTGAAACTGGCCGTCCAGCGCCCGGCGGTGCTGGGTCCGGCGTTCGACGACGTCCCGGCGGACGCGTTCATCGCGCCGCCGCACGCCGCCGTCCGCATGGTCATCGCGGACGCGGGCGGAGTGTCCGCGGCGGGCAATGTCGCGGAATGGGTCGCGCATCTCCTGGAGCGGGCCCCGGATGACCAGGTCAGAGACCTGATCACCAAGCTCGGAGTCGAGCCCGCGCGCTCGGCCCATGATTCGGACGACCGTTATGCCGTCGAACTGCTCGCCCGAATACAGGAACGCCAGCTCACCCGCATGATCGCCGACGCGAAATCTAAACTCGGGCGGCTGAATCCGGTCGAGGCCCCCGAGGAGTACCACCGGCTCTTCGGCGATCTTGTCGCGCTTGAGCAGCAGAGACGGGTGTTGCGGGAGCGAGGGCTCGGGTCACAGTAAGTCAAGGGACCGCAAAATAGGTCCTGTGATCTTGGCCCCATCTGACGCAAACTGTCTGGGTGGGCCCTTCGGTGCTGCCAAGCGAGGCGCCATCGGTTGATCAGGTGGCGGACCTCGTCGCACGTGGTAGAGAACGCGGCGGCGTGACCGTCGAGGACGTTGCTGCCGCGCTCGATCGCTCGGACTTGCCGGACGACTCCCTGGAACGGGTCGTCCGGATGCTCGCAGAGCAGGGGGTGGAGGTTCTCGAGTCTCAGCAGGAGACCGAGGACGTCGCGCGAGCGGACGAGGGTGACCTCGGCAAGCGGGCGCCGACGAGCGACCTGGTTCGGATCTACCTGAGAGAGATCGGTCGCGTACCGCTTCTCACGGCAGAAGATGAAGTAGAACTCGCGAAATCGATCGAGGCGGGATTGTTCGCCGAGGAGAAGATGGCGCAGACCGCCGTCCTCGCCCGCGGTGAACTGCTCGACCTCGAACAGCTCTCCCGCGAGGGCACGCGGGCGAAGCAACGCCTGATCGAGGCCAACCTCCGGCTGGTGGTCTCGATCGCGAAACGCTACGTGGGCCGGGGAATGCTGTTCCTCGACCTGATTCAGGAGGGAAATCTCGGACTGATCCGTGCGGTCGAGAAATTCGACTACACCAAGGGGTTCAAGTTCTCGACCTACGCCACCTGGTGGATCCGGCAGGCGATCACCCGCGCGATCGCCGACCAGGCCAGAACGATCCGGATCCCCGTGCACATGGTCGAGACGATCAACAAGCTGGTCCGGGTGCAGCGGCAGCTCCACCAGGACCTCGGCCGCGAACCCACCCCCGAGGAGATCGGCCTGGAGATGGGGCTGTCGCCCATCCGGGTCGTGGAGATCCAGCGGATAGCGCAGGAACCGGTCTCGCTGCAGTCGCCGATCGGTGAGGAAGACTCCGATCTCGGCGACTTCATCGAGGACGCGGACGCCGTGGTGCCGATCGAGGCCGCGGCGTTCATCCTTCTCCAGGACCAGTTGGAGGACATCCTGGGCACGCTGTCGGAACGGGAGCAGCGCATCATCCAGCTGCGCTTCGGCCTGACCGACGGGCATCCGCGCACATTGGAGGAGGTCGGCAGGGAGTTCGGAGTGACGAGGGAGCGGATCCGCCAGATCGAGTCGAAGACCCTGGCGAAGCTGCGCCACCCGTCCCGCGCTCAGATGCTGCGCGAATATCTGGACTGACGCCGACCCGGCGAAGCCGCCCCCGAAGCCGGAACGGGCCAGGCCGAGCCGACACCGCCGGACAGTGACGAACCGAGAGAGCGACACGACGACCGCCCTCCCAGCCGGACCGCCGGGAGGGCGGTCGCCTGCACCCCCCTCTGTGCACGCTCTGGACGTCTGTCGGCGTTGGTCTGACTGCGGAGTTGCGGGTGGCGGTTGAGGGCAATGCGTCGCATTTCGTCCGGACGGTGATTTACCGTGGTGGACATGCTGATCGTGACGACTGATGGCGTGGCGGGGTACGAGATCAGAAGCGTGCTCGGAGAGGTCCTCGGGTCGGCCGTGCAGGCCGACCAGGGCGCCGCGCCGCAGCCCGGGCACGGCGGGAGCAGCGCCACGTTCCGGGTGACGGGGGAGCAGCCGGCGGCCGGGCTCGGCGCCGCCCGCCGCGAGGCGGTGGACCGGCTCGGCGAGGAGGCGCGCCGCAAGGGCGCGAACACCGTGGTCGGCATGCGGTTCGACACGGCCGCGGTCGGCGGTGGCCTCGAGGTCTGCGCGTACGGGACGGCGGTCTGGGCCGAGCCCGCGCAGGCGCAGCCGCGCGACCAGGCGCCGCAGAAGCAGCAACCGCACCCTCAGCAGCAGACGCAGCCCCCGCCGTACGGCGACCCGCAGCCCGGCGGCCCCCCGATGGTCGCCCGCAACCTCACCATGGGCCTCCACGACCGCCCCCGCTGACCCGCGACGCCCCGACAGCCCCTGCCCGTGACCGGCCCGCTCGTGACCGGCCTGTTCGCGGACGGTCTGATCGTGCCGGTCCGTTTGACTATGCCTGGGCGGCGCGTTCTGCGCGGATTCGGGCTACGACGTCGCCGGCGGCGGTTTTGATGGATTCCAGTTCCTGCAGGTAGGCCCAGTAGTCCGGGTGGGTGCCGGTGAGGCGGCTCGGCGCCTTCTCGATGCGTTCGACGAGCGAGTCGAGCACCCGGACGTGCTGCGGCGCGGGGCCGCCCGGCTGGGCCATGGCCAGCCGCTGCGCGTCCCGGACGGCGAACTGGACGCTCTGCACCGGCTTGGACGGGTCCGCGGCGACGGCCCTCAGCTCGTCGACCCGTCCGGTGACCTGGCCGGCGCGGCGGTCGGCGGCGTTCAGCTCGGTGCGGGCGGCGGTGAGCGCCTGCTGAGCCTGCTTCCATTCGGCGCGGGACGTGTGCGCGGACGCCTCGTTCAGCCGTTCCCGCGCCCGCGTCACGGCCGACTCGATCGACTCCGGCGCGCCCTTCAGGTCCTGCCAGCACGCCTGCGAGTAGCCGCGCAGCAGGACCTTCATCGCGTCCTTCACGGGCCCTACACGGTTCGCGACGACGTCCACGCGGGTGCGGGCCGACGCGAGCGAGTTGCGGACCTTCTGCGCCATCTGCGGCAGCTCCGCGGCGGCCTCGTGCGCCCGCGCGGCGATCTCGCGGACCTCCTCGGCCTTGCGGATCGCCCCGTCCAGGCCGAGCCCGCCGAGCCCCTGCGAGCCGAGCTGCGCGAGGATCTGCTTCGCCTTGGCCAGTTCGGCCTCCGGGTCGGAGGCGTCCATCCCCGCGTCCGCGGCGGCGGTCACGGCGGCGTCGGCGGCGGCGACCGCGTCGCGGGCGGCGGTCAGGCGGGGCGGGAGCTGGTCGAGGGCGGCCTCCAGCCGCGCCATCTTCGGGGCGAGGCGCTCGGCGAAGCCGTTCAGGTTCCGGGTGATGTGCTGGAGCCGCTCGGTGGACGCGACGAACGCGCGGCGGGCGGCGTCGTACTCGGCGGGTGTCCGGTCCTGGTCATCGAGGTCGTGCGCGTCGAGGACGGAGATGTAGGCGACCGCGGCGGCGTCGGCGGACTCGGCCAGCCCCGTGAACTCCCGCCGGACGGGCTCGGCGGCCTTGGCGTCCAGGTCCTCGAACACGGTGACGCGACCGTCGATGTACTTCTGCGCCTGGTCCATGTCGTAGAAGGCGGTCGACGCCGCCTCCCTGGCCTCGATCGCCCCGGAAGCCGCCTGCGCCCCCCGGTTCCGGCGGCGCTGGTCGCCCGCTCCTCGCAACGCTGCCTCCCCTCGTCCCTGCCCAGTGAACACTCTTCCTTCCCGGTCTGCCCGCACGGGCGGCGCCGCGGCGGACAGGCCGGACGAAGAACGCTCAGTCTGGCCGTCCCTGCCCAGTCTGACGCAGACGGCCGGGATTTCGCGCGCCCGACCCGTCTCGTGTATGGGGAATTGGGCGGGTCTTCGGGTTAATGCTCCGCTGCGACTGGAACGGATAGCATCGCTCCTACGTCGGAAAGGCTGGGCGCCGGGGCGGCGTCCGAAACAGCGGCATGCGATCTTGGAGGCCCATCGTGGGTGTCAGTCTCAGCAAGGGCGGCAACGTATCGCTCACCAAGCAGGCCCCCGGCCTGTCCGCGGTCACCGTCGGTCTTGGCTGGGACCTGCGCACCACGACCGGCACCGACTTCGACCTGGACGCGTCCGCGATGGTGCTGGACGGCTCCGGCAAGATCATCACCGACCAGCACTTCGTGTTCTTCAACAACCTCCGGACCCCGGACGGCGCGGTCGAGCACACCGGCGACAACACCACCGGCGCCGGCGAGGGCGACGACGAGCAGCTCAAGATCAACTTCGGTGCGATGCCGGCGACGGCCGAGCGGGTGGCGTTCGCCGTGTCGATCTACGAGGCCGACGGCCGGAGCCAGAACTTCGGGCAGGTCCGCAACGCCTACATCCGCGTCCTGAACCAGAGCGACGGCGCGGAGATGGCCCGGTACGACCTGTCCGAGGACGCCTCGATGGAGACCGCGATGGTCTTCGGCGAGCTGTACCGTTCCGGGACGGAATGGAAGTTCCGCGCGGTCGGCCAAGGGTACGCGTCGGGGCTGGCCGGCATCGCGATGGACTTCGGCGTCAACCTCTAGACGACGGCGGCTCTTCTAGAAGACACCGGTCTGGAAGACACCGAACTCTCCCAGAAGACACAGACTCTCCAGGAAGGGAGTGGCCCGAACATGGGGGTTTCACTCGCCAAGGGCGGCAACGTCTCGCTGACGAAGGCCGCCCCCAACCTCACCGCGGTCACCGTCGGCCTCGGCTGGGACGTCCGCGCCACCACCGGCGCGGACTTCGACCTCGACGCGTCCGCGCTGATGCTCGCCTCCACCGGCAAGGTCATGTCCGACCAGCACTTCGTGTTCTTCAACAACCTGAAGAGCCCGGACGGGTCCGTCGAGCACACCGGCGACAACCTGACCGGTGAGGGCGAGGGCGACGACGAGTCCATCAACGTCGACCTCAACACCGTGCCCGCCGAGTGCGAGCGCATCGTGTTCCCCGTGTCGATCTACGACGCCGACAACCGGCACCAGAGCTTCGGCCAGGTCCGCAACGCCTTCATCCGGATCGTCAACCGGTCCGACGGCAACGAGCTCGCGCGCTTCGACCTCACCGAGGACGCGTCCACCGAGACCGCGATGGTCTTCGGCGAGCTGTACCGGCACAGCGGAGAGTGGAAGTTCCGCGCGGTCGGCCAGGGGTACGCCTCCGGTCTCGCCGGAATCGCCGTCGATTTCGGCGTCAACGTAGGCTGAGGGTCAACGTAGGCTGAGGGACCAACGTGGGGTGAGGCTCAACATTGGCTGAGGCGTCGACGCCGGCTGACCGCCGGCGCCCCCGCATCCCCGGCCGCCACGCCCGGCCGACCTTCCTAGCAGAAATACGCGCATGATTCTTCGCACCTTCGGGTGGTCCTTCGGCGTCACGGCCGCGGGTCTGCTCATCGCTCTGTTCTATGGCGGGCCGTCCGGGCTGGCCCTGGTCGCCGTGCTGGCCGTCCTCGAGATCTCGCTGTCGTTCGACAACGCCGTGGTCAACGCCAAGGTGCTCGACCGCATGAGCCCGTTCTGGCAGAAGATCTTCCTGACGATCGGCATCGCGATCGCGGTGTTCGGCATGCGGCTGGTCTTCCCGCTGCTGATCGTCGGGATCACGGCCAAGCTGAACCCGTACGAGGCGTTCGACCTGGCGTTGAACGACTCGGACCGGTACCACCACCTGATGGAAGACGCCTACCCGATGATCGCGGCGTTCGGCGGCATGTTCCTGATGATGCTGTTCCTGGACTTCGTGTTCGAGGAGCGCGCCAACAAGTGGCTGCCCTGGCTGGAGCGCCCGCTCGCGAGGATCGGCAAGCTCGACCAGCTCGCGGTGGTCGTCGCCGGCGGCTCGCTGGCGTTCGTCTCGTGGCTGGCCGCGGACGACCCGGGCGAGGTCATGATCTCGGGCGTGCTCGGCATGGTGACCTACATCCTGGTCAACGGGCTCGGCGAGCTGTTCTCCGGCGCGGGCGAGGACGACGACGAGGGCGAAGGCGGCGAGGCGTCCGCCGGACGGTCCGGGCCGAGTTCGCTGGCCCTGGCCACCGGCAAGGCCGGGTTCTTCCTGTTCCTGTACCTGGAGGTGCTGGACGCCTCGTTCAGCTTCGACGGCGTCATCGGCGCGTTCGCGATCAGCACCGACCCGATCGTCATCGCGCTGGGCCTCGGCATCGGCGCCATGTACATCCGGTCGCTGACGGTCTTCCTCGTCCGCAAGGGCACCCTGCACGAGTACGTGTACCTGGAGCACGGCGCGCACTGGGCGATCGGCGCCCTCGCGGTGTGCATGCTGGTCAGCATCGGCCACCACGTCCCCGAGTGGATCACCGGCGGGCTCGGCGCGGGGCTGATCATCGCCGCGTTCGTCAGCTCGGTCGTCCGGAACCGTGCCGTGGGCGAGGGCGCCCCCGGCGAACCGCCCGGCGGGGACGGCGCCGAGAAGCCGCTGGAGCCCAGCACCAAGATCCAGTAGTAGCCGCCGTCCGGATGCGCCGGCGTCCGGAGGTGGAGGCCGTCCGCCGGCGGATACCGCTCATCGGCAGATCCCCAGCCCGCGACACACATCGATCACCAAGGGAGCCGAACGATGTCCATCTCGCTGCAGAAGGGGCAGAAGGTCTCGCTGACCAAGCCCGGCGGAGGCACGCTCACCCGGGTCAGGATGGGCCTCGGCTGGGACGCCGTCGCCAAGAAGGGCCTGTTCGGGAAGGGCAAGGCCCGCAACATCGACCTGGACGCCTCCTGCCTGCTGTTCGACGGCAGCGGCAACCTCGCCGACCAGGTGTGGTTCCGGCAGCTGCGCAGCAAGGACGGGTCCGTCCAGCACACCGGCGACAACCTGACCGGCGCGGGGGAGGGCGACGACGAGGTCATCAACGTCGACCTGCAGAACGTCCCGGCCAACGTGACCCAGCTGGTGTTCACGGTGAACTCCTTCACCGGCCAGGACTTCACGCAGATCGCGAACGCGTTCTGCAGGCTGGTGGACGAGTCCACGGGGCAGGAGATCGCGCGCTACGACCTGACCGGCGCCGGGCAGCACAACGCGCAGATCATGGCGAAGGTGTCGCGGGACGGCGACGGCTGGTCGATGACGGCGATCGGGGCGACGGCGACCGGCCGGACGTTCCAGCATCTGCTGCCGGCCGTGTCGACGCACCTGTGACCAGCGTCTGACGGGGCGTCCATGCGGCATTTCGACCACATCGACGCCGCGCGTCGTAAGCACCTGTTCTACCGCCATCCGCGCCCGTTCGACCGGCATGACGACCCGGCGGTGCTGGGGGTGGCGCTGGGGGCGACGCTCTACAGCCCCGCCACCCGGCCCGTCCTCGCCGACGACATCGAGCGGGCGGCGGGGCGCGGCGTGATGAGCATGGTGGTGTGCCTGGAGGACGCGATCGCCGACGACGAGGTCGCGGCCGGCGAGGCGAACCTGGTGGCGCAGCTGCGGGCGCTGTACGGCCGCGGCGGCACGGCGACGCGGGACGTGCCGCTGCTGTTCGTCCGGGTCCGCGATCCCCGCCAGATCGGCGACCTGATCGGCCGGCTGGGCGACGCGGCCGCGCTGGTCAGTGGTTTCGTGCTGCCGAAGTTCACCGCGACGGCCGGTGGAGCGTTCCTCGACGCGCTGGAGGACGCCGCCGCCCGGACGGGCCAGCGGCTCCTCGCGATGCCGGTGATCGAGAGCCCGGAGGCGGTGTACGCGGAGACCCGCACCGAGATGCTGAACGACGTGGCGCGGCTGCTCGCGAAGCACCGGCGGCGGATCCTGGCCGTCCGGATCGGCGCGACCGACATGTCCGCGGCGTACGGGCTGCGCCGCCCGCCCGACCTGACGATCTACGACATCCGGCCGGTCGCGGGCGTGATCTGCGACGTGGTGAACATCCTGGGCCGCGCCGACGGCACCGGATATGTCGTGACCGGCCCGGTCTGGGAGTACTTCGCGGCGGGGGAGCGGATGTTCAAGCCGCAGCTCCGGCAGTCGCCGTTCGACGCGCAGCGGGCGGCTCCGCTGCGGCAGCGGCTGATCACGTCCGACCTGGACGGGCTGATCCGCGAGGTGCATCTGGACAAGGCGAACGGCCTCACCGGCAAGACCGTGATCCATCCGAGCCATGTCGCGGCCGTGCACGCGCTGTCGGTGGTGACGCACGAGGAGTACTGCGACGCCGCCGATATCCTGGGCGTCAGCGGGGGAGGTGCGATGGCCAGCTCCTACGCCAACAAGATGAACGAGGCGAAGCCGCACCGCGCCTGGGCGCAGCGGCTGATGCTGCGCGCCCGCGTGTTCGGCGTGGCAGCGGAGGGCGTCACGTTCGTCGAGCTCCTGGAAGCGGCGGGCAGCCGGTGACCGCCGCCTCGGATGCTGTTTCCGCCGGCTGGGCCGGTTCGTGGGTGGCGTCGCGGCTCGGTGTGCGGCTCCTGGACGGGGCGCGTCCTGCTGGTGTGGGGCTTGCGGATCTGGTCGGGCTGGCGGTGCGGCGCAATCCGCGGCGTGCACATCTGCTGGTTTCGGCGGTGCTGGGCAAGCACATCCCGACCGACCCTCGGCTCGTGTACGGATCTGGGCTTTTGCTCGGGGAGCTTGTGCGCGCGCGCCTGCGCGGTGACGAGCCGTCGCGTCCCGGCGCTCTTCTCGCCGACGCCCTGCGGGGCGTTCCAGGGACGGCGGCCGGGCTGCGTGACCACCTGCGGGCGCCGCACCTTCCTGTGGACGCGGTCGTGCTGGGCTACGCGGAAACGGCCACCGCCCTTGGGCATTCAGTGGCGGACGCCCTGGGCGGTGCCTACTACCTGCACTCGACTCGCCGTCCGGTCATGGGCTTCGCCACGTACGGAGGGTTCGAGGAGGAGCACAGCCACGCCACGAGCCACCTCCTGCTGCCCGCCGATTCCGCGTCCCTCGACCGTGATGTGCCGGTCGTGCTGGTGGACGACGAGCTCTCCACTGGACGGACGGTCCTGAACACCATTGAGGCGTTGCATGCCGTCCGTCCCAGGAGTCGTTACGTCGTGGCAGCCCTGGTCGACCTGCGCGGGCCTGCCGACAAGGCGCGGATGGACGATCTCGCCGATCAGCTTGGTACTCGCATAGACGCGATGGCATTGGCCCAAGGGCAGGTCGAACTTCCGGAAGGCATCCTGGAGGCCGGGCAGACGCTAGTCGGCGAGATCAGCGAAATCAGCGCGCGGGGTACCCGTCTGGACGCGTCCACTAGGGCGTTCGAGGTGTCGCGAGTCGAACTGGAATGGCCCGCTGGGCTGCCGGACGGTGGACGGCACGGATTCCTGCCCGAACACCGGGATCTCCTGGAGAAAGACCTGGCACGGATGTCCGACGTCATCGCGTCCGGTATGGGAGACGGGGCCTCCCGCGTGCTGGTGCTGGGGTTCGAGGAGCTGATGTACGCGCCGCTGCGCCTGGCCGAAGCGCTCGCCGATGCGCTGCCCGGCGTGGACGTCCGGTACTCGACGACCACGAGGTCGCCCGTCCTCGCCGTCGACGACCCCGGCTACGCCATCAGGACGCGCCTGGCCTTCCCGTCCCATGACGACTCGGCCGACGGCCCGGGGGAGCGCTACGCCTACAACGTCTCCCCGGCATCCGACCGCGACGGATTCGACCGCATCGTGTTCGTCGTGGACGACGTCGGCGACACCCCGGCGCTCACCAGCGGCCTTCTGCGGCGGTTGCGCGCGTTGGCGCCCACGCTGGTCGCGACCGTCCCCGCGAGGGCGAGGAGACTCGCGTGAAGCCGCTGTACGGGCCAACCTTCGGGAGCTATCCGGCGGAGGACGTCGCGTGGCTGCTCAAGGACCTCTCGCACGTCCGGCTCGAAGCGCCCACTGAGGAGCGTGAGGCGGCCATCCAGGCGGGCCGTGCCCATTACGCGGAGTCTTTGCCGGTGGAGTACCAGCCGGGCCCCGAGTACCGCCAGCTCTTCCACAGGGCGCTCGACGCCTCGGCGGAGCGGATCGCGTACGCGACGGGCCTGGTCATGGAGATGATCCTCGCCGAGGGGGGCCCGGGCACGGTGCTGGCGTCACTGGCCCGCGCCGGCACGCCGGTCGGGATCCTGATGCGGCGCTGGGCGCGGTTCTCGCACGGCCTGGACGTTCCGCACTACACGCTCAGCATCGTCCGGGGACGCGGGATCGACACGGTGGCCCTGCGCTACCTCGCCGAACACCACGACCCGGCGTCCGTGATGTTCGTGGACGGCTGGACGGGCAAGGGCGCCATCACGCGGGAGCTGACCGCCGCGCTCGCCTCGCACCCGTTCCGTCCCGATCTGGCGGTGCTGGCCGACCCCGGGCGCTGCACATCCCTCTACGGGACGCGCGACGACTACCTGATCCCGTCCGCCTGCCTCAACTCGACCGTGTCCGGCCTGGTGAGCCGGACGGTCCTGAACGCCGACCTGATCGGCCCCGGCGACTTCCACGGCGCGAAGTTCTACGCCGACCTGGCGGACGACGACGTCTCAGCCCTCTTCCTCGACACCATCTGCGCGCGCTTCGGGGACGTCGCCGAACGCGTAACGAAAGACCTGCCCGACCTGCGGGCCGCTGACCGGACACCCGACTGGTCGGGCTGGGAGGCCGTCCGCCGGTGCGCCCACGCCGACGGCATCGACGACCTGAACCTCGTTAAGCCGGGCATAGGCGAGACCACGCGCGTCCTTCTGCGCCGTGTTCCCTGGAAGGTGCTCGTCCGTGAGGACGCGGGCCCGGAAGTCACGCACATCAGGCTCCTGGCAGAAGAACGCGGAGTACCCGTCATAGAGGTCGAACAAGACCGCTTCCCCTACGCCTGCGTGGGATTCATCCATCCGCGGTTCGGCAAGGGAGCCGTCCAGTGACCGTCCTGGTGTGCTCCGACCTCGACCGCACGCTCATCTACTCCGCCGCTGCGTTCGCCTTGGACGGGCCCGACGAGACGATGCCGCGCCTACTGTGCGTGGAGTTCTACCAGGGCGCGCCCCTGTCCTACATGACGGAGGCGTCCGCGCGCACACTGGAGGCCCTGGCGAAGGCGGCGACGTTCGTCCCGACGACGACACGGACACCGGAGCAGTACCGGCGCGTGCAGCTGCTGGAGAAACCCGCCTCGTACGCCATCTGCGCGAACGGTGGCCACCTGCTCGTGGACGGCGAGGACGACGCGGAATGGGCGGCGTCCGTCCGGGTGCAGGTCGCCGGTGGGTGCGCACCGCTCGCGGCCGTCCAGGAACACCTCGTCCAGGTGAGCGGTGACTTCGTCCTGAAGAGACGCGTAGCCTCCGACCTGTTCGCCTACGCGGTCGTAGACCGGGCCGCGCTCCCGCCGAGCTGGGTGGACGATCTCACAGGCTGGTGCGCCGAACGCGGCTGGCGGACGTCCCTGCAAGGCCGCAAGGTGTACTGCCTGCCCACCGGCCTGACGAAGGCCGCGGCGGCAGAGGAGATCGCCCGCCGGACGGGCGCGTCCACGACCCTCGCCGCCGGCGACTCCCTTCTCGACATCGAGCTGCTCGAAACCGCCGACGTCTCGATCCGCCCGGCGCACGGCGAGCTGCACGACACCGGCTGGACGTCCCCGACCACCGAAGTCACCGCCGCTCGCGGCGTCCTGGCAGGTCAGGAGATCGCGGACTGGCTGCTGGAGCGCGCGGCCGCGCCATGACGCGGGGCTGTAAATATTCACGGTCAAGGCACGCGGACCGTTGACAAGCGACGTCCTCCAAAGGGTCGCAGCGGCGGCGTTCTGAGGTGACAATCACGGTGAGTCCCCGGCGGCTCAGGAACCCGACAACCAGGAGCCTGCCTTTCGCCAGGAGGAGGTC
The DNA here is from genome assembly GCF_004348735.1 of Actinomadura sp. KC06. Lineage (GTDB taxonomy): Bacteria > Actinomycetota > Actinomycetes > Streptosporangiales > Streptosporangiaceae > Spirillospora. Next base: position 13,674 of record NZ_SMKT01000131.1, read on the forward strand.
ACCCTGATCAGATGAGCACCCGTCTGACCGGCGACGAGACCGCGCTGTGGAAGGCCGCGGCCAGGGTGCTCGACGCGAACTGGACCGGGACGGCCACCGCCGCGTCCCCAGGCCTCTACCCGCACCAGTGGAGCTGGGACTCGGCGTTCATCAGCATGGGCCTCGCCCGCCACCGCCGCGACCGCGCCGAAGCCGAACTGCTCACGCTGTTCCGCGGCCAATGGGCCGACGGGATGCTCCCGCACATCGTGTTCAACACCAGCCTGGCCCGCCACGCCTTCTTCCCGGGCCCCGAGCTGTGGCGCAGCGAACGGCAGCCGTCCGCGCCGCACGGCGTCCACACGTCCGGCCTCACGCAGCCGCCGCTGCACGCCCTCGCCGCGCTCCGCCTGCACGAATGCGCCACCGACGCGGACAGCAGCCGGGCGTTCCTCGCCCGCCTCCACCCGCTGCTCACCGCCCAGCACCGCTACCTCGCCTGCGCCCGCGACCTCGGCGGGAGCGGCCTCATCACGATCTGCCACCCGTGGGAGTCGGGCCTGGACAACAGCCCCGCCTGGGACCGTCCCCTCGGCGCCCTGCACCTCCCCCCGACCGCGTACGCGCCCGCGCAGCGTCCGCACACCCTGCCGACCGGCGAGGACTACGACCGGTACGTGTGGCTCGTCGCGCTCATGCGCGAAGCCGGATACCGTCCCGGCTACCTCCGCGACGAGCACCCGTTCGCCGTCGAGGACCCGCTGGTCAACGCCATCTACCTGGCGTCGGCCCACGCCCTCGCGGAGATCGCCGAGATCGTCGGCGCGGACCCCGTCCCGCACCGCGAATGCGCGCGGCGTGTCCACGACGCGATCCTCGACCGGCTGTGGGACCCCGAGACCGGCTGCTTCCGCGCCCGCGACCTGCGCGACGACCGGCTGCTGCCCGCCATCACCGTCGGCGCGTTCGGCCCTCTCCTCGACCCGGACCTGCCCGCCCCGATCGTCCGCAACCTCGTCGACCTCCTGCTGTCGGCCCGCTTCGCCGGCGCCGCCGGGTACCCCGTGCCCACCTGCGACATCCAGGCCCCCGCGTTCGACCGCGGCGGCTACTGGCGCGGCCCCACCTGGATCAGCACGAACTGGCTGGTCTGGTACGGCGCCCTCGGCCACGACCTGCCCGTCGTCGCCGACCTCCTCTACGGCTCCACGATGCGGCTCGTCCGCCAGTCCGGCTTCCGCGAGTTCTTCGACCCCTTCGACGGCACCGGACGCGGCAGCCACGACTACGCCTGGTCGGCCGCGCTCGTCCTCGACCTGCTGGGCGCCCGCCGCGCACCACAGGCCGCCTGATCGCATACGGTGGCGGCATGCGCCTACTCCGGGGGCTGCCCGCCGGGCTCCGCGACGCCCTCACCCTCGAACGCGGCGAACGCGTCCTCGCCACCGCCCCCACCCGCGGCGGGTCCCACGTCGCCGCCACCACCACCGCCCTGCACCTCCCGACCCCGGAGGGCGGGTTCACGCGCGTCCCGTGGGAACGCGTCGACCACGCGACGTGGAAGGACGGATGGCTGCACGTCCAGGAGACGTCCCGGGCCGAGCACCACGTCCGCCTCACCGACCCGGGTTCGGTGCCGGAGATCGTCCGCGAGCGCGTCACCGCGACCATCGCCGTCAGCCACCAGGCCGTCCTGCCCGGCGGCGGCAAGGTCCGCATCGCCGGCCGGCGCCCGACCACGGGCGGCGACGTCCGCTGGACGTTCGTGTTCGACGCGGGCCTGGACCCGTCCGACCCGGGCCTGCGGGCCCAGGCCGAACAGGTCCTCGAAACTCTGCGCCGCCAGACCGGCCTCTAGCCGGGATAGACCGGCGGCTGATCGTCCTCGGCCTTGTGCCGCCCCGGCACCTGCTGGGGCACCCGCTCCTTCATCTGCCCCGCCTTGCCGCGCGCCGCCCCGGCGAACTCCTCGCCCTTGGCCCGCAGCTTGCCCGCGGCCTCCTGGACGTTCGGGTTCTCCTGCATCTGCTGCGACAGTCGCTTGATCTGCTCATACCGCTCGCGCCCGGCCTTCGTCCCCATGACGTAGCCGATCGCGGCGCCTGCCATGAACATCATGCGAGCTTTCATGTTTACTCCCACTGACGGCTGATTCGTCCCACCCCCATACCCGCCAACACGGCCTCCACCCGTGCCGGGGCGCGAATAACGGGTGCGCGAACAGCCCCGGACATGCGCTAACCTAGACCCGCCGCCAGGGGTGCACGCCCCGGCCGCACGAACGATCCCGCGTAGCTCAATCGGCAGAGCAGCCGGCTGTTAACCGGCAGGTTATTGGTTCGAGTCCAATCGCGGGAGCTGTGCTGTGAGCACATAGTCCCAGGTCAGAGCCCGTCTCGGAGAGCCGAGACGGGCTCTGACGCGTCGTGCCTGACGTACTGCCGACTACTGAGCGCTGATCACGCCCGGGAAGATGCGATCCATCTCCGTGGTGCCGTCCTCCAGCACCGGCCGCAGCTCGTGCCGGTAGACGGTCTCCGTCATGTTGCGCGCCTTCGAGGTCAGGCTCGTCTACGGGCGCTTGCCGGACTTTCTGAAGGAATCGGCGTCCGTGACAGCAAGGACCCGGATGGCCTGGAGCTGTTCCTGGAGCGCGATGAGTTCGCGGCCCTGATGGCGGTTCTGAAGCACTGAGCTTGGGCAGCGGAAATCCCGCGGAATGGTGAGTGGTCGATGGGCGTGACCTGGCGCAAGTCGTCGTGGAGTGGGGTGGACCGAGACAACTGCGGCGAGCTCGCTGGGCTGCATGAGGGTGTGGGTGAGCGTGACGGGGTTTCGGGTGGCCGAAATTGCAGATGCGTGGCCTTGGGAATGGTGGTGTTTGGGTTTGCGAATGGGGATGGGCGGTGGTGTGATTCTTCCGGTTCGGTGGGCTGGAACGGAGGGCGGGCATGGAGACCGGAGCGGTGCTCGGCGGGAGGTACCGGCTCACCACGCGGGTCGGCCAAGGTGGCATGGGGGAGGTCTGGGCCGCCGACGACATGGAGCTGCGGCGGCGGGTCGCGGTGAAGATCGTGGTGGCGGGGCAGGGGGCCTCGGGCGTGCTGACCGACCGGTTGCGGCGGGAGGCGGAGAACGCGGCGCAGTTGCAGCATCCCGGGATCACGGTGGTGCACGACATCGGGGTGCACGAGGGGCAGCCGTTCTTCGTGATGGAGCTGCTGAACGGGACGGACTTCGCCGCGATGCTCGCCCGGAATCCGCACGGGCTGCCCATTGAGCGGGTGCTGGAAACAGGTGCGGCCGTGGCGGATGCGCTCGGGTATGCGCATCGCAGGGGCGTGGTGCATCGGGATATCAAGCCCGCCAATCTGATGGAGCTGGCCGAGGGCGGGGTGAAGATCTGCGACTTCGGGATCTCCCGGTCCGCGGACGCGACCGGGCACCTCACCGCCATGGGCGGAATGATGGCGACTCCCGCCTATACGGCGCCCGAGCAGTACGAGGGACGGCCCGCTGACGCGCGGACCGATCTGTACGCCTTCGGATGCACGCTTTATTCGCTGCTGGTCGGGGGGCCGCCGTTCAGCGGGGACACGATGCCCGCGCTGATGCATCAGCATCTGACCGTCAATCCGGTGCCGCCGTCGCAGCGCAGGGCCGGTGTGCCGGCGGAGCTGGATTGGATCGTGCTCGGCCTGCTGGCCAAGAACCCCGCCGAGCGGCTTTCGTCCGCCGAGGACGTGGGGCGGCGGCTTCGTGCTCTGGCCGGGGCGGCACCTCAGGTGAACGCGCAGTTCGCTCCGCAGCAGCCGCAGTGTGCCCAGCCTGTTCCGGTCGCGCATGGCGCGCCGCCGCCGATGGGCGGCGCTCCCGTACCCGGTTACGGGCCGGGGATGGGCGTCGGGCAGGCGCCTCCACCGATGCCTCCTCGGCAGGCGGCGCCGCGCGGGACGGGGCGGCGGGCCTTCCTGATCGGGGGGCTCGTCCTCGTCGGCGGGGCCGCCGCCGCGGGCGGGGTCTATCTGACGAGGGACACCTTCCGGCGGTCGTCGCCCGAGAGGACGTTGTCCGGTCATACCGACCATGTGTATTCGGTCGCGTTCAGCCCTGACGGCAGGACGCTGGCGTCCGGCGGCAAGGACGGAACCGTGCGGTTGTGGGACGTGTCCGCCGTACGTCCCGTCGCCGTCCTCGACGACTATCCCAACCAGGTCGAGGCGGTGGCCTACAGCCCGGACGGCAAGCTCCTCGCCGCCGCCGGCATGGGGGCCACGATTCAGTTTTGGGACACGGCGTCCAGGCGCGCCGCCTTCGTGCTCAAGCGTGACGCCTTCCAGATCCTGTCGCTGGGGTTCAGCCCGAACGGCAGGATCCTCGCCGCCGGGGGCGACGTCAACGCCACCGTGGAACTGTGGAACATGACCACCCGGCGCGTGATCGGCGGCGTGGGGAACCTGTCCTACGGTGCCGAATCGCTCGCGTTCAGCCCGGACGGCAAGCTCCTCGTGACCGGCGGGAGCGGGGCTCCCCTGGTGCTGTTCGACGTCGCGGCCCGGCGCCGCGTCACCGAGCTGGAGGGCCACGACGACGGCAACTTCGCGGTGGCGTTCAGCCCGGACGGCAAGACCGTCGCCACCGGCGGCGGCGACCACAAGGTGCGGCTGTGGAGCGTGGCCTCCAAGCGGATGACCGGCGAGTACAAGAAGTCCGCCAACTGGGTCAAGGCGGTCGCCTACAGCCCCGACGGCAAGCGCCTGGCGGCGGGCGACGCCGACGGCTCGACCTGGGTGTGGGACCTGGCGACCAACGAGGTCACCGAGTTCAAGGTCCGGGTGATGTCGGTCGAGGCGATCGCGTTCAGCCCGGACGGCAGAACGCTCGCCACCGGCCATGTCGACAACAAGATCCGTCTGTGGCAGGTTTCCTGACGGTGCGGGCAAGCCGCGCTGCGGCGCGGTGAACTGGTGCGGTAGCCAGGTCGTCACAATACGTTGTCGCCAGTGGCGACAGGTGCGCCCCAGTTCGACCCCAGGAGTGTGCGTTGCCCGCTGTACCCGTCCCCTCGCCGCCCCCTGCCCCCGAGGAAGCCGCCACCTGGACGGAGTTCACCGCCAGGCTCCGCGCGCTGTACGAATGGTGCGGACGTCCCAAATACCGGGCGTTGTGCATGCGCTGCCCCGGCCTGTCACCCGCGACGGTCTCCACGCTCATCGGCAAGAACCCGCTCACCAGGCCTCCGGAAACGGCGACGGCCCGCTTCGTCGAAGCCTGCCTCCGCTACGGCGACTGGCCGGACGTCGACGCAGAGGTCGCCCGCTGGACCGTCCACCGCGACCTCATCGCCGGTGGCGAGGGCACCGCCGCGACCAGCGCCGGACCTTCTGACCGGACGGCCGTCGACGGGACGGCCGTCGACGGGACGATCGCCGACGGGACGGCTCCCGGCGGGACGGTCGGTGAAGGGGCGGGTGCTGGCGGTCGCGGAGCCGGCCGGAAGGGACGCCGGTGGCGTGCGTTCGCCGTGGCGGCCGCGCTGGCGGTGGCGGCGGCCGGGACGGCGGCGTTCGTGGCCGGTCGCGGTGATGGGGGCGGCGCGGCCGGGGAGCGGTGTCATTTTCTGCGCGGCACCATCGAGGATCTGCGGACCAAGCAGACGTGGCCGCACATGTTCCAGTGCCCGAACCGGCCGGGGGTCGGCGTGTACGAGAAGGCCGGGTTCGGGGTCGAGGTGGCCGTGCTGGAGACCGATCCGAGCTGGTTCATCTGCTGGACGCGCGGCGAGCGCCATTCCGGCGGCAACGACATCTGGTATTACACGCAGGGTGACCGGGTGACGGCGATGCCGAAGCTGTACGGCTGGGGCTATGTGCCCGCGTCCGATCTCCGGAGCGAGCGTGCGCCCGATCCTGTCATCACCAGGCAGTGCCGCTGACCTGCGGTTTCGCTGTTCTGAACGGTTCGGAACCGATCTTCGGCCGTTCCATGAACCCCGCCGGGCGGCTCGTTGTCTACCCTACGGGGGGTAACCCCGCACGCCGGGCTTTCGGCGTTCACACCCCGCGATCGTCCACGCAATGACGCCTTTGGAAGGGTGACGCGACGGGTGAGCGACCGCGTGAATTTCCGGATCCTGGGGCCGTTGCGCGCCGGTGTCCGCGGGGAGCAGATCGACCTCGGCGGCGACAGGGCGCGGCTGGTCCTCGCCGCTTTGCTCCTCGAACCGGATCGGCCGGTTCCGGTGGAGCGGCTGGTGGACGGTGTGTGGCCGGACGGCCCGCCGGAGTCGGCCCGAACCCAGATCGCCATCGTGGTCTCGGGGTTACGGCGTGCGTTCTGCAAAGCGGGCGGCGGTCGGCAGGTGATCGAGACCGTCCGGCCCGGGTACCGCATATCGGGTGAGAGTGTCACGATCGACGCGCTCGCCGCAGAGCGGCACATCGCCGCGGCGCGGCGGGACGCGGCGGCGCGGCGCCTGACCTCGGCCGCCGGACGGTTCCGTGACGCGCTGGCGCTCTGGGACGGGCCCGTCCTCTCCGGGCTCGGTGGTCCGCTCGTCGAGGCGGGCGCCGTCAGGTGGGGGGAGCTGCGGCTGGCGGCGGTCGAGGAGGCCGCGCAGGTGGAGCTGGCGCTCGGCCGCCACCGGGAGCTGGTGGGCGAGCTGCTGGGGCCGGTGGGCGAGCATCCGTACCGGGAGCGGCTGCGGGCGCTGCTGATGCTGGCGCTGGCGCGGGCGGGACGGCAGAGCGAGGCGCTCGACGTCTACCACGAGGGGCGCCGCAGGCTGGACGAGGAGCTCGGGCTGGAACCGGGGCGCGAGCTGCGGGAGCTCCACGACGCCATCCTGCGGGACGACCCGTCCACGCATCCGGGGACGCCTGTCGCCACGTCCGCACATCCGGGGCCGCCCTGCGCCGTGCCGCGCGGACGTGCACTGCGCTGGCGCCGCACGACGGATCCGGCTCGCGCCCTGCGCTGCTGCTGACGCAAAGCTGCTGCTGACGCAAAGGGGAAGGCCGCCGAGGGCGTGGCGCTCGGCGGCCTTCCTAGGAGGGGGAGGACGTCAGTTCACCCAGCGGTGGGAGCGCATGAGCTGGCCCTCCCAGAAGTTCGTCCGCGTACCGGGCGAGACGGTGCCCCAGTAGCTCTCGTAGTCGGCGAACGAGTAGACCTTCACCTTGCTGTACGAGCCGGTGTAGCCGTTGTTCCACATCGAGGCGACGAGGAACCGCGGGCTGCACCGGACGTCGCCGCCCTGCCAGTCGTCGTCGTTGCCGTACCAGGAGCACTTGATGCCCGTGCCGTTCTTGCCGCTCCAGACACAGAAGTCGCCCTTGGCGCAGGAGCCCTGCCACGCCGCGGCGGTGGCACCGGCCCCGGCGGTCTCGGCCTGTGCGGCGGCGGGAGCCAGGACGGTGGCGAGGCCAGCGACGGCCACGCCGGTCGCGGCGATACGGATCTTCTTCATGTGTCCTCCTACCTCGCCCACTGGTGCGAGCGGATGGAGAGGTTCGCCGCGTTGACCGGCCCGGACGTGACCGGGAGGGGGTCGGAGATCTGGCTGCCGTAGTTGGCGTACCGGTAGAACTTGACCTTGTTGTAGGGGGTGCTGGTGTAGCCGTTGTTCCAGACGCTGTTGACCTTGAAGCCGTACGGCCTGCAGCGGACGGCGCCGCCCTGCCAGTCGGGGTCGTCGCCGTCCCAGGTGCAGCGGGTGCCGGTGGCGTTCTTGCCGCTCCACACGCACACGTCGCCCTTGGGGCAGCCGGCCGTGGTGGCTGTGGTCGTGGCGGCCAGCGCGGCCGACGGCGCGGCCGCGACGACGGCCCCCGCCGCCACCGCGCCGGCCAGCAGCCCGATTCGGATCTTGCTCATGTTCTCCCCGTTTCGTGCCCCCGCCGTCAGGTCTGGCGGGGATCGACGTCGATGACGCTACGGGGGCTCGTTATCGAACGCTTATCGTCCGCGCGGGCCGCGTGTTCGGCACCGCGGCGTTCCGTTTCGGGGGCGCTGGCCGGGTAGATCGTCTGCGACGTGCCTGGCGGAGGGGGGGCTGCGGCGGCGTGGTGGTGCTGGTTGCGGCGTATGCCGTCGCGGCGGTGGGCGTGCCGTGGGCGCTGGGACGGCACGGGCGGGTGATGGCGTGCGCTGCGGCGGTGCTTCCGGCGGTGACGGCCGGGTGGGCCGTGGCGCGGGCGGGCGACGACGTCACGGCGAGCGTCGGGTGGGCGTCCGATCTGGGGCTGGCGATCGACCTGCGGCTGGACGCGCTGTCCGTCGTCATGCTGGTGCTGGTCGGCGGGGTCGGGGCCTTGGTGCTCTGCTACTCGGGCTGGTACTTCGGACGGGCCGAGCGGCTGATGACCGGGACGCTCGTGGCGTTCGCGGGAGCGATGACGGGGCTGGTGCTCGCCGACAACCTCCTCGTCCTGTACGTGTTCTGGGAGCTGACCACCGTCAGCTCGTTCATCCTGATCGGCGCCGCCCGTCCTGACCGGTCGGAGGACAGGCGGGCCGCCACCGAGGCGCTGCTCATGACCACGGCGTTCGGGCTGGTGATGCTGGCCGGGTTCGTGCTGCTCGGCCAGGCCGCGGGGACGTACCAGATCTCGGCGCTGCTCGCCGATCCGCCGGGCGGGGCCGGGGCGGAGGCCGGCGTGGTGCTCGTCCTGCTGGGCGCGTTCGCGAAGTCGGCGCAGGTGCCGCTGCACGCGTGGCTGCCCGCGGCGATGGTCGCGCCGACGCCGGTGAGCGCCTACCTGCACGCCGCCGCGATGGTGAAGGCGGGCGTCTACCTGGTGGCGCGGCTGGCGCCGGCGTTCGCGGAGACGGGCGCCTGGCGGCCGATGGTCGTCGTGGCCGGGCTGGTGAGCCTGATCGTCGGCGGGCTGGTCGCGCTGCGGCAGGACGACCTGAAACGGCTCCTCGCCTACGGGACGGTGAGCCAGCTCGGCCTGCTCATGGTCCTTCTCGGGGACGGGACGCCGACGGCGGCGCTGGCCGGCACGGCCCTGCTGCTCGCCCACGGCGTGTTCAAGGCTCCGCTGTTCCTGGCGGTCGGCGCGCTGGAGCACGAGACGGGGACGCGCCGCGCCGACTGCCTCTCCGGGGCGGGACGGCGGCTGCCGGTGCTCGCGGTCGCGGGGGCGGCGGCCATCGCGTCCATGATCGGGTTGCCGCCGTTCCTGGGGTTCGTCGCGAAGGAGGCGGCGGTCAAGGCCTTCGCGCACGGAGGGCTGGACGCCTTCGTCCTCGCCGGTGTGGTGGCGGGGTCGGCGCTGACCGTGGCCTACGGCGTGCGCTTCCTGTACGGCGCGTTCGGCGGCGCATCGGACGAGGGACGGCACAAGGAGTCGTGGGGCCTGGTCGGGCCGGTCGTGGTGCTGGCGGCGGCGGGGTTCGTCGTGGGCGTGGTTCCGGGTCCGGTGCAGGAACTGGTCGAGCCCTATGCGGCCACGCTGGGGCCGGGGTCTGATTATGAGCTGGCGTTGTGGCATGGGCTGGGGCTGCCGCTGGGGTTGTCCGTGCTGGCGATCGGGGCGGGCGTCGGGGTGTATTTCGCGTTCGGGCGGTCGTTCCCGGCTCGGCCCGTCCGGCGGCGGGTGCCGGACGCGCAGCGGGCGTACGACGGCGTGGTCGAGACGGTGCTCAACGGCGCGCACGCGGTGACGCGGCGCGTGCAGATCGGGTCGCTGCCGGTGTACCTCGGGGTGATCGCGGTGATGGTGCTGGTCCTGCCGGGGACCGCGCTGGCGGCCGGCCTGATCGGCGGGCGCGGGCCGTCCGAGCCGCTGGACACGCTGCGGGCCTGGGACGATCCCGTGCAGCCCGTCCTGTCCGTGGTGGTGGCGGGGTGCGCGCTCGCGGCGGTGCGGGCGCGCAGAAGGCTGTCGGCGGCGCTGCTCCTCGCCGGTGTCGGCTACGGGACGGGCGGGCTCTTCGTCATGCAGGGCGCCCCGGACCTCGCCCTCACGCTGCTGGTCGTGGAGACCCTGTCGCTGATCATGCTGGTGCTGGTGCTGCGGCGGCTGCCGGAGCGGTTCCCGCCGCGTCGCCGCACCACGCCCGGCCGGATCGCCACCGGGGTGATCAGCCTCGGGCTAGGCGGGTTCGTCGCGGTGTTCCTCGTGGTGGCGTCGCTGAGCCGCGGCTCCGATCCGGTCGGCCCGCGGTACGCCGGGCCCGCGGAGGAGGAGGGGGCGAAGAACATCGTGAACCTGATCCTGGTCGAGCTGCGGGCCCTCGACACGCTCGGCGAGATCGTGGTGCTGGGCATCGTGGCGCTCACCGTGTATGCGCTGCTGCGGCGCTTCCGCCCCGCGCGCGAGGCCATGGACCTGCCGGAACAGCAGCGCAACATGCCCGCCGACCTGCAGACCGACCTGCTCAACCCCCGCCACGCCACGGACACCGCCGTGGGATACCTGATGGTGCCGGCCGTGCTGGTGCGGCTGCTGCTGCCGTTCACGCTGCTGGTGTCGTTCTACATGTTCATGCGTGGGCACAACCAGCCCGGCGGCGGCTTCGTGGCGGGCCTGGTGCTCTCCGTGGGCCTGCTGCTGCAG
>NZ_SMKT01000132.1 GCF_004348735.1 Actinomadura sp. KC06
GGCTGGGTCAGGGGAGGGGGACGGTGCTGGAGAAGACCTCGTCGCGGGTCTCCCGGAGCGCCTGCTGCAGCGCCCCGGCCAGGACCGGGTTGCCCTTGACGGTGCTGAGCCGCACCTCGGGGCGCGGGATCGTCAGGCTGTGCAGGTGCTGTTCGACGCGTGCGCGGAGCGGTTCCCCGCCGGCGAGGAGCACGTCGCCGGTGAGGACGACGAGCCCCGGGTCGACGATCGCCACGACGGTGGCCAGGGTGACGCCGAGCCGGCTCGCCAGCTCGGTGAGAGCCCGTTCGGCGCGGGCCCCCGCGTCGGACGCGGTGCGCGTCCCGGCCGCCGCGCCGACGTCGTCGGCGGCGCGGCCGAGGGCGGTGGCGGCGTCGCGGCCGCGGAACCCGTGCTCGCGCATCAGCTTCAGCACGGCCGCGCCGCCGGTGAGGCTGTGCACGCCGCCGGTGTGGGTGCGGCGCACGTCCCGCATCAGCGGGGCGCCGACCGCGGGCATGTAGCCGATCTCGCCCGCGCCGCCCGTCGCGCCGCGGTGCAGCGCGCCGTTCAGCACGACGGCCATGCCGACGCCGTCGGCGACCCACAGCAGCACGAAGTCGCCCGCCCCGGCGGCCTGCCCGTCCGCGCGCTCGGCGAGGGCGGCGAGGTTCACGTCGTTCTCGATCGCGATCCGCACGCCGAGCCCGTCGCTCAGCGTCGCCACCAGGTCCGGGATGTGCCAGCCGGGGATGTGGGAGGCGTACCCGAGCCGCCCGGTCGCCGGGTCGACGGCGCCCTGGATGCCGATGACGGCGAGGCCGAGCTCTTCGCGGGTCAGGCCCGCCGCGGCGGCTGCGCCGTCGAGCGCGGCGGCCATGCGGGCGACGACGTCCACGCCGGTGCGGTCGGGCGTCGGCAGCGCGTGCTCCCCGACGACCGTCCCGGCCAGGTCGGCGACGCTGACCCGGATCCGCGCCGGGGTGACGTCGGCGCCGGCCACGTGCGCGGCGGCCCCGTTGATCCGGTACAGCTCGGCGGTGCGCCCCGGCATGCCCTCCCGGATCCCGTCCCGGACGACGAGCCCGGCCTCCTCCAGCCGCGCGAGCAGCTGCGAGGCGGTCGGCTTGGAGATGCCGGTCAGGTCGGAGATCTGCGGCCGGGTCAGCGGTCCCCGGTCAAGCAGCGCCTCCAGCGCCGCGCGGTCGTTGATCGCCCGCAGCAGGCTGGGCGTCCCGGGGACGGGCGTGGACACGGCGGCGCCTCCGCGTTGAGGTCTCGCGTTAAGAAGGTTTCCTAACTTGGGGAGAAAGTAAGGACTCTTAACGATCACGTCAAGACCTGGACCGGACCCGGACTTTCGCGGCGGAGCGGGCGGAACGTCGGCGGGGCGGCGGGGGAGCGCTCAGGGCGCGGTGACGATGAAGCTGGAGTTGCCGAAGCCGACCTCGTCGCCGGGCCGGACGCGGGCCGGGCCGGTCAGCCGCCAGCCGTTCACCCGCGTGCCGTTCATCGAGCCGAGGTCGGAGATCATCCAGCCCTCGTCGGCGCGGTAGATCTCGGCGTGGAACCGCGAGACGGTCAGGTCGGTGAGGATGAACTGGCAGCCGGGGGCGCGGCCGACGACGATGCGCTTCAGGTCGCCCGGCGGCAGCATGAACCGCGGCAGCCGCGGCGCCCGCCAGGCCGCCTCGATCCGCGCGGTCACCTGCGACACCGAGGACACGATGCCGGTCAGCCGGTTGAGGACGCGGTTGCCGGGCGGCAGGTCGTGCACGATGTCGGCCAGTTCGGCCTGGCTGCGGGCCTGGAGCACCTGGTCGACGCGGCGCTCGAACGTCTCGTTCGACATCCGGCCCTCGGCCACGCGGTCGCTGAGGACGCGCAGCACACGGTCCCGTTCCATGTCGGACGCTCTCACCGGGAATGAGGGCTGACCGTCCATAGCTGTGAGTATCCAGTCCCCATCGTCGGCTGTCCAGAAATGGCCTTCGGGCGAGGACGGGCGCCAGACCTTCACCCGCCCTCCTCCATTTCGATGCCGCGACCGCCGCGAAAGTTCGCGCCGCATTCACCGCGCGGCAACGGCGCCGTGGGGGCTCCGAGGATCAGCGCGACAGCAGATCCCGGGCGATATGGGTGACCTGGATCTCGTCAGTCCCGGCGTAGATCTGGAACGATTTCGCGTCGCGGGCGAGCTGCTCGACGCGGTACTCGCTCATGTAGCCGTTGCCGCCGAAAAGCTGCACGGCCTCCTGCGCCACCTCGTTGGCGGCCTGCGCCGAGTACAGCTTCATCGCCGACGCCTCGGCGAGGGTGGGGGCGCGTCCGGCGCGCTGCATCTCGATGTGCCGGAACACCAGGTTCTGCACGTTGAGCCGCGCGACCTCCATCTTGGCGAGCTTGAGCTGGATGAGCTGGAAGTCGCCGATCTTCTGGCCCCACAGCTCGCGGGTCCTGGCGTACTCGACCGACAATTGCAGGCATTCCTCGATGACTCCGAGGGCCATCGCGGCGACGCCCGCGCGCTCGGTGACGAAGTTCTGCTTCGCCGACTCCTTGCCGCCGCCCTCGCCCGCCGCCAGGAGCCGGTCGGCGCCCGCGCGGACGTCGTCCAGGAACAGCTCGCCGGTGGGGGAGGAGTGCAGGCCCATCTTCCGCAGCGGCCTGCTCTGCTCCAGCCCCGGCATGCCCTTGTCGAGGACGAACGTGAGGATCTCCCGGTCGCGCGGATCGCCATCGGGCGCCGAGCGGAGCTCGTCGTTTGAATGGTGGTGGGTGGGGGCTGGAGGACGGTCGTCGAGCTTGCAGTAGAAGACGATGGTGTCGGCGTAGGGGCCGTTGGTGATGAAGGTCTTGCTCCCGTTGATGACGTACTCGTCGCCGACCTTCTTCGCGGTGGACTGCATGCCGCCGAACGCGTCCGACCCCGAGTTCGGCTCGGTGATCGCCCAGGCGCCGATCTTCTCCATGGTGAGCAGCGGCAGCGCCCAGCGCTCCTTCTGCTCCGGCGTGCCGCGCTTCATGATCGTCCCGGCGGCGAGGCCGAGGCCGACGCCCATCGCCGACACCAGTCCCGGCGCGACCCTGCACAGCTCGATCACGGGGATCATCGTCATCGCCGCGTTCCCGCCGCGCGGCCGCTGCCCGTCCGCGTCGCCCTCTTTGCGGGCGCGGAAGGAGGAGCGGGCCAGCTCGTCCATGCCGAACGTCTTGTAGAGGCCGCGGAGCAGGTCGTACGGCGGCAGCTCGCCCGACTCCAGCGCGTCCAGGTTCGGCCGGACCTCCGCGTCGATCCAGCCGCGCACCGCGTCCCGGATCATCAGGTCTTCGTCGGACCATTCGATCATGCTCGCCTCGTCCCTCCGCTGCCGACGGTCACGCGACCATCCTCGCAGACGGCGAAAGCGAGCGCTTACTCGGGGAGCGTGACCACGTCGGCGAGGACGCCGCCGTCCGCCGTGAGCCGCTCCGGCGACGGGCTGTCGTAGACGACCAGGACGCGGGTGCCCGGCCCCTCGTCCAGGACCGCGATGCCCTCGGCGTGGTCGTCGCCGTCGCCGTAGGGGAGGTCGCCCACCACCTCCAGCTCGTCGGAGGTGACGATCTCGGCGGCGTCGGCCTTCGCCGCGTTCCGCCAGCGCACGACCTGCACCGGCCCGTCCAGGTCCATGCTGGGGCCGGTGAGGACGAGCAGGTCGTCGCCGTGCGGGCACAGGTCCCGGATGCCGAGGCCGCGCAGGTCGAGGAAGTGCGTCCGGTAGAGCTCGCCGCCGTCGCCGACCGGGAGGGCGCGCAGCCGCTGCGGGTCGCGCGGGTGCTCGCCGGGGCGGATCTCCACCAGCACCGCCCAGCCGCGCAGCACCGGCCCGCGGAACCCGATGTAGAGGCGGTCGCCGTGCGCGGCGACGCCCTCGATGTCGATGCCGTTGTCCTTGCTGGGGATGGACAGGAACGGCGCGAGGTGCGGGTCGTCCCGCAGCAGGTCGGTGAGCGAGTCCTTGTCGAGGCCGAGGAGGGCGGCGGTGCGGCCGCCGTCCTCGCGGACGACCGAGGGCAGCCCGTCGTCGCCGGTGACCAGGGGGAGCCGCACGAGGATGAAGCGGTTGTCCTCGCGGACGACGGTGGCCAGCCGCTTGCGCGCCTTCGCGTCGCTCTGCCCCTGCTTGACCTTCTTGCGCTTGAGGCTGTGCGAGCCGACCGCCCACAGCCAGCCGTTGGCGCGGGCCAGCCCCTCGATGTCGGCCTCCTCGCCGGGGCCCGCCGGCAGCGGGACGAGGTCGGCGAGCGCGACCGTGGCCTGCCCCTCGTAGGCGGTGACGCGCCCGTCGCCGTCCAAGGTGGCGGTCAGCCGCTCGATGGTGGCGGTCTCGTCGCCCGCCACCCAGAGGCAGCGTCCGTCCTGGCGGACGGCGGACAGGTTGGTGTGCGTCTCGGCCTCTCGGCTCTCCTGCGCGAAGCGCAGTTCGACCCGGCGTTCCACGATCATTCCGGCATGTTCCCACATCACGCGTCCCATTGGACGTGCAGATGCGGCGGCTTGCGGAAGACCAGGCCATGCGGGGAGGCCGGGCGGGACGGGTCGAGCCGCAGGCCGGGCAGCCGGTCCAGCAGCGCGGTGAGCGCGGTCCGGGCCTCCAGGCGGGCGAGGTGGGCGCCGAAGCAGAAGTGCGGGCCGTGCGCGAACGCCAGGTGCTCGGCGGCGTTGGCGCGCCGCACGTCGTAGCGGTCGGGGTCGGCGAAGACGGCCGGGTCGCGGTTGGCGCCGGCGAGCGAGACGCGGACGAGGTCGCCCGCGCGGATCCGTGTCCCGCCGATCTCGGCGTCGCGGGCGGCGTACCGGTCGACGACGGACGCCGACGGCTCCAGCCGCAGCGACTCCTCGATCGCGGCGGGCAGCAGGTCGCGGTCGTCCAGGACGAGCCGCAGCTGGTCGGGATGCCCGAGCAGGTGCAGCACGGCGTTGGCGATCATGCCTTCGGTGGTGTCGATGCCGCCGAACATCAGGATCGCGGCGTTCGCGACGACCTCGGCGGTGGTCAGCCCGGCCTCGTCGCGGGCGGCCTCGGCGAGCAGCGACCCGGGACGCGACGCGATGATCGCCTCCTCGACCGCCGCGGTGAGCAGCCGGTACGCCTCGCCCGACGCGGGCGGCGCCGCGCCGCCCGCCGTGATCACGGAGACGGCGTCCACGAACGCGCCGTACCAGGACCGGACGGTCGCCGCGTCCACGCCGTCCAGCCCCAGGGCCTCGGCGACGACCGCGACGGCCAGCGGCCCCGCCAGCTCGCCGCGCAGCTCGGCCCGGCCCGCCGGGGCGATCCCGCCGACGAGCCGCGCGGTCTCGGCCTCGACGAACGCGGTGAACCGTTCGCGGGTCCGGGCGGGGCGGAACGGGCGGGCGAACGGGTCGCGGTGGCGGGTGTGGACGGGCCCGTCCAGCGACAGCATGCTCGGCCCGACGACCTGCGCGGTGGAGAAGCGCGGGTCGTCCACGGTGAACGCGGCCGCGTCGCGCATCACGCGCAGCGCCAGGTCGCGGGAGGTGACCAGCCAGCCGCCGAGCGCCGGCAGCCAGGAGACCGGCTCGCGCTCGCGCAGCCGGGCCAGGTGCGGGTGCGGATCGTTCTCCAGATCGGCGGCGGTGAGGGCCGCGCCGAGCGGGAACCGGCAGGTCAGGTCGGAGGTCACCTGCCCGAGCATAGGCGGCACCGCTAGTGATCTACAACGTAAAGGCACCGGGCGGTGGCGCGCTCGGGAGCTCAAGCGGCCTGCGCCTGCCGCCGCCACCACTCGCGGCCGCGCTCCGGCAACGTGTAGATCGGGTCGTGGTACTCGTACCGCCTGGTCAGCGCGTCCGGGTCGGACGCCTCCAGGGCGGTGCGGTAGTTCTTCGTCCAGTAGGAGATCCCGCGCTCGCGGTCGTAGTCGGCGAGCTGGTGCACCCAGCGCTTGCCGACATAGGGGACGTCGCAGACGATCCGCGGGGTGGCGAAGCCGGGCAGGTAGCCCATGATCGCGTGCTGCAGCTCCTGCGCCTCCCAGACCGCGAGCCGCCAGTGCTCGCTGTAGGGGATCATGTCGCACATGTACAGGTAGTACGGCATGATCGCGGCCTCGTCGAGCAGCGCGAACGACAGGTCGAGCAGCGCGGCGGGGGAGTCGTTGACGCCGCGCAGCAGCACGCCCTGGTTGCGGACGTCGCGGATCCCGGTGTCGAGCATCGCGCGGGCGGCCTTCGCGACGAGCGGCGTCACCGACTGGGCGGCGTTGACGTGGGTGTGGATCGCGATCTGGACGCCGCGCTCGTGCGCCGTGGCGGCCAGGCGCTCCATGCCGGCGCGGACGTCGTCCTGCAGCCAGTGCTGCGGCAGGCCCATGAGCGCCTTGCTGGCCAGGCGGATGTCACGGATGTTGCCGATCTCCATCAGCGAGGCGACGAACGACTCAAGCCGCGGCCACGGCATGTTGGCGACGTCGCCGCCGGAGACGACCACGTCGCGGACGCCGGGCGTGCGGCGCAGGTAGTCGAGCATGGCGCCGAGCCGGTCCGGCGGCTTGACGGTGAACTTGTGCTTGTCGACGTTCGGGGTGGAGTTGCCGACGAGGTCCATGCGGGTGCAGTGGCCGCAGTACTGCGGGCAGGTCGGCAGGATCTCGGCCAGGACCTTGGTCGGGTAGCGGTGCGTGAGGCCCTCGACCGCCCACATCTCGGCCTCGTGCAGCGAGTCGCGTGCGGCGTGGGGGTGGGACGGCCAGTCGGTGCGCCGGTCGCTGAACACCGGGAGCATGTAGCGGCGCACGGGGTCGGCGTAGAAGGCGTCGGTGGACGAGGTGTCCATCGTGTTCAGCATCTGCGGGGGCAGCAGCATCGACATGGTCGCGCGCTCGGCGTGGTCACGTTCCAGGTCGGCGTAGAACGACTCGTCCAGCAGGTCGCCCATGACCTGGCGGAGCTGGCGCAGGTTCTTCACGCAGTGGGCGCGCTGCCATTGGGCGGACTCCCAATCGTCCTGCGTGACGTCCCGCCATCCGGGAATCCGCCGCCAGTCGGGCTCTTCCAGGGGCCGGCGCCGGTACACGTAGGGCTGGCGTGCGGTCTTTTCGGACAGGACGGGCCCGCCGCTGTCCGGGTGCAGGGCAGTGGTCATCGCCGACCGCCTCCTCGCCTCATACTGATCGCATAAAACTCTTGTACGAGGCCGACGTTACGGGAAGAATTTCGATGAAACCAGTAGTGTTCGGTACATCTTACGTGACGCCATCGGATTCGACGGAGAGGCGGGGACGGCGATGAGCGACGGCGGGGGCGGCGCGCACGGTACGGGCGACACGGGCGGCACGGGCACGGGCGGCACGGATACGGGCACGGCGGTGGGGCTGCACCGGGTGCTGGAGCCCGCGGGCGTGCTGCCGCAGGCCGCGCTGCGGCTGGACCCCGACCCCCGGATCCGCCCGGACGAGGTCCGCATCGCCGTCGAGCGCCTCAACCTGGACGCCGCGTCCTACCGGCAGCTGCGCACCGCGCACCGCGGCGACCCGGACGCGATCCGGGCGGACGTGCTGCGGATCGTCCGCGAGCGCGGCAAGATGCACAACCCCGTGACCGGGTCGGGCGGCATGCTCGTCGGCGTCGTCGACGAGGCCGGGCCCGCCTCGCCGCTCGGCCTGAAGCCCGGCGACCGCGTCGCCACCCTCGTCTCGCTGACCCTCACGCCGCTGTCCGTCACCGACGGCCTGGCCCGCTGGGACGGCCTGTCCGAGCAGGTGCCCGCCGAGGGCCACGCCATCCTGTTCGCCCGGTCGATCGCCGCGGTGCTGCCCGGCGACCTGCCCGTCCCGCTGGCCCTCGCCGTCATGGACGTGTGCGGCGCGCCCGCCCTCACCCGCCGCGTCGTCGCGTCCCGCAAGGCCGAGAAGGGCGCGCCGGTCGTGGCGGTGCTGGGGGCCGCGGGCAAGAGCGGCTGCCTGTCGCTGGCCGCCGCCCGCCGCGCCGGCGCGTCCCGCGTGATCGGGCTGGTGCCCACCGCCGAGGAGGAGGAGACCCTGTCGGCGACCGGGCTCGCGGACGCCGTCGTCCGCGCCGACGCCCGCGACCCCGTCGCCGTCGCCGCCGCGATCGGAGAGCCCGTGGACGTCACCGTCGTCTGCGTGGACGTGCCGGGCTGCGAGCACGGCGCGATCCTGGCGACCGCGCCCGGCGGCACCGTCGTGTTCTTCTCGATGGCGACGTCGTTCCCGGCCGCCGCGCTCGGCGCCGAGGGCCTCGCCGCGGACGTGACGATGCTCATCGGGAACGGCTACGTCCCCGGGCACGCCGACGCCGCGCTGGACCTGGTGCGGTCGGAACCGGCCGTCCGCGCGCTGTTCACCTCCCGGACCGGGCACGATTCGGCACAATGACCGGAACGCCCCGGACGCGGCGGGGGAACCGATCATTGAGGGAGACGGCATGGGGAGCATCACCGAGGAACTGCGCGGGCGGGACCCGAAGGAGCGCCGGGCGCAGATCGTCGACGTCCTGGTCGACGCGTTCTCGGACCTGATGGAGCGCAGCCCCGCCGAGTTCCGCCGCCGCTTCCGGACGATGGCGTCCGACCCGTTCGCGTTCTACCGGGGCAGCGCGTGCCTGTTCTTCGCCGACATCGCCGCCGACGACGACCCGTGGGCCGACGAGCGCACGTCCCGCGTGTGGATCCAGGGCGACCTGCACGCGCAGAACTTCGGCACCTACATGAACGACGACGGCGTGTTCGTGTTCGACGTCAACGACTACGACGAGGCCTACGTCGGGCACTTCACCTGGGACGTCAAGCGGTTCGTGGCGAGCCTGGCGCTGCTGGCCTGGCAGAAGGCGATCTCCGACGCCGACATCCGGCGGCTCATCGAGACCTACGTGCGCGCCTACGTCGACCAGGTCCGCCGGTTCGCCGCGCACGACGGCGACGAGAGGTTCGCGCTGACGCTCGACACCACCGACGGGTACGTCCGGGACGTGCTGATCGCCGCGATGGGCGGCACCCGGATCGGGCTGCTGGCCGGGATGACGGAGGTCCACGGGCCCGACCGGCGGTTCCGCGACCGTCCCGGCGTGCGGCGGCTGGACGACGCCGAGCGCGCCGAGGTCGAGGCCGCCTACCAGGAGTACCTGACGACCATCCCGGCCGAGAAGCGCTTCGGCAGCCTCACCTACCAGGTCAAGGACATCGTCGGCGCGTCCGGGTTCGGCATCGGGTCGGCGGGGCTGTCGGCGTACAACATCCTGGTGGAGGGGAACACGCAGGCGCTGGAGAACGACGTCGTCCTGTCGATGAAGCAGGGCAACATCGCCGCCGCCAGCCGCGTCGTCGACGACCCCCGCATCCGCGAGTACTTCCGCCACCACGGCCACCGCACCGCCGTGTCGCGGCGGGCGCTGCAGGCCAACAGCGACCCCTGGCTCGGCCACACCCGGATCGGCGGCGTCGGGTACGTCGTCCAGGAGCTGTCCCCCTACGAGGAGGACCTGGACTGGAGCGGCCTCAGCGAGCCGGAGGACATGCTGTCGGTCCTGGACGACCTGGGCCGCGCCACCGCCAAGGTGCACTGCGTGTCCGACACCGACTCCGACCACACCCTGGTCGACTTCCAGGTCGAGGACGCGATCGACGCGGTGATCGGCCCGGACGAGTCGGCGTTCGTCGCCGCGATGGTCGCGTTCGGCATGCAGTACGCCGAGATCGTCCGCGACGACCACACCTACTTCGTGGACGCGTTCCGCAACCACGAGATCCCCGGCCTGTAGAAGCCGGGGCGCGGTCAGACGGGGCGGATGAGCAGGAGCGCGATGTCGTCGCGGCCGCGCTGGTCCGACAGCAGGGCCAGGACGCCGTCCGCGGTCTCCTCCGGCGTACCCGCCCGGGACGCGACCAGCGCGGACGCCAGCCGGGCGATGCCCTCGTCCACGTTGCGCCGCCGGCTCTCGACCAGGCCGTCGGTGTAGAGGGCGAGGGTGGCGCCCGCCGGGATCGTCTCGGTGACCTGCTCGTACTCGGGCGGGTGCGCCTGGTCGGACACGCCGAGCGGCAGGCCGCGCGGGGCCGCGAAGTGCCGGACGGTCCCGTCGGGGAGCGCCAGCAGCGGCGGCGGATGCCCGGCGCACGCCACCTCGCAGCGCCGCGTCGCCGGGTCGCAGACCAGGCACAGGCAGGTCGCGAACTGGGCGGCGTGCAGGTCCTGCGCGATGGCGTCCAGGCGCTCCAGCACCTCGGCGGGCCGGAACTCGCAGCTGGCCAGGGTGTGCGCGGCGACCCGCAGCTGCCCCATCGCCGCGGCGGCGGTGACGCCGTGGCCGACCGAGTCGCCGATCACGACGGCGATCCGGCCGCCCGACAGCGGCACGACGTCGTACCAGTCGCCGCCGACGCCGCTGCGCGCCGGCAGGTAGCGGTGCGCGATCTCCAGGCCGGGCGGCGCGGCGATCGCGGCGGGCACCAGGCTCGACTTCAGCGCGGTGGCGGTGCGGTGCTCGCGCCGGTACTGGCAGGCGTTGTCGATGCACGTCGCGGCGCGTGCGGCGAGTTCGGCGGCCAGTGCGGCGTCGGCGGCGGTGAACGGCAGCCGGCCGCGCTTGCGGCTGAACACCGCGAACCCGAGCGCCCGGCCCCGCGCCACCAGCGGCACCGCCAGCAGCGACACGTGATCGAGGAGGCCCTCGATCAAGCGGCCGGTGCGGTGCGCGAGGGTCCTCTGGACGGTGTCGCCGCCGAACTCGACCATGCGGCCGGTGGCCAGGCACCGCGCGTACGGCGTGGACGGCGGGTAGACGATCACCTCGTTGACGGGGAACTCGCGGGCCCAGCCGCGCGGGTCGTCCTCGGCGAACGCGACCGCCAGGCGACGCACGACCGCCGGTCCGCCGCCGTCCCCGCCTTCGGCGTCCCTGCTCCCGGCCTCCGTGGCGGGCCGATCGTCGTCGGCGAGGAGCCGCTCCAGCACGTAGATGGCGCCCGCGTCGGCGAACCGCGGGACGGCGACCTCGACGATCTCCCGCGCGGTCGGGTGCAGCTCCAGGGTCGAGCCGATGCGGCGGCCCGCCTCGCTCAGCAGCTCCAGCCCGCCGGCCCACGGCGGCGACACCATCAGCGCGACGGCGGTCCCGCCGTCCTCGACGGTCATCGGCTCGCAGGCCACCGACAGGCCGTGACCCGCGCCCGCGCCGCCCGGCAGGGGCAGCACCCCGGACCACGGGCGTCCCTCGGCGGCGCGTTTGAGGGCGCCCATGAGCGGCTCGGCGGCGCCGTCCCCGCCGGGCAGGCCGGCGAGCAGATCGGCGAGCGAGACCCCGACGGCCTCCCCGGCACCGCGGCCGAACAGGCGCGCGGCGCCCTCGCTCCAGCCGATGATCCTC
Source organism: Actinomadura sp. KC06 (assembly GCF_004348735.1). GTDB lineage: Bacteria > Actinomycetota > Actinomycetes > Streptosporangiales > Streptosporangiaceae > Spirillospora. The sequence continues at coordinate 11,369 of NZ_SMKT01000132.1, forward strand.
CCGTCCGGGGTCAGCAGGACGGTCACCGGCGCCGCCTGCCGCGGGGGTCGTTCGGGCACGTCCTTCACTTTTCCGTATGCCGGGCCGTTCCGCATACCGGAGATTTGCGTTCATCGGGGGTCGCGTGCGCCAGTGATCGTGCGCGCGAGGCCGCACGGTACCGCACGGGGCCGCTCGGGCGGATCCGCGTTACTCTGAGGCCCGCTGACGGCACCCTCCGGTCGCGAAAGGGAGACGACGCATGGGCTCCGAGTGGATTCCCCCCGAGGTCGACAGCACGCGCCCGAGCGTCGCGCGGGTGTACGACTACCTGCTCGGCGGCGACCACAATTTCGCGTCCGACCGCGACCTGGCCACCGCGCTGCTGCGGGTCGAGCCGCAGGCGCGGGAGCTCGCGCAGGCGAACCGGGCGTTCCTGCTGCGCGCGGTCCGCGCGATCGCCGGGACGGGCGTCGACCAGTTCGTCGACGTCGGGTCCGGCATCCCGACGCAGGGGACCGTGCACGAGGTCGCGCGGAGCGTGAACCCGGACGCGAAGGTGGTGTACGTCGACAACGACGACGTCGCGGTCGCGCACAGCCGCACCATCCTGGCGGGCGACGACCGGGCGGTCGTCCTGCAGGCCGACATGCGCCGCCCGGAGGACATCCTCGCCGACCCCGCGCTGAAGGGGCTGCTCGACCTGTCCAGGCCGGTCGCGTTCCTGCTCGTCGCGGCGCTGCACCTGGTCAAGGACGAGGAGGACCCGGCCGCGATCGTCGCCGCGCTGCGCGACGCCGCCGCGCCCGGCAGCCACCTGGTGATCTCCCACCTCACCCACGAGGCGGAGCCGGGCAAGACCGCGGCGATCGGCAAGCTGTACGACCGGGCCAGCTCCCCTGCCGTGTCCCGCTCGCACGCGGAGATCCTGCGCTTCTTCGACGGCTGGGACCTGTTGGACCCCGGCCTGGTGTACGTCCCGCAGTGGCGTCCGGACGAGGGCGGGGCCGTGGCCGACCCCGAGCGCTTCCTGGTGTTCGGCGGCGTCGGCCGCCGCTAACGCGGGCTCCCTGGCGGGCTCCCTCAGCGGGCGAACGCGATGGCCGCGCCCGCGCTGACGACGATCGCGATGACCGCCAGCACGAGAGACGTGCTGAGCGGGTCGCGGCGCCGCGGCGGCGGCCGCTCCGCGCGGGGCGCCGTGTGCGCCGGGGCCGGCTCGGCCTCCTCCGGCGGTGACGGCTGCGGCCTCGGCCGGGGAGGCTGCGGGGGCGCGGGCGGACGGGCCGTCGCGGGCCGCGGGCGCGGCTTGGGCGGCGGCTGCGGGGTCTCGGTGGCGGGCGGCGCCGGGAGCGTCGGCTCGGGAGGTTCGGACGGTTCGGGCGGGTCCGGCGGGACGACGGTCGGCGTCGGCGGTATGGGCGGAAACGTGGGCGTGGGCGGCGTGGGGGGCGTGGGCAGCGGCGGCGGCGTGCAGGTCGGCCAGTGGGAGGGCTTGGACGCACCCGGCCCGCCGGGCAGGTTGATCTCCACGCCGACGCACAGGCTGACGCGCGGCTTCGGGATCGGGATCGGTGGCGGCTGGGCGGCGAGCGCGCAGCACGGGAAGGCGAGCCCGGCCGCGACGGCGGCGGACAGGACCGGCAGGACGGCGGCGCGGCGCATGCGCATGCTCACCCGCCCCTCGCGATGCGCTGCAGGTCGGCGTGCAGGCCCGTGAACGCCTCCGGGCCGACCGCCAGGGCCCCGGTGAACACGTGCGAGATGTCGATGGTCAGGTACGTCCCGGCGGCGAGCAGCGACGCCATCAGCGACAGCGGGACCAGGGTCATCCCGCGCGGCCTGGCGCCGGACAGGAAGGGCAGCAGGACGACGACGATGCCGGTCAGGACGGTGATGATCAGCAGCCCGGCGGGCGGCGAGGTCCGGGCGTCCATGGCGCGCTGGCGGCGGGCCGAGGAGATCTCGCCGAGGTGGTTCAGGACGGTGGCGCGGGCCTCCTTGAGCTCGTCGTCGTCGCCGGGCTTGACGGCGATGACGTCGCGGCGCAGGCGGTCCAGCTCCGTCCAGCCGCGGTGGCTGAGGCGCCCGTCCTTCATGAGGCGCCATTCGGGGCCGCGGACGAGGTCGACGTAGTCGCGCAGCCCCTGCTGGACGTGCCGGGCGTCGGCCGGCCGCAGCCGCGACGCGGCCCAGTGCGCCTCGGCGATCGCCTGGCTCTCGGTGTAGGTGTTGGAGCGCGCGGAGTCCGCCGACGTCCACGGGACGACGACGGCGATGGCGAACGCCAGCAGGAACAGCGCGGACAGCATCGCGCCGGTGTGGGCGACGGTGGGGCCGTCGGGGTCGGGGTCGTCGACGCCGCGCGTGCGCCGGACCAGCCGGCTTGCCACGAGCACGACGCCGATGGCGCAGGCCGCGGCCGCTAGATAGACGATCATGGCTCTCCTGGGGGATGGATCCGCCACTACCTGCGGTGATTGTAGTTTTACGGTCAGTCGCCACGCCCGGGATCCGGCCAGGCGTCACCCGGCGGTGAGGTGACCGCCCGGCCAGGGAAGATGGAGCTGTACGGGGAGTGAGGCGGGGGAGAGCCAATGGTAGTTCTTGTGAAATACGGTGTTCATACCGGAAGATCTCTCGTAGAGATCTCATAACGAAGGACGATTGACGGGACGCCCCGACAGGGACGGCCGTGCGAGGGGAGTCGGCGGCATGGACTTCAACGGGGCGCCGCAGGGAAAGCTGGACCTCGACCCGGAGGCGGTGCGCGCCGCCCGGCGGCTCGCCGCGCGGGCCGCCGAGCCGATCATCCGGATGGCCCGCTCCCACACGACCGTCTCCGTCGAGCGGGCCCTGCTGCGCCTCGCCGGGCTCACCGGCGCCGACGACGAGGGGCGGCCGTGGGCCAACCACCTCGCCGACGCCGTCCGCGACCAGGTCGGCCTGGAGCACGGCGCGGCGCTGCCCGTGTGGGACGCGCTGCTGAACGGCCCGCACGGCTCCCTCGGCGACCTCGCCCGGGCCGCCGCCCGGGGCCGCGTGTCGTTCCGGCTGCCCGCCGGCACCGACGCCGAGCACGCCCGCAAGGCCGCCGCCGAGGCCGCCCGCGCCGGGATCGGCCGCATCGACCGACGCCGCGCCGAACGCGACGCCCTGCTGCGCGAGCTGCCCACTCCCGACATGTCCGACCCGCCCCGGCCGCTGGTGTACCTGATCGTGGCGACCGGCGACATCTACGAGGACATCCCGCAGGCGCAGGCCGCCGCCCGCGAGGGCGCCGACGTCGTCGCGGTGATCCGCTCCACCGGCCAGTCGCTGCTGGACTTCGTCCCCGAGGGGGCCACCCGCGAGGGCTACGCCGGCACCTACGCCACGCGCGAGAACTTCCGGCTGATGCGGGCCGCGCTGGACGAGGTGTCGCGCGAGCTGGGCCGGTACGTGCGGCTGACGAACTACGCGTCCGGCCTGTGCATGCCGGAGATCGCGACGCTCGCCGGGCTCGAGCGCCTGGACATGATGCTCAACGACTGCATGTACGGGATCATCTTCCGCGACATCAACCCCCGCCGGACGTTCATCGACCAGCGCTTCTCCCGCCAGATCCACGCCCGCGCCGGCATCGTCATCAACACCGGCGAGGACAACTACCTCACCACCGCCGACGCCGTCGACGCCGCGCACACCGTGATCGTCAGCCAGCTGCTGAACGAGCGGTTCGGGCACGAGGCGGGCCTGGCCGACGCGCAGCTCGGCCTCGGCCACGCCTTCGAGATCGACCCGTCGATCCCCGAGTCGTTCCGGCTGGAGCTGGCGCACGCGCAGCTCGTCCGGGAGCTGTTCCCCGGCGCGCCGCTGAAGTACATGCCGCCGACCAAGCACATGACCGGCAACATCTTCGCCGGGTACCTGCTGGACGCGTTCTTCAACCTCGCCGGCGTGATGACCGGGCAGTCGATCATCCTGATCGGGATGATGACCGAGGGCATCCACACCCCCTGGCTGTCGGACCGCGACCTGGCGCTGGAGAACGTCCGGTACGTCCGCGACGCCTGCGGGAACCTCGCCGAGGACTTCATGCCCCGCCCGGACGGCATGCTCGTCCAGCGCGCCAAGCAGGTCCTGTCGGAGTCGGTCGAGCTGCTCGGCCGCATCGCCGACGACGGGCTCCTGGAAGCCATCGCCGACGGCACGTTCGGCGTCACCCGCCGCCCGCCCGACGGGGGCAAGGGGCTGGACGGCGTCGTCCCCCGCGCCGACGGCTACGTCAACCCCGCGATCGAGATCCTCGACGCCGAGAACCCCGACCCCGCCGCCGGCGCGGCGGGCGGCCCGGCCGCCGGCACGGCCGGACAGGAGGTGCCCGCATGACGGTCGAGAGCCCCGGAACCGGGACGCAGACCCCCACCGAGCCGGCCGACACCCGGCAGGTGATCCGCCCCTACGGCGACACCACCGGCGACGGCATGGTGCAGATGTCGTTCACCCTGCCCGTCCCCGCGGGCAAGCGCGCCGACGCGGCCGCGCTGCAGCTCGCCGGGAAGATGGGCCTGGACCCCGCCAGCGTTGTCCACGCCAAGCCGATGGGCCCCGACTTCACCTTCTTCATCGTGTACGGGAAGGTCGGGCACCTGATCGACTACGCGTCCATCCCCGTCCCGGCCGAGCGCGCCTACCCGCTGCTGACCTCGCAGGAGGTGAACCAGGCGATCCGGCGGGCGCTGAACCGGAAGCTGGTCGTCGTCGGCGCCTGCATCGGCACCGACGCGCACACCGTCGGCATCGACGCGATCCTGAACGTCAAGGGGTTCGCGGGGGAGAAGGGCCTGGAGTACTACCGCGAGATCCAGGTGGTGAACATGGGCGCGCAGGTGACCGTCGCCGAGCTGGTGGAGCGCGCCAAGGCCGAGGACGCCGACGCCGTCCTGGTGTCTCAGGTCGTCACCCAGCGCAACGCGCACCTGCACAACACCAAGCAGATGGCCGCCGCGTTCCACGCCGAGTACCCCACCGCCGTCGCCGGCGGGATCGGGCGGCCGCTGCTGGTCGTCGGCGGCCCCCGCTTCGACACCGTGAGCGAGGCCGACCTCGGCGTCGACCGGATCTTCGGCAAGGGCACCACGCCCGCCGAGGTCGCCAGCTACCTCGTCCACGCCCTGCTGCCCGCCGACACCCCGCACCCTGCCGACGCGCCCCGATCCGATGAGGAGGACGACGACCAGTGAGCGACCCGCGCGAGGGGACGTCCGTCACGCACCGCCGCTACATCCCCTACTCCCACGCCCACTACGCCGGCGACCTGGTCGACGGCGCCTACGTCCTCGGCCTGTTCGGGGACGTGGCGACGGAGCTGTGCATCCGCACCGACGGCGACGAGGGCCTGTTCGCCTCCTACTCCGACGTGCAGTTCCGCGCGCCCGTCCGGGCCGGGGACGTCCTGGAGACCACCGCCGTCCTCACCAGGGCGGGCACCCGCAGCCGCGTCATGGAGTTCGAGGCCCGCGTGGTGTGCCGGGGACGTCCCGACAAGGGGGAGTCCGCCGCCGAGGCGCTGCCCGAGCCGATCGTCGCGGTCACCGCCACCGGGACCGTGGTCGTGTCCGCGCCCGGCGGCTGAGCGTCTGCGCCCGGCGGCTGAGCGACCGCGCCCGGCGCGCCGCGGGAGCGTCCGGCCACGCTCGGTCATGCCCGCGCGCGCAAAGATCGAAATTCGGCCCGGCCAATTCGCACAGCGTCACGATCATGGTGTTGAGCTGGGAAAACGCTGAGTCGCCGCAGAACATGCGGCGGTTGACAAGGTGGCGGAAGCCGGTAGTTTTGCAGCAGTCCAGCACGGGACTCACCGATCGGCCGCCCGGGGCGCCGCCGGGCGCCGCGCACGACGGGACGGGGATCACGCGAGTGGTCGACACGTGCCCGCCCGAGCCAGCGCGGCGATCCGGGGCCGTGCCCGGACGGAGCCGCCCGATCGCGCGGGGGGTTGGACCCGGGAAGGGCCCGGACATCCAGTAGAAAACGGAGCCTCGCTCTCACCGCCTGTGGGACGACTCCGGCCCGATGGATGTCGCGGGCCCTCTTCCGTGTCCGCGCCCCCCTCCGTGTCCGCGCCCCGCCCTCCGTGTGCGCTGGGGCTTCACGGGACGACGAGCGGCGGGATCACGCGCGCCGCCGCGGTCGCCGTGGCCGCCGGAGCCCGGTAGCGTTCCCACCAAGGACCGAAATGAACGAGGTGGGACGTGGCCCAGGAGACCCTGCCGGACCGGTCGCCGGCCAAAGGCCCCGGCGAGGGCCCCGGCGCCGACACCGGCGGCGAGTCCGCGGGCCCCGCGCGGCAGGGACGGCTGAGCGGCGTGCCCGCGTGGCTCCGCACGGGCGGCCGCGCCGGCTGGCCCCGCACGCTCCTGGCCGTCACGTCCGGGCTGATCATGTGGCTGGCGTTCCCGCCCCTGGACCTCACGCCCTTCGCGCCCATCGGCGTGGCGCTGCTGGCCCTCGTCCTGCGCGGCCGGTCGCCCCGGACCGGCGCCTGGCTCGGCTTCGTCGGCGGCGCCGCGTTCTTCCTGCCCGTCCTGGAGGGGATCTCCGCGATCGGCCCGGACGGGTGGATCGTGCTCAGCCTCGTCCAGGCCCTGTACTTCCTGCCGCTCGGCGCCGGGATCTCCCTGGTCTCGCGGCTGCCGGGCTGGCCCGTCTGGACGGCCGCGCTGTGGGTCGGCGAGGAGCTGATCCGGGGGCACGTCCCGTTCGGCGGGTTCCCGTGGGCGCGGCTGGCGTTCAGCCAGACCGCCACGCCCCTGACGCCCTACGCGTCCTACGGCGGCGCACCGCTCGTCACCTTCCTGACCGCGCTGATCGGCGGCCTGCTCGCCTACGCCGCCGTCGTCGCCCACCGGACGTACCGGGCGCGCCCCGGCAGGGTAGGCGAGCGGGCGGAGGAGCGCTCCAGAGCGTCCTGGCGTGCCCTGGCGCCCGCGGTGGCGGCGCTCGCGGTGATCGCGGCGCTCGCCGGCGGCGGCGCGCTGATCCCCACCCCGACCTCGGGCCGCCCGGTCACGGTCGCGGTCGTCCAGGGGAACGTGCCGCGCCTCGGCCTGGACTACCTCGGCCAGCGCAAGGCCGTCCTGAACAACCACGTCCAGGCCACGCACGAGCTGGCCAGGCGGGTCCGCGCGGGCGAGGTCGCCCGGCCCGAGCTGGTCGTGTGGCCCGAGAACGCCAGCGACCTGGACCCCTACGCCGAACCCGAGGCCTACAACGCCATCGACGGCGCGGTGAAGGCCGTCGGCGTCCCCGTCCTGGTCGGTGCGCTGACCGACACCCCCGACGGCGAGAAGGTCGAGAACCGCGGCATCGTCTGGGACCCGCAGACCGGGCCCGGCGACTACTACGTCAAGCGGCACCCCGTCCCGTTCGGGGAGTACCTGCCGTTCCGCGACGTCCTCACCAAGCTGATCACGCGGTTCGAGCGGATCCCCCGCGACTTCGCCAAGGGCACCCGCTCCGGCGTCATGCGGATGGGCCCGGTGACGGTCGGCGACGTGATCTGCTTCGAGGTCGCCTACGACAGGGAGGTCCGCGACGTGGCGCGCGGCGACCTGCTGGTCGTGCAGACCAACAACGCCACCTACGGCCGCACCAGCCTCCCGCCGCAGCAGATCGCGATGTCCCGGCTGCGCGCGGTCGAGCATGGCCGTACGATCTTGGTTGCCGCGACGAGCGGCATCAGCGCGATCGTCGCCCCGGACGGCCGGATGATCGACCGGTCCGGGGAGTTCGTCCCGGACCTGCAGGTCGCGACCGTCCAGGCACGGACGTCGCGGACGCTCTCGGACCGGCTCGGCGCCGCGCCCGAACGGGTGCTCGCGGCGCTCGGGCTCGGCGCGGCCTGCGCCGCGGCATGGGCGGCGCGGACCGGGCGGCCGGCACGGACGGCGGCACGGACGGCGGCCAGGACGAACGAGGGGAATTGACACCGATGGAGATCCCAGCCGACCTCGGCCGGGTGCTCGTGATCATCCCGACGTACAACGAGCGGGACAACATCGAGCGCATCACCGGCCGGGTGCGCGAGGCCGTCCCCGCGGTGGACGTCCTGGTGGTCGACGACGCCAGCCCCGACGGCACCGGCGAGGTCGCCGACGCGCTGGCGGCCGTGGACGGGCAGATCAAGGTCCTGCACCGCGCGGGCAAGGACGGCCTCGGCCCCGCCTACATCGCCGGGTTCCGGTGGGCGGCCGAGCACGGCTACGACGTCATGGTCGAGATGGACGCCGACGGCTCCCACCAGCCCGAGGAACTGCCGCGGCTGCTGACCGCCCTGGAGGACGCCGACCTGGTCATCGGCGCCCGCTGGGTCCCCGGCGGCAAGGTCCGCAACTGGCCCAGGCGCCGCGAGGCGCTCTCGCGCGGCGCGAACACCTACGCGCGGCTGATGCTCGGCTTCCACCTGCACGACGCCACCGGCGGCTACCGTGCGTTCCGCGCCGCGACGCTCGACAAGATCGGGCTGGACGACGTCGACTCGCGCGGCTACTGCTTCCAGATCGACCTGGCGCTGCGGGCCGTCCGGCAGGGCCTGCGGGTGGTGGAGGTCCCGATCACCTTCGTCGAGCGCGTCCACGGGACCAGCAAGATGAGCCGCGACGTCATGGCCGAGGCGGCGCTGCGCATCACCCAGTGGGGCGTGTCCGACCGCACCCGCAAACGCCGCCCGCCCCGCTGAACCCGCGCCGCCCGGGCCCCTGGGCTGCGGAGGGAAACGTTCGGGGGTGTCCCGGCGTTGTACGGGGAGAGGGAAATTCCCCGCGACCCGAAGATGGAGCCATGCTGCCGCTGCTACTGGTCCTGGCGTTCCTGGTGATGCCCGTCCTGGAGATCTACGTGATCATCCAGGTGGGCGGGGCGATCGGCGCCTGGCCCACGGTCGCCCTGCTGGTCGCCGAGAGCCTGCTCGGCGGCTGGATCGTGCGCCGCGAGGGCCGCCGCGCCTGGCGGGCCCTGGAGGAGGCGCTGCGGCGCGGCGTCATGCCCGACCGGGAGCTCGCCGACGCCGCCCTGGTCATGGCCGGGGGCGTGCTGCTGCTGACGCCCGGCTTCGTCACCGACGTGTTCGGGTTCGCGTTCGTCCTGCCGTTCACCCGCCCGCTGGTGCGCCGCGCCCTGTCGCGGTACGCGTCCCGGCGGATGCGGGCCGCCGAGGCCCGGGCCCGGACCCGGTCGGCGTTCCCGCCGGGCTTCACCGCCGGGTTCGACCCGTTCGGACGCGGACCCGGCCCCGGCCCTGGTCCCGGTCGCGTCGAGACCCCGCCGGGACCGGTCGTCCGCGGCGAGGTCATCGACGAGGACGACTCCCCGTCCCGCACCTGATCTCCCCGGTCACGCGCCTCACGCGCCTCACGCCTCAGGCGTCGCGGACGGCGAGCAGCACCGCGCCCACCAGCAGCGCCGCCGCCGCGTACCCGGCCAGCACGCCGAGTCCCGGCCACGGCCCGATCGGCAGCCGCTCCAGGCCCCGCGTCGACTGGACGGCCAGCCCCGCCGACATCGGCGCGAACTTCTCCAGCCGGTCCCGCCACGCCTCGTCCCCGACGAACGCGGCGACGACCGGGACGATCCACAGCAGTCCCAGCACCGCCGTGATCGCCGCCGCCTGCTCCCGGACCGCCGTCCCCACCCCGAGCGCCAGCAGCGCCACCAGCACCAGGTACAGGACGGTCCCGGCCGCGGCCCGCGCCGTGGGCCCGTCCAGCGGTGACAGCGGCGGGTAGCCGTTCGCGGCGGTGAACCCGTTGCCGGGCAGCAGGCCCCGCGCCGCCGCCAGCGACGCCAGCACCCCGGCCGTCCCCGCCGCGGCGACGGCGGACGCGACCACGGCGGCCTTGGCGGCCAGGACCGTCCCGCGCCGCGGGACCGCCGCCAGCGTCGCGGAGATCGTCCCCGCCGCGTACTCGCCGCCGACCGCCAGGACCCCGAGGACGACCGCCGCGACCTGCCCCAGCCGGACGCCCGACAGCGCCAGCTTCGGCGTGTCCTCCTGGCATCCGGCGGGACTCGTGCAGTGCGAGGTGTCCACCGACCCGGTCACCGCCGCGCCCACCGCCACCGTCAGCCCGGCCAGCGCCAGCAGCAGCCAGCCCGTGCTCGGCAGCGTCCGCAGCTTCGTCCACTCCGCCCGCACCGCATACCCTGCCCCGCTCATCATGCGTCGCGCTTCCTGACCTGCCAGAGCGCGGCCGCCATCGCCGCCGCCGCGTACGTGCACAGCACCCCGAACCCGGCCCACGGGTCGATCGCCCGGTCGAACCGCGTGACGGTCTGCTGGACCGCGAACCCGGCCGCCGGGGTGAGCCGCTCCAGCCACCGCGCCGCCGACAGCGGCAGCCCGGTCGCGACGATCTGCGGCAGCAGCAGGACCATCAGCACGATCGTGATCGCGGGCGCGCTGCGCCGCACGATCACCGCGACGGCCAGCGCGAACACCGCGACGACGGCCAGCAGCGCCGCCGTGCCGAGGACCGCGCGCAGCACGGCGCCGTCCGACAGCGACGGCGGTGCCAGCCCGTTCGAGCGCTGCACCGGGGCCGACAGCAGCACCGCGCCGAACGCCGCCGCCAGCCCGGCCGCCAGCGCGGCCAGGGCCGCCACGACCGCCTTGGCGGCCAGTGCCCGGCCGCGCCGCGGGGTCGCCGCGAACGTCGTCCGGACCATCCCGCGCCGGTACTCGGACGTGACGAACAGCACCGCGAGCGCGATGATCGCCGCCTGCCCGACCAGGACGCCGGTGAGGGTCCGTTTGGTGTCGTCGTCGGCGAACCTGTCGGGGCCGACGTCGCCCGTCCCGGTGAGCGTGAACGTCCCGCCGGACCGGGTGCGGCCGTCCATCGCCGGGTCGGCGGCGGGCCCGCCCGGCAGTCCGCGGTCGCGCCACTGCGCGCCCTGCGGGGCCGGGGACGCCGACACGTGGTCGAACGTGGCCCGCGTGACGCGGGGATGCCCGTCGACGGTCTCCCCGCCGAACATCCGCCGGACCTTGATCTCGTCCGGGACGGCGACGAACATCCCGGCGAGCGCGGACGGCGGCAGCCCCTCCAGCCGCACCGCCCCCACGCGACGCCAGGCGCGCCCGTCCGCCGACTCGTAGCCGGTCACGGTCGTGCCCGCGCGGGTCAGCTTCAGCCAGCGCGGGGCCGTCCCCGCGCCGCCGCCCGCGCCGTCGCCCTTGTAGCCGGTCTGCAGCCGGACGCCGTGCTCCGGCGTCACCATCAGCGCCGCGTACGGGGCGGCCCGCTCGGCGCTGCCCCGGATCATGAGCCCGGCCTTGGCCCATCCGCCGCCGCCGTCCTGGGAGGTGACGCGCGCGACGACCGACCCGTCCCCGCTCAGCGGCAGGTAGGTGTAGTGGCCCAGGTCGATGATCTGCCGCCGGGCGGGGTCGACCGGCCCGCCGCCCCCGCCGCCGCTGGACTGGCTGCTCGCGGCCGTCAGCAGCGCCACCGCCACCGTCACCATGACCGCCGCCAGCAGGGTCAGCAGCCAGCGCGGGACGGTCCGCAGCTTGGTCCACTCGGCCAGCAGCAGCCGCCCGAACCCGTCGCGGGCCTCAGCCTGGACGGTGCTGCGGTACGGCTCGACGGCGGCGGGCTTGGCGGGGGTCACGACGCCTCCCGCCCGGTCACGGCCTGGAACTCCACCGCGTCCCTGGTCAGCTCCATGTACGCCTCCTCCAGCGACGCCCGGTGCTCGGCGATGCCGGTGAACGCCACCCCCGCCCCCGTGAGCAGGGTGATGATCCGCTCGGAGGACAGGCCCGTGACGGTCACCGCGTCCGCGCCGGTCGCGGTCACGGTGGCGCCCGCGTGCGCCAGCACCGTCATCGCCTCCTGGCGGCGGCCGGTGCGCAGCTCCACCCGCCCTGCGGACGCGGCGTCCAGCAGCTCCCGGACGCTCGTGTCGGCGATCAGCCGGCCCCGGCCGATCACCACCAGGTGGTCCGCGCCGCCCTCCAGCTCGCTCATCAGGTGGCTGGACACCAGTACCGCCCGGCCCTCGGCGGCCAGCGACCGCAGCAGCCCCCGCATCCACGCGATGCCCTCGGGGTCCAGCCCGTTGACCGGCTCGTCGAACATCAGCACGGGCGGGTCGCCGAGCAGCGCCGCCGCGATCCCGAGCCGCTGCCGCATGCCGAGCGAGAACCCGCCCGCGCGGCGCCGGGCCGCGCCGCCGAGGCCCGCCAGCTCGATCACCTCGTCGACCCGCCGGACCGGCAGCCCGTTGGCGTGCGCGAGCCACAGCAGATGGTCGCGGGCCCGGCGCGCCGGGTGCACCGCGGACGCGTCCAGCATCGCCCCGAGCCGGCACAGCGGCGTCCGCAGCGTCCGGTAGGGCTTCCCGCCGACCAGCGCCGTGCCCGCGTCGGGCCGGTCCAGACCCATGATCATCCGCATGGTGGTGGACTTGCCGGCGCCGTTGGGGCCGACGAACCCGGTGACCTGCCCGGGGCCGACCGTGAACGACAGGCCGTCCACGGCGACGGTCGGCCCGAACCGTTTGCGCAGGCCCCGCACTTCGATGGTTGCGTCCATGCTCCGGGAGGCTACGGACCCGCGCCGCGCCAGGGCATCCCGCCGTGGAGCCGTTTCCCGCGGCCGGACGCGGGGGACGGGCGCGTCCCCCTGGGGAGGGACGCCGCCGCGCCGCGTTCACGCCACAATGTCCTGCGTGGGGCGGAACGGCACTGGTGGGGGC
>NZ_SMKT01000133.1 GCF_004348735.1 Actinomadura sp. KC06
ATCGTGAAAGTTGCCCAGACATTACGTATGTTGCTGATTGGCGCTATCTGTATATTTATTTTAGCTCTATAGGAGAGCTCAATAAGGTATTCGAGTTGTGCCCTCATCACCTCTTTTCCACCGACCTCTCGAAGGAGAACGGTCTCGTCCATGACGACCGTTACCGATGGCGCGGGGTCTCGTGTCAGTACTTCTTGGCGGCGCATCCTGTTCTTGACTGCGTCATCGTCGTTGAGCAGCACTCGCGCATAGGGCTCTATCTGGAACAGCCCATGAATCACTCTTTCTTCGTAAGCACGAAGCATGATCGCCGACTGCTCGGCCTTCGGGAAGTTGGCGAAGAACTCGGGGTACTTGTCGGACTTGATCGATTCTAGTAGCTCGTCCCAGGCTTCGACGAGGGTCGTGCCGGACTTGAGCGCCCTGTCGAGCCGCAGGGCGAAGTCTCGGCGGCAGCGCGTCCGGCCAGACTCGACCTGCGTGACGTAACTGCGGGTCACGTTGACCAGGTCAGCGAGCTTCTGCTGATTGAGACCGGCAGCTTTGCGGAGACGCCTCACCTCCGCTCCAAAGCTCAGCAGCTCGGTTGTGGTCCTTCTCTGCATGGACGTCAGTCCTTCCCATCCGGGTACCCGGCACGACAGCGTGTGTGAGCGTTTCGGTACTGCCTTGTCGCTGCCCTGAAATCGTACGTCTTTCTGTGGCTGGATGGTGGTCGTTCGATAACACAGGGTGATTACGGCGGGTACTTCCGGTTTGGCGGGTTGGCCCCGTTCGAGATCAGCCACCGTCCAAGCTGGAGGGAGATTCACCAATGCCCGCAGTGCTACTCGCACCCGAGTCGCCGCCGCTCGTCCTGGAACCGTCCGACCAGGCGCCCGCGAAAGCGCGGTGCTACCTCACCGAGCGGTTCCACGAGCTGGGGCACGACGACGACTTCGTCGGGCGGCTCGTGGTTACCGAGCTGGTGACCAACTCCTACAAGCACGTCGGTGTCGGGCGCATCGTCGTCCGCGTCTTCCCGGACGGGTGCAAGCCCCTCACCGTCATCGAGGTCGAGGACGAGGGCACCGCGCTCCCCGTCGTCCGGGACGAGGACGGCGACGCCGAGAGCGGGCGCGGCCTGCTGCTCATGACGCAGATGGTCCACGACTGGGGCGTCCGGCGGCTCGGAAAGGACGGCAAGATCGTATGGGCCCGCTGCGCCCGCTGAACGTCCAGGCGGGCCGCCACCTGCTGCGGTGGCGGACCCGTCTGGGGCGCGCCACGGCCATCCGCCACCTCGACCTGCTCGCCGAGACCATCACGCTCAAGGGCTACCGGTGCATCAAGCTCTACCAGGCCGAAGAGTTCCCCAAACGTCCCGCACTCCTATGGGTCCTCGCATTCGGGCCAGACCGACACGTCCGCGCCCCGGTGATCGTCCGCGCCACACCCGGCGGGAACTGGGCCTACTACGAGGCCGGACGCGGCAGACACGGCTACCTCTACCCCTGCGGCGACCCCGAACGCGCAGCCGACGAGGTGGACGGCCTCCTCAAACACCGCATGTTCCCCTCCACCTGGTAACCCGGCCGGAGATGCCCCACAGTCCCCGAGCCCCGGTACCGCAGGCCCCGTCCGGCGGCCACTGGAACCCGACCAGGCCCTCGACAATCTGCGCCACGCCGCCCCCGAGATTTGCATCTGGAATGGCACGTGGAGCGGTTCACTTTGGGCGTTGCGGACCATGAGGTCATCGTAAGGTCCGCCAACGCACCACGGCGGCAAGGTGATTGTTACTTGCGCAGGTCTGGCATTCGCCCTCCCCGTCGCAGGAACGGCACAAGACGAGGGTGACGTCCTCCCTGCGCAGCCCGGGCAATTCCCCACGGCGCAGGCCAAGGCAGAGCGCCAGGACGTACAGCGCGTACAGCCTTTTCGTTCTGGGCCACCTTGGGGACGTCCGCGGGCAGGCGGCCTATTCCGTCCGCTCCCGCCGCGCAGCCCACGCACGGCCGCCCTATTACCTGCCGACCCTGATGCCGGTGAGAAAGCCACCGATCGGTCACTCTAGGATCAGAACACTCTCATCTGGCGCGTAGAGCGTACTCGTGGACGGTGCAAGATAGAACCAGCCAGCCTGATTGCTGCAGTTCGGCACCCTTATGACCTTGATCGGTCTGCTGGTCTCGTTATTGATGATACCGACCTTGGTGTGGCCGGCCTGGGACGACAAGTTGTAACAGGCCCCCGCTGGAGGGTTCTCGACGGTGATCCGGTAACCGTTGCGTTGGTCGAAAGTCAGCTTGCCGGATGCGGCGCTTGCCGGGGCCGGTGCGGCGAAAGCTCCCACAACCACCAGAACTCCGACATTGATCGCGACTCGTCGCATCGCATCTCCTTACCCGGGAACAGTGACTCTTAGTGATCGGCCTTCAGTCGCTAAATCGCGAGTGTGCTGTCCGTTGCGTGACCGTGGTCACGTGACCTCGCGTTCAATAGCGTGACGGCGTTGTCAGTTAAATCATGCTCCTCAAGCGCCAGTCCTATGCCGGGCCGGCCTATCGTTACTGCGAAAACGGATACCCCTCGCCTGAACACCATCCGTCACCACGAGAATCTTGGAAGAGCCCTTCGAGCTACGGGCTCAACGCTGCGGCCTGACGACGCTTGAGAACCTCACGCTCCCAATCTGTTGAACGCGATGCCGTTCGTCAGCGAAGTGGACCCGCTCTGTACGCCGTCGATCTTCACCGTCTGCCCCGACACATGCTTGACGTAGATGCGCATGAGGAACTCACGGGTGCCGCATGCGGGGTCGATCGGTATGGCCGCGAGGGAGAAGTAGGTGACGTAGTGGTGGGCGTCGTCAGTGATCGTCTTCTGGGTGGCCTGCTGGTGGGTGCGGCAGGCGTGTGCGGTGGTGTCCAGTTGGATGAACTCGAACCGCAGGGCCACCACGGCGTTCGTGCCTCGGTCGTGGTTCTCCATCCGGTCGGCGCAGGAGGCGGTACCGCGAGGGCAGGTCGTCAGCATGAGGTTGGCCCGTGCTTCGACCGCTGTCGCCGCCGGGTGCGCCTGCCACTTGTACCGAGGTGTTCCGTCGCTGTAGAAGACCCAGGCCGAGGGGTCCGCCTCGCCGGCGCCGACGTAGGTACACGCGCCGTTGGTGTCGGCGCTCTCGCACGCCGGGTTCTGCCACCACCGCGCCCCGACCTGGTCCACGTCGCTCGTCTCGAGCCAGGTGCTGTTCCGGACGGCGGTGAGCCGGTAGTCGCTGCCGATGGTCGAGTAGGTCGACGCCACCAGGCTGCAGGTGTAGGTCCCCGCGGACGGCGCGGTGAACAGCAGATCGGCGTAGATCGGAAGGTGCCCCGGGATGGCGTACGAGGTGGTGTCGGACCCCTCGTGGTTGCGTGCGGACGCGGACTTGATGCCCACGGTCGCGCCCGAGGAGTTCACACACCGGATGGCGTTCGTCATACCGGTGATCGCCGTGGTGGAGCTGGTGGCTTCCAGACGGCCGCGAACGTGCCTGGACTCTCCCGCGTTCAGGGTCATGGTCCGGCTGACCAGCGCCACGGCGCCGTCGCGGGTGAAGCTCCGGTCCTGGAGGAGCAGCGTCCGCGTCACCGGGCCGCTGTCGGCCGCGGCCGGAGACTGCCACAGACATGCGAGCATCACCGTGAAGGTGACGAGCACGGAGAATCTTCTGGCCGCGGTGTGGGACACGGGCCGCGAGGGTCTTTCGGTCATGCCACCAGCTCTCTCGTACAGGTTCGAGGATTGCCGTGCGCCGGCGCCCGCCCCTGTCGCCGAGTATGCGGGCGCCGCGCACGGCTGTTCGCTCACGATTGGCAGCGTGGTGGGTCTACGGAGGGGTGGCGGACCCCATGCAGAGGTAGTCGTCGGGGAGGGCACCCAGGCCCGGGACGCCGATGTTACTGCTAAATCCGCCGGACACCAGAGTCCTCTCTCGCGTCCAGTTGGCGCCGCCCTGCCAGTGCCATATGTACCCGTTCACGGGCAGGTTGCTGTCGTACGAGTCGACGCCGAAGAACGTGTAATTGCCCAGGCGGTAACAGGCATTGGTGCTGCGTGTCAGAATGCGGTTGCCCTGAAAGCTGGTCTGGTCCCAGATGCACAGCGCGCCCGAAGGGCATGGGCCGTCCGCCTGCGCCGGGGCCGCCCCAGCGACGACGCCGCCCGCCGCGCAAGCGAGCACTGCCGCGACACTTGCGGTCTTTTGTTTCCACCTCATCGCCGGTCCTCCCTAAGTCCAGGCATCAGAACACTCTTCTTGACTGCGATGCGTCGGCACATTGCAACTCCCTCCGATTTGCCGCCATCAACGTTCAAGATGAATGATCACCCCAGAGAGGATCAAGCTCATTGACCACCATCGGCCAACTCGATTATTTCTAATAGGTCAATTTGCTGTCATCACGCACCTTAGCGGAGTACTTCCGCAGGGGCGCTATAGCCCTTAACCCTTCCAAATTCAAGGGCCTCCACCCAACCGGGCGCTCCACTTCGATTTGGAGGGAACACACCCAATTGGCCTATTCAGGCCACACAAAGATGTCTGACATGGGTGGTAACGCGATCAAACCAGTGAGGTCCTCAGCCGGCGCGGCCACATACGGACGCCGACCAGGTGGGTCCGCAGGGCCAACGGGTGGCGGCAGGGGGTTTTCGGGCGGTCTACAGAACCGATAGGAAAGGAGGTTACTTCGACCTCGCTGTGCACCCGGACGGTGTAGCATGCCAGGCCGACGGGCTCCGCGGCCGGTGCCTGCTGCGCGGCCGCCCCGGGGACCGGAACCGTCACGGGGACGAGAAGACGGTTCTCATCGAGAAGGAAGCATGAGCCTTAAGATCCTCAGCGTCGTCGGCGCGCGCCCGCAGCTGGTGAAGCTCGCTCCCATCGCGGCCGCGCTCGGGGCGGCGGGCCATCGGCACGTCATCGTGCACACCGGCCAGCACTACGACGCCGACCTTTCGGACGTGTTCTTCTCCGGCCTCGGCATCCCCGACCCGGACGTGCACCTCGGCGTGGGGTCCGGCAGCCACGGCGTCCAGACCGGCGCCGTCATGGCGGCCCTCGACCCGATCCTGGAGCGCGAGCGTCCTGACTGGGTCCTGGTGTACGGGGACACGAACTCGACGCTGGCGGGCGCGGTGTCCGCCGTGAAGCTGCACCTTCCGGTCGCGCACCTGGAGGCGGGGCTCCGCTCGTTCAACCGCCGCATGCCGGAGGAGCACAACCGCGTCCTCACCGACCACGCCGCCGACCTGCTGCTCGCCCCGACGGAGGAGGCGATGCGCCACCTCGCCGCCGAGGGGCTCGCGGAGCGGAGCGTCCGCACGGGCGACGTGATGGTGGACGTGTGCCTCCGGATCCGCGACACGGTCCTCGCCCGAACGGGCGGCGACCTTCCGGAGAGCCTTCCCGAGGGACTTCCGGACGGGATCGACCCCGAGCGGCCGTACCTGGTGGCCACCCTGCACCGGGCCGAGAACACCGACGACGCGGTCCGGCTCGGCTCGCTCGTCGACTCGCTCGCCGACCTCCCCGTCCAGGTCGCGCTGCTCGCCCACCCCCGGCTGGTCGCCCGTGCTGAGACGCACGGCATCAAGCTGGGGCGCGGGGCACTGCGTGTCGGACGTCCGCTGCCCTACGCGGGCATGGTCGCCGCCGTGCTCGGCTCGCAAGGCGTCATCACCGACTCCGGGGGTCTCCAGAAGGAGGCGTTCCTGCTCGAACGTCCGTGCACTACCCTGCGGACGGAGACGGAGTGGCCGGAGACCCTCGCCGGCGGATGGAACGAGCTGGTCGCCGACCCCGGTGCGCTCGGCCCCGTCCACTGGGCGGAAACCGCCACCCGACCGGCCCCGGACGTCCCGCGCGGCACCCCGTACGGTGACGGACGCGCGGCTGAGGCCGTCGCGGCGATCCTGGCCGAACGCGTGCGCCGGTAGGCCCCGGGACGTTCTCAGACCTCGGGTTCGAGGGTCCGCACCTGCCGGGTCGTCACGGTGAGGCCCGGGTGGCGGCGGGCCAGTCGCCAGGCGAACGGCACCGACGTGTCGTCGATCACGATGACGCGGCTGATCGTTGCCATGTCGATGCCGCGGTCGATGTAGCGTCGCGTGATCCGCATCAACAGCAGCGGCCGGACGTGCTTGTAGAAGGGCATGAACAGCCGCCGATGAACGATCCCCGACGCCCGGAGCTGCGCGCGGTCGAGGAACGCGCCGGCGCGGCCGAGCCGCTTCAGCGGCCACACGAGCGCCCGGGGCGCCCTACTGACGATCGTGTGCTCCAGCCACGGCAGCGGGTGCCTGGCCTCGGCCTGGTCGAGCAGGTGCAGCCGCGCCCGCTCGTCCAGCCGCCACCAGCCCTGCGATTCGGCGGTCACGACATCGACCTCGGCACCCTCCTTGTCCAGGTAATGCCTGGCCAGCCCGGCGACCCTCTTGAAATTGCGCTTGTGGCTCCTGGGGTCCAGGACCAGGATCAGCACGCGCGGGGACGGCCCACCGTTCACGTCTTCGCCTCCCAGCTCGGTCATCCGGCGTCGGCGCCCCTGCGGGGGGCCAGTTCGGTCAGCCTCCGCACCAGCGGCTCCAGCGACACGGTTCGCTCGAAGCGCGCCGCGTAGTCGCACGCCTCGGCGATCTGCCGCTGGTCGAGGCCCGCCGCCGCCTTCGCGGCCTCGACCATCGACCGGGCGATGGCCTCCGGTTCGAGCCCGCCCGGGTTGAACCACAGCGGGTAGTCCCGGAGGACCTCCTCGGCCGCCGACCCCGGCGCGTGGACCGACACGATCGGCCGTCCCGCCGCCATGTACTCGAAGATCTTCCCGGAGGTGACGTAGCGCGCGCCTCCCGCGAGGAACACCAGCACGTCGGAGTTCCGGTACACCTCTTGCAGCTCGGTCTTGGACACCGGCCCGCAGTAATGCACCCCCGGCGCCAGATCCTGCTCGGCCTGTTCGCTCTGCTGGTCCTGCTGGTCGCGCTGGTCCTGCTGATCCTGTTGGACCCGCTCGGTCTGCCGCCGCCCCTGCTCGGCCTCTTCGATCCGCTCGGCCTGCCCGTTCTGCTCATTCTGCTCGGTGTCGGCCTCGTCGTCGGACGCGGGCGCGAGCCGTTCGAGGAGTTTGCTGTCGGCTCCCTTGAAGAACCCGAGATACCCGTGCAGGTCGAGCCCGGCGCCGGCCAGATCGGGATGCTCGCGGGCGCGGGCGAATCCGTCGATCATCGCTTCGATGGGCTGCTTGCCGGTCAGCGTGCCGACGTAGGAGAAACGGGGGCGGCGCTCCTCCCGCCCGTTGCGGATCTTCGCGGGCGGCTCGACCGCGCCGGCGAGCGTGTCGGAGTCCCAGCCGTTCGGGACGACCAGCATCCGGTCCGCCACCCGCGGATAGCGCTCGGCGTGCCAGGACCGCAGCGCCTCGTTGACGAAGACGACATTGGACGCCCGCTTCAGCACCCGCCGTTCCCAGGAAAAGGCCGGGTGGCCATCCTCGAACGCGGGTTCCTCACTGAAAAGGTCGAGGGTCCAGGCGTCGCGGTTGTCGAGAATGTAGGGCGTCCGGGTCAGCCGGTTGAAAAGCCAGGCCGCCGCGAACGACGCGAACGGATTCCCCGTCGCCAGCACGACGTCGAACCTCTCACGCGCGTGCATGCGCAGCGCCTGCCGGACGCTCGCACGGGCCCAAGACGCGTAGTTCTCGGGAAAGACGTGCTTCTGCCCGAAGTTGTAGACCCACTGGGCGAAGTGCGGGAACGTCCCGCGGAATCTGCTGAAGTCGCGCAGGTTCCGCTGCCACACGAACTGGTTCAGGTTCGGACGCACCACGGTGATCCGCGGGTCGACCGAGTCCAGGAGCTTCTCGTCGAACGAGCCGATGGCGTCGCGCAGGAACGGCAGCGGCGCGGCGAAGACGGTGACGTCCCAGCCCTTCTCGACCAGCAGATTGGCCGTCGCCCGGGGGCGGTAGACGCCGCTGGCCCGGGAAGGCGGGAAATAGAAGGCGAGATACAGCAGGCGCGGACGGCGTTTGCCCATGCGTTTCATCCTTTGACGTGGCCGGCCGAGGTCAGTTCGTGAGCAGCGGTATAGGCGATCCGGGCGCCCGCTCCGGCGAAGACGTCCCGCAGCTCGGACGCGGTCACCATCGACTCCGCGTCGCCGACGACGACGAGGTCGGGCGACTTCGGGCTCAGCACATGGCGCTCGACGATGCGCCTTTGGACCTCCGTCAGGTTCCGCTGGTAGAAGCGGGCCAGCCGCCGGTGGATCGGGCGGGCGACGCGGCGCCGATGAAAGGACTGCACCCGCGCCCCGAAACCGCGCAGCGGGCCGGGCGTGCAAACGCGGATCAAGCCCAGCGGTATCCGGTCCAGCAGAAGCCGCGGAACAGCGGGCCTGTAGCCGCGCAGCAGTTTGGAGAAGTCGACCATGTCGGCGCCTTCCGGCAGCGGATCGTTCCGCCATTTCGCCGGTTTGCGCACGAGCACCGTCGCCGCCCCGCCCGCGGCGATGACCTGTTCGGCCTCGGCGACGATCACGTGCTTGCGTGTGGCGCCGAGAGCGAGAAAAAGGACGTTCACTTCTCCCCTCCCCCGTTCACATCCCCTTCTCCGTCCTCACTCGTCTCCGGGAACCAGTGGCGGTAATGCGCCTCGGCCACCGTGCCGTAGCCGAACCGCTCCTCCAGCACCCGCCTGCCCGCGGGCAGGTCGAGCTCGTCCGGGAACCGGCCGCGCAGCCGGCGGTAGCCCTCGACGATCGACTCCGCGTCCTCCTCCACGTCGATCATCTCCCCGACCAGGCGTTCTATGCCTGCCAGGGTGCGCTCGGGCCCGCCGCAGCGGGTGACGAGCACCGGCATGCCGGCCGCGACCGCCTCGATGACCGAGACGCCGAACGTCTCCCAGCGCGCCGTGTGGACGAGGAGGTCGTGCTCGCGCATGAGCCGGGTGGACTCGTCCGGGGCGACCGCGCCGAGGAACGACACCGCGTCCTGGACTTGGAGCTCGGCGGCCCGCTCCTCGAGCTGTCCGGCCAGCGGCCCCTCCCCGACCAGCGTCAGCGTCAGCTCGGGATCTTCGGCGTGGCATTTGGCGAACGCCTCGAGCAGCCAGCCGACGCCCTTGCGCTCGATGAGGTTCCCCACGTACAGCCAGCGGCGCAGCTCGGTGACCGGCTCGGGCCGGGTCAGGTCGAAGGAGATCGGGTTGGAGATCACGTCGATCTTGTGCGCGAGGGCGGGGAAGGCCTCGGCGAGCTGCTCCCGCAGGGCGTCGGTCACCGCGAGGAAGCGGGTGCAACGGTCCAGGACCTGCTCGTACAGCTCCCGTGAGTCCGGCTGTTCGAGGACCTGATGGAGGTAGGAGGCGTGCTCGGTGACGAACACCTTCGCGTCCGGGCGGGCGTTCTCCAGCGCCGTCCAGCCGCCCCGCAGCCCGACGTGCGCGTGCACCACCGGCGCCGGGATCGGCTCGCCGTTCAGCGCCTCGCCGAGCCACTTCGCGTGTTCGCGGGCCTGCTCGGCGAAGGTGCGCCCCCGCATCAGGATCGGGACGCGCAGCAGCCGTGCGCCCGCGACCGTCGGGACGTGGTCCAGCGCGACGGGCATGAGGCTCCGGTGGGCCGCTTCGGCCGCGGCCGACTCCTCCGGCGCCATTCTCAGCGGCCAGCCGTCGGTGTGGTAGAGGGTGACCCTGTCGCAGCCGGGCGCGGTCGCCGCGACCATCGCCTGGACGAAGGCCCCGGCGAACTTCTGCTGGGGGGTGGGGTACCAGGGCGTGAGGACGGCCACGTCCCTGTCTTCGGTCTTGTTCATCATCACCTAGGGGTTCTTGAGCCGCGTGTAGACGCCGTCCAGGATTTCTGCCTGCGCCTCCCACGTCCATGAACGGAGCAGGTCGGGCCGCTCGTCGTACACGGCGCGGTACCGCTTCGGGTCGTCCAGCACCGCCTCGACGGCGCGCACGTAGTCGTCCTCGTCCTCGGCCCGGAACACCTCGCCCTGCCCGGTGGACCGGACCGTCTCGCTCATCGCCTTGACGTCGCTGACGACGATCGGCAGCCGCGCGTGCGAGTACTCGAAGAACTTCGTGATCAGCGCGATCTCGTGGTTCGGCCAGTGGTGGATCGGGACGACGCCGAGGTCGGCCGCCGACAGGAACGGGACGACCTGGTCGAACGGGACGTACGGCAGGATGTGCACCCGGTCCCGGACGCCCAGCTCGTCGGCCAGCTTGTGCAGCCGCTTCACGTCGCCGCCCTGGGGCACGGGGACGACGAAGCCGACGTGCAGCCCGGGAAGCCGCGGCAGCGAACTGACCATGATGTCCACGCCGCGCTGCGGTCCGGCGCCGCCGCTGTAGACGGCGATCGGGGTGTCCTCGTCGATGCCGCACAGCTCTCGCAGGTCGGGGACGGGGCCGGTGGTGGTCATGTCCTCGACGACGGGGGCGTTGAGCACGACGCCCGGCTTCTCCTTGAGGCCGTGGTTCTCGACCAGCAGTTCGCCCAGGGCCTCCGAGACGGTCACGACCGCGTCCGCCGCCCCCGCGTACTCGCGCTCGTACGCGCAGACCGCCGGATGCCAGCGCGGATCGTTGTGCCAGGGGCGGGTGCCCGGGAGGAACTCGTGGGCGTCCCACACGAGCTTCACCGGGCGTCCCTTGGCGCGGGCCCGCCGCGCGGCACGCGCGCCGACGCCGAGCATCCGGAAGTCGTTGGCGTGGATGATGTCCGGTTCGAGGCCGTCGATGACCTTCCCGTACGCGGTGTCCCAGTCCCACAGGCCGCGGTCGAGGACGCGCCAGGCCCGGTGGCCGAGCAGCTTCTGCCAGAACGCGAGCGTGAGACGCTCCACCGGCGAGTTCGGGTCCTTCCGCGCCTTGACCAGGGAATCCGTCTGGCGCGCTCGCAGCGCGACCCAACGCTGCTGGCCCTTCGCCGTGACGCGCCGTGCCGTCAGCCACGCCTTCCCCGCCGGCCCGTCGAAACCGGGCGCGAGGCGGCTCGCGGCGATGTCGGCCCGCCGGGACTGGGCGAGCCGCCGCCGGTACGCCGCGACGTCCGGGTGCGCGTACGCGAGCGGACGGCGGACCATCGACCGCAGCGCCCGGTACCGCGCCGTGCCGAGGACGTTCACCCTCGGGACGAGGAGCACCTCGGCGGCGCCGAGCGTCCAGCGGATCTTCTTCTTGCCCGTGGTGCAGCCGATGAGGTGCACCTCCCAGCCCGCGGCGGCGATCGACGTCGCCGCCTTCTGCACCCGCGAATCCCTCTCGACGCCGTTGTCGACGAGCATGACGACGCGGCCGCGCGACTCCGCGGCGCGGTCACCGCCGGGGCCGCCCCCCTGAAGGCCGCTCTCGTCTTCGGTCTGCATTCGGTCTTCTCCATTCGGTTCAGACGAGGTCATCCGGGATCGAGGCCGGTCGGGCGCGGGGCCCGGCTCACCGTGGCGGGCCGGCGCCCTGGTCCGGGGCGCCGATGACGACGCGGTGGACGCCCGTCCAGCGGGCGGGGTCGGTGATGCGGCGGCCGTCGACCAGGGCCTTGACGCCGGGGAGGTCGTCGGCGCCCAGGTCGCGGTAGGCGGCGTGGTCGGCCTGGACGATCGCGGCCGTCACCGGCTCGCCACGGTGCGGCGGCAGGTCGAGGGTCTCCAGTTCCTCCGCCGTGTACATCGGGTCGGACACGTACGGGACGGCCCCGCGCTTCCGCAGCGCCTCCACGGTCGGGAAGACGCCGGAGAACGCCGTCTCCTTGACCCCGCCCCGGTACGCGGCGCCCAGCACCAGGACCCCGGCGCCGGTGAGGTCGCCGTAGGCGTCCGCGAGGAGGCCGACGGCGTACTCGGGCATGGCCAGGTTGGCGTCGCGGGCGGCGCGGACGACGGTCGCGTCCGGGTCGTTCCACAGGTACATCCGCGGATAGACGGGGATGCAGTGGCCGCCGACCGCGATGCCCGGCTGGTGGATGTGGCTGTACGGCTGCGTGTTGCAGGCCTCGATCACCTTGGTGACGTCCACCCCGACGGTGTCGGCGTAGCGGGCGAACTGGTTGGCGAGGCCGATGTTGACGTCCCGGTAGGTCGTCTCGGCGAGCTTGGCCAGCTCGGCGGCCTCGGCGGAGCCGAGGTCCCAGACGCCGTTGGGACGGTCGAGGTCGGGCCGGTCGTCGAAGTCGAGGACCTGCTCGTAGAACTCCACGCCGTGCCGGGCGGACGCGTCGTCGATGCCGCCGACGAGCTTCGGGTAGCGGCGCAGGTCGGCGAACACGCGGCCCGTCAGGACGCGTTCCGGGCTGAACACCAGGTGGAAGTCGCTTCCCGCGGTCAGGCCCGACCCCTCCGCCAGCATCGGCGCCCAGCGGCCCCGGGTGGTGCCGACCGGCAGCGTCGTCTCGTAGCTGACCAGGGTTCCCGGACGGAGGCCCGCCGCGATCGACCGGGTCGCCGCGTCCATCCAGCCGAAGTCGGGGGTGCCGGCCTCGTCCACGAACAGCGGCACGACCACGACGACCGCGTCGGACTCGGCGACGGCCGCCGCCGTGTCGGTCGTCGCGGTCAGCAGCCCGGCCTGGACCGCCTCGGCGAGGTGGACGCCGAGGTCCGCCTCGCCGGGGAACGGCTCGCGGCCGGCGTTCACGTCGGCGACGACGCGTTCGTTCACGTCGGCGCCGGTCACCCGGTGGCCCTTGCGGGCGAACTGCACCGCGAGCGGGAGACCGATCTTGCCGAGCGCGACCACGCAGATCCGCATGTGCTACTTACCTCCAGGGGACGTGGCGCCTCTAAGGAGCAGGACGCGCCGGAGCCGCCTGACGACGGCCCGGAACGGAAAGGACGGGCGGGTCTCGATCGCCGTGGTGCCCCGCCCGTCGCCGCGCACCGACAGACGGTAGGGCCTGATCCGGTGCCAGACGAGCGATTTGCACGGGCCGGGCAGTGCGGCCGGCACGGCGACGTCGTATGTTTCACCGGACGCACGGACGATCAGCCTCAACGTGCGCTTGGCCGTGCCGGACGCGAACAGCAGCTTCTTCGGCATCCGCACGGTCAGCGTCAGGCCGTCGCCGGAGATGGCGCGGTCGAGTTCCGCGCCGGACGCCTCGTCCAGGCGGACGCGCCCGTCGCGGCCGCGGACGGCGAACGCGAGGTGCACGACCTTCGGGTCGTCGGCGTCGGGGCCGTTGATCGGGGTCCGGACGGTGATCTCCAGGAGGTCGTCCGCGCGCCGCGCGCCGACCGCCCGCACCTCGGTGATGAGCCGCCTGCGCAGCCCTTTGGTGATCTCGTACAGGTCGTCGGGCAGGCCGACGTCGGCGTCCTCGAAACCTTCGTAGGCGTAGTAGGCGCGGCCGTTCTTGAGCGTGACGGCGAAGGTCTGCTCCGCCGCGTCGGCTTTGATGGCCTCGCAGAGGCGGTCGACATCGCCGCGCTGCGCCAGGCGGAGACGAACACGCCGCGCGATGGGCAGCAGGGCCAGGACGTCGTCGGGCACGTACTGGTCGACGATGGCGCCGACCCGCGCGCACACGTCGCGGCGGGCGTCGTCGTCCAGTTCGAGGAGGCCCTCGCGGATCGGCTTCGTCAGCTCCCATTTGGTGTGCCGGTGGACGATCGCGTCCCGTCCGGGGCCCGGCTCCAGGAGCCCGGCGACGAACTCGAAGAGGCGCTCGGCGCACTCCAGGCGGGTGTAGACCTCGACGGCGCCCTGCGTGATGTTGCCGCCGTCGTCGCGGAGCATCGCGTAGTAGCAGGTGTAGTCGGCCAGGACCGAGATCCGCTCGGCGCGGACGCACGCCTCGATGGTGAACGGCTGGTCGCTGCCGATCGGCATGTCCTCGGGGAAGCGGAGCTTGTGCCGCTCCACCAGGTCACGGCGGAACAGCTTGCAGTTGGACAGCAGCCACGGGAGCGGCGAGTCGAACAGGTCGACGTCGACGCGGTTCTCGGCGAACAGGTCCTGCTTGACCTCGCGCCCGTTGACGCCCTTCATCTTGCCGACGAGGACGTCCGAGCCCCATCCGTCGGCGGCCTCGACCATCCGTTCCAGCGCTTCGCGGCCGAGGTGGTCGTCGGCGCCGACGAAGTACACGTAGCGGCCCTGGGCGACGTCCAGGGCGCGGTTGCTGGGTGCCGCGGGGCCGCCCGAGTTCGGCTGGCGCAGCACCTTCACGATGTCCGGGTGTTCCTCGGCGAACCGGTCGAGCTCGGCTCCGCTGCCGTCGGTGGAGCCGTCGTCGACCGCGACGACCTCCATGCGGCCGGCGCCGATGCTCTGCTTCACCAGCGAGTTCAGGCAGTCGGTGAGGTACGGCATCGTGTTGTAGACGGCGACGACGACCGTGACGTCCACGGTGCTTTCGCCGCCCCCCTGGTCAGACGGCACCTAGCACCCCCGAACTCGGGAGCGTGACCGTCTCGCCCAGTCTCGCCGACTCCAGCACGGCCGCCGAGACCTCGACCGTCCGCAGGCCCTGCCGCAGGGTCACGATGTCCCCGCTGCCCGCGATGAAGGCGTCGCGGAACCGTTCGTGCTCCACCAGCAGCGGCTCCCGCTTCGGGATCGCGTACCGGATCATGTCGCCTTCCGAGACGCCGCGGAACGCCCGCAGCGCCTCCCATTCGGTGCTCAGCTCCCCGTTGGCGTAGAACGTCAGGTCGGCGGTGAGGGTGTCGGCGACGAAGCAGCCGCGCTCACCGGTGACGACCGTCGTGCGCTCCTTGAGCGGGCTGAGCCAGTTCACCAGGTGGTTGACCATGCTGCCGTCGGTCAGGCGTCCGACGGCGGAGACCATGTCCTCGTGCGGACGGCCGCTGCGCGCCACCGTGTGCGCGCACACCGACACGTAGTCCTGGCCGGTCACCCACGCGGTCAGGTCGATGTCGTGGGTGGCGAGGTCCTTGACGACGCCGACGTCCGCGATGCGGTGCGGGAACGGCCCCTGGCGGCGGGTGACGACCTGGAACACGTCGCCGAGCTCGCCCGCCTCCAGCCGCTTCCGCATGCTCTGCAGCGCCGGGTTGTAGCGCTCGATGTGCCCGACGCCCGCGACGAGGCCGCGCGACTCGAACGACTTCACCAGCCGCTCCGCCGCCTCCACCGAATCGGCGAGCGGCTTCTCGATCAGCGCGCCGACGCCGGCGTCCGCCAGCTCCAGCCCCATCTCCTCGTGCAGCGCGGTCGGGCACGCCACCACCGCGTAGTCGATGCCGAGGGCGAGGAGGTCCGCGAGGGACTCCAGCATCGGGACGCCGTGCGGCGCGCCGTCCGGCTGCCCCGCCGGGTCGACGACGCCGACGAGGTCGACGCCGTCCAGGCTCGCCAGGACGCGCGCGTGGTTGCGTCCCATCACGCCGAGCCCGATCAGGCCCGCGCGCAGCGGCGCGCTCACGACGCGCCCCCCGCTTCGTTGACGGCGTCGGCGACGCGGGCCAGGTCGTCCTCGCTGAGCGTCGGGTGCACCGGCAGCGACAGCACTTCGCGTGCCGCCCGCTCTGTCTCGGGCAGGTCCCAGCGCGGGTCGGGGCTCCCGTCCTTCAGGAAGGGCCTCAGCCTGTGGACGGGCGTCGGGTAGTAGACGGCGTTGCCGATCTTCCGCTCGTCCAGGTGCCGCTGGACGGCGTCCCGGTCCCCGCTCACCCGGACCGTGTACTGGTGGTAGACGTGCTTCGCGCCCTCCGCGACCGGCGGCGTGACCGCGGCGGTGATCTTCGCGTCGAGGAACGCGGCGTTCGCGCGGCGCTGCTCCGTCCACCCGGCGAGCCGCTTGAGCTGCTCGCGCCCGACGGCCGCGGCGACGTCGGTGAGCCGCATGTTGGCGCCGACGATCTCGTTGGCGTACCGCTGCTCCATGCCCTGGTTGCGCAGCAGCCGCAGCGTCCGCGCCGTCTCCGCGTCCGCGGTGGTGATCATGCCGCCTTCCAGGGCGTGCATGTTCTTCGTCGGGTAGAAGCTGAAGCAGCCGACCGTGCCCAGCGCCCCGGCCGGGATCCCGTCGATTGACGCGGCGTGGGCCTGGGCGGCGTCCTCGACGATCGCGAGCCCGTGCCGCTCCGCGAGCGGGCCGATGCGGTCCATGGCCGCCGGGTGCCCGTACAGGTGCACCGGCATGATCGCGGCCGTGCGCGGGCCGACGGCGGCGGCGACGGCGTCCGGGTCGAGGCAGAACGAGCGCGGGTCGATGTCGGCGAAGACCGGCTCGGCGCCCACCAGGCGCACCGCGTTGGCGGTGGCCGCGAACGTGAAGGACGGGACGATGACCTCGTCACCTGGTCCAATGTCGAGCGCGAGCAGGCTCAGGTGCAGGGCCGACGTCCCCGAGTTGACCGCCACGCAGTGCCGTCCCGCCACGATCTCGGAGAACTCCTCCTCGAACGCGGCGACCTCCGGCCCCTGGACGACCCGTCCGCTGCGCAGCACGCGCACCGCGGCCTCGATCTCCGCCTCCCCGATCACGGGGCTCGCCGCGGGGACGAGCCCTTCAGATTCCACGGGCATGCACAGACTCCTTAGGGCATAACGGTGAGCGGGCGGCTTCCTGCGGGAAAACGGAGCGCAACAAGATGCTCACAATTGGCGGAAGCCTCGCCTAACAGGCAGATTCTAGCCAAGTAAGACCGTTGCGAGGACGTAGTCGATCATATGGGGCCCCATGCCCGCGCTGCGGGAACGTCGAACACTGTCCAGATTCACGGCAGGTATCAGATTGGCGACGGGACGGCGAGCACGCGGTAAAGCCGGTTTAGTGGGTTTGCAAGCTCCAGTCCTACACCCGGGGGCCGGCCGCCGTGCGAACACTGAGGTTCATGGGCCGCGCGTTGATAGCGGCGTCGCTGTCGGTCGCCGCGGGGGTGGCGGTCAATCAGATTCTCAACAACGGGAAGCTGAGCTGGAGCTGGGGCTACCTGGCGCTGATGTTCACCGTCCTAGGCGCCCTGGCACAAGCGGCCTCGCAGGCGGTGCCGCAGCCCGTCCCGCCTCCGGCTGAGAATCCAGCACCCGGGCGGCGGCCGTGGAGGGCACGTCATGCGTACTTACGGCGGATGCGTTCGTCCGTCGACCAGATGGAGACCATCGGTCTGGTCACCCAAGCGGAATTCGTGCTGCGGACCCGGCAGGTCTACGTCGACGTGAAGCTCCAGCCCAAGCCGGTGACCGACACGGTCACCGATTCCGGCATCGGCTCCGGCCCGCCCGGCAGGGACACCGGCCCGCCCGCCGCCGGACGGCGGGACTCGCTCGCGTCCTTCCTGACCGCTGGCCGCGTCCTCGCGGTACTGGGCGCGGCGGGGTCCGGTAAGACGACGCTGGCCCGCTACACCGCACTGGAACTGGCCGAACAGCGGTGGTGGCGCCGCGGGCCGCTTCCGGTCCTGCTGTACCTGCGCGACCATGTCGAGGCGATCCAGTCCGGGCAGCCGGAGAACCTGGCGCGGATCGCGGCGGACGCCCCGTGGCTGGGCAACACGGTCCCGGCCGAGTGGCTGGAGCGGCGCCTCGCGCGGGGCCAGTGCGTGGTCTTGCTGGACGGCCTGGACGAGGTCGCCGACACCGCGCAACGCAGCCGCGTGGTGCGGTGGGTGGAGGAGCAGATAAGCCGCTATCCGGGCAACGCCTTCGTGGTCACGTCCCGTCCGCTGGGCTACGACGCGAACCGGCTGACGCGCGCCGACGTCCTGCAGGTGCAGCGGTTCACCAGCGGGCAGATCCGCGCCTTCCTGCACGCCTGGTACCGGGCCATCGAGCACCGTTCCCGGGACGGCGCCGCCGAAGAGATCGACCGGATCGCGGCCCAGGCCGCCGACGACCTGTTCCATCGGATCGGCGATCGTCCCTCCCTCTACGACCTGGCCGCGAACCCGCTGCTGCTCACCATGATCGCCAACGTGCACCGGTACCGCGGCAGCCTGCCCGGCAGCCGGGCCGCCCTCTACGAGGAGGTGTGCCAGGTCCTGCTGCACCGCCGCCAGGAGGCGAAGAACCTCCCCGACCACGAGCTGGAGAGCCTGAGCGGCGAGCGGAAGGAACGCATCGTCCAGGAACTGGCATGGCACATGATGCGCAACCACCTGCGCGACATCCCCATCGAGCAGGCGGCGCGCGCGATCCGGCCGGTGCTGCAACGCACCGCCCCCGACGTCACCCCGGAGGCGTTCCTCACCCGCGTCAGGCGCAGCGGCCTGCTGCTTGAGCATCAGCACGGGCGGTACGGCTTCGCCCACCTCACCTTGCAGGAGTACCTGGCGGCCGCGCTCGTCCCAGGGCACGCGTCCCGGCGCCAGGTCCTGATGGACAACGTCAGTGACGCCTGGTGGCGAGAGACCACCCTCCTTTGGGCCGCGCGCGCGGACGCCAGCCCGGTCGTCGAGGCGTGCCTGGCCGCCCGTACCGTCACCGCGCTCCATCTGGCCTACGCCTGCGCGAGCGAGGCCCGCGAACTCGATCCCCCGCTCCGGGCCGAACTCGACCGGCTTCTCACCGTCACCCCCAGCGACCCCGACGAGATCCGCCTGCTGGACGGCGTCGCCGCCGCCCGCGCCCTCCAGGACACCTACACCATCGATGACAACGGCACGCTGATCTGCGCCCGGCCCGTCCCCGACGACCTCTGGCACCGCTATGCCCGCGACACCGACGTCCCGGCCATTACCGGCAATCCGTTGTCAGCGGATATCGAGAAGTTCCTCCTCTGGCTCAACTACCTGTTCAGCGACGGCGCCAACCACCGGCTGCCCACGCCCACGGAAGCCCGTCAGGCTCTCGACAGCGGCCGGTACTCAGGAGCGGCACCGATCCTGTACGCCGACGGTGACGACCAATTCCGTGGCCCGCAGTTCATCCTCGGCGAGTCGGCGCGTCATCCCTTTGAGCCCACCCAAGGCCAGATCGCCGGCTACCCGACCCTGATCCTCGACCACCTCCAGCTGGTGCTCAGGCTCCTCGTCCCGCGCTCCGACGTTCCGTTCTCTCACCTCCTGGCCTACGCGGCTCCCCGTGATAGCGGCAATCTCTTCCATCAGCTCCTGTACTTCATCGACGTCGCCTACGAACTCACCTGCGCTCTTTCGCAATACCGCTGCCTCGTCCGCGAGCGCGCATTAGGTCACAGCCATGTCTTCAACTGGAATCCCGCACATTCAGTGGAGTCGGCCCGGGAACTGGCCACTGATCTCCATCGGGCCCGCGGCTTCCCCGACCCTTCCATCGAGAGCGCCCTCTCCGCGGTGGTCGATCTTGTTCGCGAGGTCGACTCCGCCGGCCTCCCCGCCGATGTCCCCGTCCTGAACCAAGCCCTCAGCCAGGCGATAGCCGTCGTCCTCGACCAGGCCACCACGGTGCACTTGCCCCCTTGGGCGAGCCGCTCCCTCCGCCTCTTGCTCGACAGAACCAGCGAACTCGTCCTCGCATTCACCCGTGATATCAGCGGCACCCAGGACACTGACCACGATCCCGACCACATCGACGCGCTCGGCGAACTGCTCCGCGACCTCCTGGCCCAGGACGCCGACGCCCACGGCCTCCACCTCCAGTTCGCCTTCGACCTCGCCCGGAAAGACGACTTCGGATTCCTCCTCCGCAGCTTTTCCGCTGCCGACATCGCCCGTGGCGCTCTCACCGACGCCCTGTACCGCGAATCGCGCGTCTGCCCCACCGCAAGGGGTTACGCCACCGCGCTCCGGCACACCCGGATCGAGTCCGCCGCCCAGGCGAGCGCCGTGGACGCCGCACGGGCCATGAGCCGCGGCGCCGACCTCGCGTGCGACCTGGCCTTCGCCCGCGCCGCCGCGTGGTCGGTCGGGACGGACGTCGTGATGGGTTTGGGCATGGCCTGCAACCAGCTCGCGCGTCATTTCGCCGAGCCCTCGGCTGAGAATCGGGTGACCCCCGTGTACCGGAGAGGAGAAGTGATCGCGTCGTTCGGACGTTTCCAGGACCATCTGAACACCGCCGCCTTCTCGTCGCCTGCCGACGATCCGATCAGGGCGTTGACTCTCGCGGGAGAACTTTCGCAGTCCAGTTCTCGTGGCTCGGACGTCTTGATTTCGAGCGCGCTGGAATTCGTCCGTCCGCTTTCGGTCAGGAGCCGTCCGATCCGGCAGAGCGATCTTGTGTCGGCGGTCACCTGTCTCCTGGCGGTGCTGACTCTCGAAGAGACGACCTCCCACCCGGAGACGTCGCAACTGCTTCGCAGCACGGTAAGCGCACTAATCGCGCTGACACCCGACACAGGCGGCCGATCAGAGCGGGCACAACTCGTCCTGGTACGGAACTGACGCACCGCCCGGGCGTGGAGTTCGGGAAGGTACGTAGTTGGCAGCGGGACGTGATGGCGAGTTTACGGAGACGGGCGTCGACGGTTCGGAACTGCGGATGAGGCGGGCCGCGATCCCCTTGGTGGTGCCCCCGGTGCGACGAGGCGGGCGAAGCGCGACACCTAGCACGTTGGGTGATCGGATCGCCACACTTGGTGATGAACAGGACCATCATCGGCCGGTTCGAGCACGGCCCCGGCCTGCCGCGTCAGGAAGGAACCAACGCCATGCCCGCTCCCCGTATCGGCTTCGGCAGCACCCCGCCCGGACAGGGCTGGGAGATCTATTACGACAACATCTACATCGACGTCGACACCTCTTCGGCCGAGTTCACCGGCACTCCCATCTACATCGCCTCGCTAGGCGGCGATGGCACCATGTGGGACTACCTCAGCGCCAGCGCCATCTACACCCCGACACCCACCGGCTTCCGCGTCTACCTGCAGCACCACAAGAGCGATCAGCGCGTTGAGCCCTCGCACGCCCAGCAATACAACTTCCACATCAACTGGATCGGCGTCGAAAACCCCTGACCTTCCCGAAACCCTCCACCGGGGCTATGACAGCACCGGCTGCACCACTCGCAGATGAAGTACCTGCCCGAGCACACCTCGGAGGTCGTTCGGGCAGGTACTTCCGCAGTCATGGGGATTGCAGCCAGAATTCGCGGAGGTCGTAGAAGACGGCTTCCTGGTCGAAATGGGTCATCTGCTCGTCGCGCCAGGCTTTGTAGTCCGGCGGCATCTCCGTGCGCTCGCCCTCACGGGCGGCCTCCCATGAGGTGAAGTAGGCCACGCCGGTGCAGGAGCCGTCGGGGTGGACGCAGAACATGCCGCCGATCATGTCGGGCCGCAGCCGCGCCAGCGTCCGCTGGGCCTCCTCGGGCACGAACGGACGCACCGCCTCCCGGTCGCGGACGTGCGTCTGCAGGATCTGGACGAAGCCCGCCTCGTCCGAGCCGCCCCGTCCGAACGTCTCCACGTCGGTGGTCTCCTCGACGGTGACCTCGCCCTCGAACAGGTCGCTGACCTCGTCCCACCACTGTCCCTGCTGGCGCCGCCGGTCGTTGCGGTGGGCCGCGCGCGGAGAGTCGAAGCGCATCAGGTTGAAGTAGACGCCGTCGTCGGTCACCCCGCCGGTGCTGCCCAGCCACCCCCGGGCGCCGGGAGCGACCTCCCGGTACCAGCGGTCGGAGGCTTCGCGCAGGCTCGCCGCGTCGTGCGTCCGGCCCTTGACGACCTGGATACACGTCTTGCGCTGGCCGAACACCCTTCCTACGCTACCGACCGCGTCGCAAACCCGACGTCATTCCCTGTTGAAGATCCCACCGAGATGCCAGGGCGAGACCCCAGGTCAGACGGGGTATCGGGTGGCCTCGTCGACCTCCGTGCTGCTCGGATCGGC
The DNA here is from genome assembly GCF_004348735.1 of Actinomadura sp. KC06. GTDB lineage: Bacteria > Actinomycetota > Actinomycetes > Streptosporangiales > Streptosporangiaceae > Spirillospora. The sequence continues at coordinate 21,744 of NZ_SMKT01000133.1, forward strand.
GATCACCTGGGGCTTGGGCGGGACCTCATGCCCGGCCACCGTGTCTTCCAGCCGGGTGTGCGGGGGAAGGGTTCGCCACCGGTCCGCCGCGTGCTCGTGGTCCCGCTCGCCATCGCTCATACAGCCATAATGCGGCCACCGGCGGCATTATGGACACCCCGAGGGCCATCTCGGTCGTCCTCTGGTGCGCCCGAAGCCCCTGGCGGACGACGGCGGGTCTGGCTCGACCGCCCTCAGCCTGATCAATACCGGCCAAGAATGATCTTTCCGGCGGCCGCGCCCGCCTTGCATTGAACCGGAGCGTCCTGCTTTTCGTGACCATTAACAAAGTCACAGATGACGAGGGAAGGTCGATCAATGAAGGGTCGAAGGCGCGCCCTAGTTTGCTTACTGAGCGTAGTCGTAATGACACTGCCGCTCGTCCAATCATCCGCCTCGGCGGAAACGGATGGTGAAGAGCCAAGTCGCCGCAACGCGCTGTACGTGCTGCATCTGTTCTCCAACGACATCGCAACTTTCACGCTCGATCCGACAACGGGGCGTCCCACCCCGGTCGGCGACCTCGTGGCGACGGGCACCATGCCGCGCGGTTTCGTGTTCACACCTGACGGACGCAGGGCCTACACGGCCAACGGCGGCGACGACACGATCTCCGGATATGACGTCGACGAGCGCGGCGAACTCAGCCCGCTGGGCGAGCCGACCCCAGTCGACGGACAGGTACCTTTCGGCATCGCCATAGCCCCGAACGGCAAGACGCTCTACACCGCCAATCTTGAATCCGGCACGGTGTCAGCCCTGGCGATCGACGCGAACGGAAAGCCCCACCTCATCGGCAAACCGGTGCCCACAGGAGCGCCCCAACCGCGAACCGTTTCGGCCTCGGCGGACGGACGTTTCGTCTTCGTCAGCCACGGCCTCCCCGCCAAGGGACGCGCGGACGTCATGGTCGTATTCGCCGTCCAGCCCGACGGCGGCCTGAAGCGCACCCTGGCACCGCCGGTCCCGGTCGGCTCCGGCGGAAACGGATCCGACATCACGCCGGACGGCCGTTTCATCTACGTCGCGAGCACCGGATCGGACGTCGTGTACGGCTTCCGCATCGCCAATGACGGGAGCCTTTCGTCCGTCCCCGGCTCTCCATTCCCCACCGCCGTCTTCCCCGAGGACGCGGCGGTCACGCCCGACGGCCGGCACCTCTACGTCACGAGCCCGAACCACGACACCACCGTCACCCGAAACGTGACCGCCTTCTCGATAGGACGTGACGGCGCGCTGCGACCCGTTCCGGGATCGCCATTCGAATCGGCCGGGGCGTCCGTGGGAATCACCCCCAGCCGCGACGGCCGGAGACTCTACGTGGGCAATTTCGAGACCCACGACCTGGCCGCCTTCGACATCGGGAAGACCGGCGTGCTCCGCCAGCTCGCGGGCTCACCGTTCCCGACCGGCGGCCGCAACCCCACGTTCCAGGGCGTCTCCGTCCCACCCAACCAGGGGCCGAAGGCGGCCTTCCAGACCAAGGTGTCCGACCGCACCGTCCGCTTCGACGGCACCGGGTCCGCCGACCCCGACGGCACGATCGCCCGCTACGACTGGACGTTCGGCGACGGCGCCGCACTCCAGGACGGCGGCCCGACCCCGACCCACGTCTACCGGCGTCCCGGCACCTACCAGGCCACCCTCACCGTCACCGACGACGAGGGATGCGGCACCACCCTGATCTTCACCGGCCAGACGCCCCACTGCACCGGCTCCCCCGCCGCCCGCGCAACCAGAACCATCATCGTCCAATAGGCCCAGTGACCTACGAGGCCTCTAATTCGTGAGGCGTCGTTCGTAATCGGCGGCGCGGGCTTCCCGCTGAGCGTGGCGCTCGCGCCGACCTGGTCGCGTCGCGAGGCCGAGCGCACCTCTGGGAAATGGCGCGTCCCCCTGACGTCCGCTGAGCGTCAGGGGGACGCGGGGCGCGGCCCCGTCCCGGGAGGTACGGGGGCGGGGCCGCGGGCCGCGCGGGGC